>NZ_JBSFDB010000091.1:0-21429 GCF_053593695.1 Streptomyces sp. NPDC002144
GGCGTAGACGGCCACGCTCGCGATGCCGGCGTCCCGACAGGCCCGGGCCACGCGGACAGCGATTTCGCCACGGTTGGCGATGAGCACCTTGCGCAGCATGATGCGCATACCTCCGAGTGTGTGGGGACAAGCCCGCGTGCCCACGCAGAGCCGCTGAGCCCTGTCGTGGAAGCGGTCGGGCGGCGTCGGCAAGCGGTTGGACGGCGTCGCCGGTCCGGTCGGCAACCGGCGGTCCGCGCCGGGAGACCGGAGGGACCGGAATCAGACGGCCCCACCGGGGACCGTTGGTCACCGGGAATCAGGCGGTCTCACCGGCAACCAGTCGGCCCGCCGTGAACCGTTGACCTGACGGGGAGCCGTCCAGCGGCATCCCGAACCGGCAGGCAGCCTCGTCGGCGACTGGGCCGGACCAGTCGGTTGCGTCGGAACAAGCGGCGGCCGCGGGGTCGTCGGGGCGCGGGTCAGGCGGAGGCGGTCACCGTGTCGGCCCGGTCGGCCCCGGCCGTTCCGTCCGCCAGGTGAGCGTCGACGGTCGCGGCGAGCTCCTCGACGGTTCCGGTGGTGTGGCTACGGGCGTCGGCGTCGATCTTCCGGCACAGGCGGGAGAGCACCCGTCCGGGCCCGACCTCCACGTACTGCCGCACCCCCAGGTCGGCCATCGTGCGCACGGTCTCGGTCCACCGCACCGGCTCGGCCAGTTGCCGGCGCAGCGCGGCGACGACCTCTTCCGCGCGGGTCACCGGGGCGGCAGTGACACTGGAGATCATGGGCACCTCCGGATCACGGAACTCCACCCCGGCCAGCGCCTCGGCGAACTCGGCCTCGATCTCGTTCATCAGCGAACAGTGGAAGGGCGCTCCCACTCCAAGCGGCACGACGCGGCGGGCGCCCGCCTCCTTCGCGGCCTCGGCCACTGCCCGGACCGCCTCCGTCTGGCCGGAGACCACAATCTGGGCGGGCTCGTTGTCGTTGGCCACCTCGACCACCTGGCCCGTCTCGGCTGCGACCCGGTCGCACAGGACCTGTACGTCCGGCAGGCTCAGGCCCACCACGGCCGTCATGGTTCCCGGCACCCGCTCGTTGACCTCGGCCATCAGCCGACCGCGCAGCCGTACCAGGCGCAGGGCCTCCTGCCAGGGGAGCACGCCCGCGCACACGGCGGCGGCGTACTCACCGAGGCTGTGCCCGGCGACGACAGCGGGTTCCACATCGTGGGCACGGAGCACGTCCAGGACGATGATGCTGGTCAGGAAGACCGCGGGCTGGGTGACCGCGGTGTCCCGCAGGGCCTCGACCGGTCCCTCGTGGCACAGCCGGGACAGCGGAAAGCCCAGGATGTCGTCGGCGGTGCGGTAGTACGTGTCGAGCAGGTCGGGACGCCGCCGCACGAAGTCGGCACCCATGCCGACGCGCTGCGAGCCCTGGCCCGGGAAGACGAACGCGGTGGATGTCATGTCTGGTTGCTTCCTTTCCTCCAGGGCGATTTCATGACGATCCCTCGGGCACGCCGTACCCGAATTACGTGCGCCGGAATATCGATTGCGACTGCTTTCCGGCCCCGGCCGCGCCGGGGCCGGAAAGCGGATCGGCGGTTTCGAGCTTCACCACAGCGGCCCGCTCCGTCAAGGCCGCTGAAGAGCTGCGCAAAGACTTGTCAGACGAGTGCAAAGTCTCCAGGAGCGTGAAAGGCACACGTCACAGGAGTGCAATGCCGAGATGTTCACCCCCGGCGAGTCCCGCTACGATGTCCTACGCAAAGGCCTCCACAACGGAAAGGACCTGCGCGCAACGCCGAAGAGACCATCGACGTTTTCTCTGTCCTGGACGGCCCCGGATGCCGACCCCATCGGGGGACGGCGCCGTGACCGACCGACAGACGATGTCCGTTTGCCGACCGCATCGCCTAGAACAGAGGACCCCGCGTGCGCATACTTCTCGTGGAAAGTGACCAGAGCCTGGCCCGATGCGTCGCCGCCGATCTGCGACGGCAGGGATACGAGGTGGATCAGGCAGCGATGACAGGAGAGGCTCTGCGGTCCTGCCGGCAGGCCGACCTCGTCCTGCTGGACCTGAGCCTTCCCGACCTGCCCGGTCCGCACATCTGCCGTGACATCAGGGCCATCGCCGACGTGCCCGTGCTGGCGCTCAGCGGCGACCGTACCGAGGCCACCCGGGTACGGGCGCTGCGGGCGGGCGCCGACGACTGCCTCGACAAACCCTTCGGGTTCCGCGAACTGGTGGCCCGCATCGAAGCGATCATGCGGCGAGCCCGTGCACCACGGCCCCCCGAGGCCGCTCCCGTCCCGGACCTGCCGGTGAAGACGGACGCGGCCGCCCGGGTGGCCCGGGTCGGCAAGCGGGAACTCTCCCTCACCGAGAAGGAGTTCGACCTGCTCCACCTCCTGGTGTCCCGCCCGGGGACGGTCATCTCCCGGGAGGAGATCATGGCCAAGGTGTGGGGCGCCCCCTGGAACAGTCGGAGCCGCACGGTGGACACCCATGTCGGGAGCCTGCGCAAGAAGTTGGGGCACGACGAATGGATCACCACGGTGCGCGGCGTGGGCTTCCGCTTCGCTCCAACCGGACACCCCGCGCCGGCGGGGCCCATCGAGGCCCCCGTCAGGGCGGGAGGCCCGGGACGCCGGGCGGCCCGTCCGCAAAAGACCACGCCGCTCAGCGTGGTCCTCGCATCCTGACGGAACGACGGCCGCGCAGGGGCCCTGCGTCCCCGCGCCGCCGGCGGAGCGCCCACGACAGGGACCGCTGCGCAGAGGAGTTGCCCTCCCCATTGCCGTCTTCGTAACCCCGCAACAGGCGTACCTGCCTGCGGAGTTGGCATGACCACCTCCCCTTGTGCCGTGCCGGGGCCGGTGAGGACGACCGGAGGACACCGCACGTGATCGACACCGACGACATCGACGTCCACCTCGGCCTGGGCGTCGGCAAGGGCGAACACCATGCCACCGCGCTCACCCCGGACGGGTGACCGCGCATGTGCCGCGGCGGGCCGTGCTGCGCCTGCCGGTGTTCGAGTCGGGCGGTTCGCGCGCTCCGGGCGGGGAAAGACCGCCGCACGTCCGGCGCCGCCAGCTCCGCGTGCCGGAGCCGGAGCCGCGGGCAACTGCCCGCTCGACCCGAGAGGGTGAGAGGGCTCCAAGCGGACACACCGCGGCACGAGCGCCGGACGCTCCCTGGGCGGCTGTGCCGCACACTGCTGAACCCCACCGACGGAGGTCTGACCCCGTGATCGAGGAACTGCTCCCGCAGCCCGTGGCGGCCGTGGAAGCGTTCGGTGACGAGGAGGCCCGGGGCGCCGCGCTGTATCCCGAGGAGGAGCAGCGTGTGGCACGGGCGGTCGACAAACGCCGCCGGGAGTTCACGTCCGTACGAGTCTGTGCCCGACGCGCCATGGAGAAGCTCGGCGTGCCGCCCGGACCTGTCCTGAGCGGCGCGCGCGGTGCCCCGGTATGGCCCGACGGGCTGACCGGCACCATGACCCACTGCGACGGTTACCGCGCCGCCGCACTGGTGCGCACCCCGGACCTGGCCTCCCTCGGCATCGACGCCGAACCGCACGGACAGTTGCCGGACGGTGTCTTCGAGAGCATCTCGCTGCCCACCGAACAGCACCGGCACCGCGGGCTGCGGGCCGCCCGCCCCACCGTCCACTGGGACCGTCTGCTGTTCAGCGCCAAGGAGTCCGTCTACAAGGCGTGGTTCCCCCTCACCCACGCCCAGCTCAACTTCTCCGAGGCCGACATCGAGTTCTTCACCGAACCGGGCCACGGCGTGCGCGGCCGCTTCCACGCCCGGCTCCTGGTCCCCGGGCCCACGGTGGACGGCGTGCGCCTGAGCGCTTTCGAGGGGCGCTGGCTGGTCGACAAGGGCCTGATGCTGACGGTGGTCACCGTCCCGCACCACTGAAGGCGCGCACCCGGGACGGCGCTGATGCCCCGCCGGTAGTCCCTGGCAGTGCGGGCAGGCCCGTGGGGGAGCGGAGCACTGCCGGGCCCGCACTACGCCCTCCAGGGTCAACAGCCATGGCTTGCGGTCGAGTCCGCCCACGTCCGCACCGATGCCCCGGTGGCAGGGGCACACGATGAGCAGGGGGCTGGCGCTGACGGCCCCGCCGACGACCCGTACGACGGCACGGTGGGCGTCGATGCGCGCGGTGATCTCGCCGTACGTGACCGTTCCGCCATAGGGCACGTCGTCGAACGCGGCCCACACCCGTTCCCGGAACTCGGTGCCGCAGCCCCAACGGCAACCGGAAATCCTTGAGTTCACCCCGACGACCCGGCCGCCCTTCTGCCCGGCACGGGCAGGGAGGTGGGGGAGGCGAGCGCACCGTCCGCGTCGGCGATGAGCAGCTGGCCGACGGGCACGTCGAAGCCCGTCCAGCAGGTGCTCTCCATCAGCAGTCCAGCTCCCCCGCGACCCGCAAGTGCTGAACAGCGTAGGACCGCCAGGGCCGCCGGCTGTCGCGGCTGTCGACGCCGGGCGGTGCCACGTCCGGGTCGCCCGGTGCGCGAGCGCGGACGGCGACGACGGCCGGGTCCGTGCCGGGCGGGGCCGGGGTGGCCGTCGGCTGGTGTCGTGGCGTCGAGGAGCGGTCCAAGAGCCCGATCTCGCTGAATCTGCGGTAGCGGTTCACCCACTTTGAGGCGCAGACGCGGGAGATTCCCAACTCAGCGGCGACGTGAGCAATGGGGGCGATTTCGGCAGCGCTCGACGAGGCGGCGACGCCCTGCAACGGACAACGGTGCGTTGCGGTGAGTCACGCGGCTCACCGCGCTTGTGGGGAGGTGGGGGCCGTGGTGGCCTCCTTCGGCCGTGATACGTGGGCGACGAGGAAGAGCAGTACGCCACAGGCGGCGACCAGGATCCAGCCCGGGCGGGACGCGTGTGCGAGCCCCGCCGGGCTGGCGGCCGTGACCAGGCCGCCGGCGAGAGCGATACCGAGGGCGGAGCCGAGTTGGCGTGCGGTGGAGGTGATCGCCCCGGCTACGCCGGCGCGGGCGGGTGGCAGTCCATTGACCGCGGTGTTGGTGATCGGGGCGTTGGCGAAGCCAAAGCCGATGCCGATGAGCGAGTATGCGGTCAGAAGCAGGAGGACGCTCGTGTGCGGGGTGAGCCGGACCAGGCAGAGCCCGCCGACCGTGATGAAACCGCCGGCGAGGAGCAGCGGCAGCCTCGGTCCCGCGCGGCCGACCATGCGGCCGGACCAGGGGGCGCAGACGGTCGCTGCGACGGCCAAGGGCAAGGTCGCCACGCCGGCGGCCAGCGGCGTCCATTGCCGAGTGTGCTGCAGGTAGAGGGTGTTCAGCAGAAGTGTCATGTTCAGCGCGACGAAGACCGCCACCGCGCCCATGACGGCACCGCTGAAGACCGGGCGTCCGAAGAGCCGCAGATCCATCAGCGGATCACGTCGGCGGGACTCGACCCACACGAATCCGGCTGTCGCCACGGCAGCCCATGTGTATCCCGCCAGTGCCGCAGGCGACGTCCAGCCCAAGCGCGGCCCTTCGATCAGGACGCCGACCACGACTGCGAGGATCATGGTCAGCAGGACCTGGCCGGGCAGGTCGAGTCGCCGGGCCCGCTGTGCCCGGGACTCCGGCACGAACACCGCACTGAGCAGCAGAGCGGCCACGATGACGGGTGCGTTGATCCAGAACAGCGCCCGCCAGTCGAGCCATGCGAGCAGCGCGCCGCCCGTGACGGGTCCGGCGGCCATGCTCAGTCCGAACACTGACGCCCAGATGCCGATCGCCTGCGCCCGTTCCTTCGGGTCTGGCATCGCGTTCACCACGATCGCGAGCGCCACGGGGCTGAGCATCGAGGCACCGATGCCCTGCAGGGCGCGCGCCGCGATGAGTACGCCCGCCGACGGGGCGAGCGCGCAGACCAGTGAGGCCGCGCCGAACACGGCCAGCCCGCACTGGAACACTCGGCGGCGTCCAAAACGGTCTGCCAGTGCGCCGGAGGAGATCAGGAGACTGGCCAGGACGAGGGTGTAGGCGTCCACGGTCCATTCGAGACCGCGCGTGTCGACATCCAGGCCGCGCCCGATGGCGGGCAGACCTACATTGACGATGGTGGTGTCCAGGCCCACCAGGAACATGCTCAGGCAGCAGACGGCCAGTACCGTCCAGCGTCTGCGCGCTCTCAGCATGGGTTGAACAGGGTGTGTCGTCGCGGTCACGGTCTACCTCTGATGTCCGGGAACAATGCTCGGCAAGGCTCGGCCCGGGCGGCGGCCGCAGGCCATCAATTTTGCGGACTCTGCAAAACTGGAGCGATGAACACAGGATCCAGGGACGCGGAGCTGGAGCGGATTCTCGATGGCATCGGGCCCCGGCTGCGCAGGCTGCGCCGGGAACGGGGACTCACGCTCGAGGCACTCGCAGCCATGACCGGGATCTCGGTCAGCACGCTGTCCCGGGTGGAATCGGGCAAGCGGCACCCGACTCTGGACCTGCTCATCCCGCTGGCGCGGGCGCACCACGTCGCACTCGACCAGCTGGTGGCCGCGCCGGCCAGCGGTGACCCTCGGGTGCACCTCCGGCCCCTGCACAGGGAGCGCGGGAGCGTCCTCGTGCCCCTGACGCAGTACCCGGGCCGAGTGCAGGTCTTCAAGCAGGTACTGGCACCCCGCCAGCCGGAACTGGTCACCCACGAGGGCTACGAATGGCTGTACGTCCTCGCCGGTCGGCTACGCCTCATCCTCGGGGCGCAGGACTTCACGCTGCGGCCCGGCGAAGTGGCCGAGTTCGACACCACCGAGCCCCACTGGTTCGGCCCCGCGGACGCGAGCGCCGTGGAGATCCTGCACCTGTTCGGTCCACGAGGAGACCAAGCCATCATCCGCGCCAGACCGTCCACAACCGATCCCGCCCCGCCGACCACCCCAGACCCACCGTCAGCAATGTCATGACCCGCACCACCTAGGCATGGAGTGGCCGTTTCAGGTGTTGGCTCCGGCGTGGGCTTGGCGTCCCTGGGTGGTGGGACCGTGCCAGTCCAGGCACATCACGGTGGCGTCGTCCTGGAGCCTGCCGTCACTGGCGTCGGTGACGGCTGCGACGAGGGCGCGTACCATCTCGCGCGGATGCTCGGTGGCGGTGGCGGCCATGAGGGCGGGCAAGTCGACGGATGCCGCGCGGCGTTCCTGCATGCCGTCGGTGTACAGCACCAGCCGGTCACCGGGGTGCAGGTCGATGTCCTGTACCCGGTACCGGTGCTGCCCTTCGACGCCGAAGGGCAGATCGGCGCGCAGGAGCACTTCTTCGACGGTGCCCTCGCGCAGCCTCGGTGGCCGGCGTTGACGAGCTGCGCTCCGGTTCCATCCAGGGCGATCCGCAGGAGCTGTCCGGTGGCCAGGACCGCGGGCTTGTGCGCGAGCAGGGCGTGGTGGGCGCGGGCGGCCTGCTCGGCCAAGGGGGCCGCGGCACGGCGGGCGCCTCGGGAGGCGTTGACGAGAAGGGTGGCGATGAGCGCGGCGTTGAGGTCGTGCCCCATGGCGTCGGTCAGGGACAGGTGCAGGGTCTCGCGGTCCAGGGCGTAGTCGTAGGTGTCGCCGGCGACGCTCTCGGCGGGCACCAGGGCGCAGGCCAGCGTGAACTGGGCGGCCTCGCAGGAGGGGGCGGTGGGCAGGAGCTGGCGTTGGATTTCGGCGGCCAGGCTGACGGGGGCGGTGCGCTGGGCCCAGTGGTAGAGGTCGGTGAAGCGGCGGTCGGTGACCACGATGTAGGCGAGGGCGTGAGCCGCCTGCTCCACCTCCTCCAGCGTGGCGTCGCTGACATCGATGGCGTTGGGCAGGGAGAGTTCCAGAAAGCCGATGGCGTCGCCCCGGTTGGTGACGGGGGCGATCATGCGGTGCCCGTGCCCGCTGGGGTCGTCCGGGACGCGGACCAGTTTCTGGGTGCGCAAGACCTGGTCGTAGAGGCTGCCGGTGAGCGGGATCCGCTCGCTGCTGTGCCCGTGCAGGGTGGTGGCGTCCTCCGCCACCCGCACCACGCGCTCGCCGATCAGGTCGAGGAACAGGAAGGACACGTACCGCGCGCCGTACGGCTCGCGCAGGTCGCGCGCCACCACGTCCAGGGAGTCCACCGGCGCGGCCGCCTCGGCCGCAGCCAGTACTTCCCCCAATACCATCCGCTCCCGCGCCACCTCAGCCTCCTCGAAAGATCCAGAATCCTCACTTTCCCGCGATGGCCGCAGAGGATTCCAGCCTCGCGCACCGCGGCGACGCCGACGCCGCGCCGAGTAACAGCTGTTGGAGCCTCACATCGATCTTGAGCGCATGCTACGGAACCGTGAGCAGCTAGAGTGCGGATGCGACGCGATGAGGGGGCACGGTGGCCAAGGTCAATATCAGTCTCGACGCCGAACTCGTGGTGGAAGTGATGGTCCTGGCGGGGATCGGATCGCCCCAGGACGCGATCGAGGCGATCGTGCGGGATTACATCGCCCGTGGCCACCGTACGGAGGCCCGCACCGAGCTCAAGGACCAAAGCCTGCGCGACCTCGACGTCAAGCCGCAAGAGCCGCAAGGCTGAGCCTCCTGCCGCGTGCCGCCACTGGTCCAGCTCCTGCCCACCGAGTCCTGAACGGGCAGTTGCTTCCATCTCTGATCTTGCGTGGGTATCCCCGGCTTCAGCCGGGGAGGGAAACGCTTCTTCGGCCCGGAGCCGCGCAGCGGCGGAGTTCGCTGTGGCTTCGGGGGACGGTCAGGTGGGCCGTTTCTGGCCCTCGATGTACTGACGGACGATGCTGAGCGGTGCGCCGCCGCATGATGCCTGTGGCGAACGGCTGCTGACGGGCCAGCACTGCGATCGCCCACTGCTCCAGGTTCCCGTTGTGGCGCCTCGACCTTTTCCTCAGCGGAGGTGACGTTCGGCGCCGCTCTCGCCCGAGTCGAATCCTCGAGGCGTTCGCCCGGATCCCCGCGTGCCTGTCCGGCCTGCGGCCGGCCGTCCGCCGCACCGAGCTGCGCTTGCTCACCGACCGCCTGACGGGAGGACTCGCCGGGCTGCCTGTCGCCTGGGGACCCGCAGAGTCTATCTAAGTGGACAGTGTCCACGTATATTTGTGGACAGCGTCCACTAACGCTGTCTCTCTGCAGAAGTGGAGGAACCGAGATCATGTACAGCCCACCTTGGTACGTATGGCTCATTTGCCTCGTTGGCGCGATCGGCTTCCCGGCCGTCACCTGCCTCGTGCTGTACCGCGGCGCACGCAGCGCCGGCTCGTCGCCCGCGCGGGCGGCATCGCTGGCGATCACGGCCGGCGTAGTCCTCGGCGGCTGGCTGGCCGCCAGCGCGGTCATTGCCGCGCGGGGCCACTACCAGGGCACCCCGGACGGGCCACCCTGGCTGGGGATCGCCGCCGGTGGATCCCTGATCGCGCTGTTGGCGACGAGCCGGATTCCGGCCGTCGCCCGCGCCCTCGCCGCCCCGGGTTCCTTGAGCCGCAGCACCCTGCCGCACGCCTTCCGGATCGCCGGCGTCTCGTTCCTGATCGTGATGGCCCTGGGGCATCTGTCCGCGCTGTTCGCCATTCCGGCCGGCCTCGGCGACATGGCGGTCGGGATACGGGCACCGTTCGTGGCCCGCCGGCTCGCCCGGGGAACCGGTCACCGCGGCGCGGTCTGGTTCCACGCGCTCGGCACACTCGACCTGGTCACCGCTTTGGTCCTCGGCGGCCTGACCGGCTACGGGATCGTACACACCACCCCGCCGAGCGATGCGCTCGCCCTGCTCCCGATCGTCCTGATCCCGACCGCGGGCGTCCCGCTCCTGCTCGCCCTGCACGTCGTCTCCCTGCGCCGCCTGGTCGCGAGGCCGGGGACCGCCCGGCAGGTCGCGACGCCGGAGGCCGCCGCGCTCGGCTGACCACATCCGGTGCACAGCGCCCACACCCATCACCCCTACCGGAAAGGAAGGACAGCATGTCCGCGTTCGATGAGCTCGCGCGCCGCAACCGCGCATACGCCGAGTCCGGCCGGCTCGCGCAGCTGAACCCGATACCGAAGACCGGAGTCCTGATCGTCACCTGTATCGACCCGCGGGTGGAGCCGGCCCGGTTCCTCGGCGTCGACCAGAACGACGCGCTCGTGGTGCGTAACGCGGGCGGTCGGGTCAACGACGGCACGATCTTCGACATCGCGCTCGTCACGTCGCTGCGGGAGGCAGATGGGAGCAGCCGCCGCACCACCGATGGAAGTGGCGGTCATCCACCACACCCAGTGCGGTTCGGGCTTCCTGGCCGACGACGACTTCCGCCACGGGTTCGCCGCCCGGACCGGCCTCGCCGACGCCGGCCTGCAGGCCGCGGCCATCGTCGACCCGCACGTCACGGTACGCGCCGACGTGCAGCGGCTGCGATCGTCGCCGCTTGTCGCCGACCGCATCGTAGTGTCGGGACACGTGCTGGACCTGCAGACAGGTCTGGTGGAGACGGTACTGTCCGCGACCTCGCCGTACTCCCGTGACGAACAAGCGCTGGACTGACATGGAGCACGTCCCCTTCGGCGGTGCGGCACCGCAGGAGCTCCCGGGGGACTGGGCTTGGCAGGGGAGCACCGCCACCTCCGGCCCCGAGACCGTGATGAGCGTTTTGGACCTGCGCATGCGGTACGGAGCGTTCGAAGCTGTACGCGGTCTCGATCTACGGGTCCGCCGGGGCGAGGCGTTCGCCTTCCTCGGCCCTTGACGGCGCAGGGAAGACCACCACGGTGGAGATCCTGGAGGGCTTCCTCGGCGCAGCGCGGGCGACGTCCGGGGCCTGGGCGAGGACCCGGTCCTCGCCGGGCAGTCCTGGCGGACCCGGATCGGAGTGGTCCTTCAGGACACGGAGCCCGATCAGGGCCTGACCGTCGCGGGGTGCCTGCAGCTGTACGTTTCTGCCCGGCTCCCCACGGTGTCGGGGGAGACGCTGGAGCGTTCCGTCGCGACCTGTGTGCCCTTCTCCGCCACCTCGACGGCGCGCTCCTAACCGCCGACAACCCGCGCACCGCCGCGGCGGGTGGCGGCGGCCCTTCCGGGTGGCCGAACTGCGACCAGCCGGTACCGTCTGACGCCCAGTAGGAGGAGCGCAGCCGGGCGGCCTACGCCAGACTGTCTTCGACGAAGGCGCGGGTCCGCTCCTCGATGCGTTGACGGTCCACCTCGGGGACCTCCCGCAGCGGGCCCTGACCGAGGAGCACGGCCAGCCCGTGTACCTGGGACCAGATCGGATACTCAATGCCCTCCCGGCGCCGCGCGTCGAGCGCGCCGGCGTCGACCAGCTCGTCCAGGACCGCGCGAAGATGGTCCAGCGGCATGCGTTCCCCGCCGGCCCCGCCGTTCGCCACCCCGTACGCATGCCGCTGCGGCACCGCGAACGCGGTCGCGAACAGCCCCGGCTCCTCCCGGGCGAAGTCGAGGTACGCCGTACCGATGGCGCGCAGCCGATCGCGCGCAGCCCACGGATTGCCGTATGCACCGCGCACCCGGGCGATGCCGGCCGCCATACGGTCGGCCAGCTCACGCATCGCCGCCGCACAGACCTCGGCCAACAGCTCGTCACGGTCGGCGAAGTGCCGGTAGGCCGCATTCGGCACCACACCCACGATCCGCGTCGCCTCGCGGAGCACCACGGCATCCGGACCACCCGCTCGCGCCAGGTCGAGCCCCGCCGCGACCAGGCCCTCACGGACCGCCCCCCGCGGTCGCCGACGCCGCTCCGCCTCCGGCGGCTCCGCTGCTGGCTGGCCCGGGCTCATCGCAACAGAGTAGCAACGTGCACACCGTCCACCCCGCGCCGCCGGACCGGAGCAGGCCGACGGCGGGCCTCACAGGTCACAGCTCAGTGTGCAGCGGGGCGTTGGGCGCGGGTGAGGGCGTGGTGGAGGTGCCGGCGGCGGTGGCGTGGCTACCGCGCCAGGCGGCCGGGTAGGTGAGGTCGCCAAGCAGGCCGGCGCCCAGGCCGTGGTTTCCGAGGGCGTAGGCGTTGTGCATGGCGGCCATCCAGTACTGGCTGGCGTGTGTGGTGGCGCAGGTCGAAGCGGTGCCAGGCGATGGTCTGGGATGACGGCCGCCGGGGGTGCAGCCGGAGGGCGAGGGCGGGCGTGTAGCGGCCGTGCCAGGGCTGGTCGGTCATGGTGGTCAGGTGGGCGTCGAGGTGGGCGGTGTGCTGACGCTGCTCGGTGGGGAGTGCGGCGAGGTGCTGGGTGGTTCGGTCGAGGAAGGCCACCAGGTCCTCGCCGACCAGGCGTTGGCCTCTGGCCGGGGCGAGCGGCGCCGGGTGCGTTGGCCCAGTGGGCGGCGAGCGTGGACAGTGCGGTGCCTGAGATCGTGAAGAAGGTGCGGTGGGCTCGCCAGCACCGGCTCATCAGCCCAGACACGTGTGGACGAAGGAGCGCCTGCCGGGTGCCGCGGTCGCGGTCCCGGCAGGCGGTCGGCGGTGCGAGCGGTGCGGAATGTCACCGGCCAGGTCGGTTACGGGAACGACGTCAGCTTCGACGGCACGGTGTCTGTCCCCGAGGTCGGGGCGCCGGTGTTGTTCACGACGTGGGCGTACTGGCCCTTGCCGCCGAGGGAGATCACGAGCACGTCGTGCAGCTTCACTCCGGCGATGACCGGGACCTGGAAGCCGTGTGCCTGGACGATCGACGGATCGGCGGTGTAGTTGCAGTAGCTGCCCAGGCCCCACGCCTCGTGCTGGGTCACGGTGTCGGCGACCTTGTAGGCCGCGTAGCCGACGATGCCGTCATGGGTGATGGCGGCGGCGTTCGGGGCGTCGTAGGCCTTCTCGTTCTGGAAGAAGATGGTGCGGCCGCGTTCGCCGCTCCACAGGACGTCGTACTTGTTGAAGTGCTCCACGAACAGTCCGGTGGCCAGGACGTCGTCGCCGTTGACGCGCAGGCCGTAGTCGGCGCGGTTGGTGTCCCAGCCGACGCCGCTGCCGTGGTCGGCGCGCCACAGCCAGGTGTGGTCGATGACGACGTCGTCGCTGTTGACGACGACCGCGTTGGTGGCGAGGCCGGGTCCGGCGCCGCCGATGCGCACGAACACGTCCTGCATGGTGATCGGGTCGGCCGAGTGGTCGGCGCTCGCGCCGGGCTGTCCGATCCGCAGCAGGGTGTCGGAGTTGACGGAGCCCGCGTCGATGAGGAAGCCGGCCAGGCGGACGCCGTCGACGTCGGCGACGTGCATGGCGTCGATGCCGTTGTCCGGCACGAGCGTGGCCAGGCCCAGTCCGAGGACGACGGTGTCGGCGCGGGTGACGTCGATGGTCTGGTCGAGGTGGTAGACCCCGGGGGTGAACAGGAGGTTGAGGCCCTGGGCGAGGGCCTGGTTGATGGTGGCGGCGGTGGCGCCCGGCTTGACGACGTAGAACTGGTCGAGCGGGATGGAGGTGCCGGCGTTCGCCGGCCAGGACACGCCGCGCGCGTTGGTGCGCTTGGCGGGCACGAACACCTTGTAGGTGCTGCCGTCGAGGTAGAGGAAGGGCTTCTCGCGGGAGACGGGCGTGGTGTCGAGGGTGGTGTACGGGCCCGAGTCGAAGTTGGTCGCCGGGGCGCCCTGGACTCCGGTGAACGTCATGTTCCACACGCCGTTGGTCCAGCCGCCGACGGAGCTGTCGCGGGTGTACCACTGCTGCTGGGAGTACGGACCGACGGTGCCGTCGATCTTTGTGTCGGCGATGTAACCGCCGGAGGCCCAGCCGTAGCCGTTCGGGGCCAGGTTGAGGCCGCCCTTGACGTGGATGCGGCGGAAGGGCGCGGCCTGGGCGACGGCCCAGCGGTCGGTGCCGTTGGACGGCGTGATGGCGAGGTTCTCCGCCGAACGCCAGAAGTTCTGGGTGGCGTTGCCGTTGAACCAGCCCGCGTCGACCGTGATGTCACCGTTGATCTGGGTGTCGTCCGGGTTGATGCCGAGCCCCGAGATCGAGGTGTAGAAGCCGATCTGGGCGTTGATGCCGTTGTAGGTGCCGGGCTTGAGCAGGAACTGGTAGCGGCCGGTGCCGAACTGGCTGGACTCCTGCTTGGCGAAGACGTCGTCGAACTTCTGCTGCAGGTTGGGGGTGCTGGGGTCGACGACGATGACGTTCGGCCCGAGGTCGCCGCCGCCCTGGACCGGGGGAGTGGCGCCGCCGGTTGCGGTGTGGATCGCCGCCTCCCACAGGGAGTAGCCGTAACCCGTGGCGCGGACTGTGCCGTTGATGCGGACGTAGCGGCCGGAGCCGGTGACGTCGTAGGAGGCCGTGCCGCCGCTCGCGCCGGTGACGCTCTTGAGGGTCGTCCAGCTCTGGCCGTCCGCGGAGGCCTGGATCTGGAACTCCTTGGCGTAGGCGGCCTCCCAGGTCAGGTCGACCTTGCACAGGCTTTTGACCGAGCCGAGGTCGACCTGCACCCACTGCGGGTCTGAGGCCTGGCTGGACCAGCGGGTGCCGGTGTCGCCGTCGAAGGCGGCGGAGGCGGGAGTGCCCGCGTTCTCCGTGGAGGAGGCCGAGGCGGGCCTGCCCTTCGCGGCGTTCGCCGTGTCGCAGGAGGCCGTGCCCGTGCCGGAGGTGCCGAAGACCTGGAACTCCCAGAGGGAGTAGCCCCATTGGGTCGCGCGGTGGACGCCGTACATCCTGACGTAGCGGCCCTGGCCCAGGACGTCGAGGCTGTCGGTTCCGCCGTCGCCGCCGGTGACGGAGGTCAGGTCGGTCCAGGTGCTGCCGTCGGCGGAGGTCTGGATCTTGTAGTCCTTGCCGTAGGCCGCCTCCCAGTTGAGGACGACCTTTGAAATGGTGGCCGTGGCGCCCAGATCGACCTGCAGCCACTGCGCGTCGCTCGCGGCCGACGACCAGCGGGTGCCGGTGTCGCCGTCGACGGCGTAGGCGGCCGGTGTGCCGGCGTTCTCGGTGGAGGAGGACGTCGCCGTTCGGCCCTGAGACAGGGGCACTTCGGCCGCGGTGGCCGCGTGGGGAACGGGTAGCGCGAGCAGCACCGCCATGGCGGCGAGCACGACGCCCATGGATCTCAGTCTCATGGAGGTCCCTGCGGGTGTGTTGGGAAAGGAACACGGGACGCCGCCGAGACGGCAGGCGGATCGACACGCCAAGGGCTACACCCCGACGCTTAGTTCACGTCTTGATTTAACTGATGAGTCACAACCCCCGGCAACCCTTCGGAACTTGAAATCTTTCCGGATCCCCTTCTGCCCGATCCCTTGACATCTTGATGGCATGCCCCCAACACTCCTCGGCGGGAGAGCGCTCCCATGTCCGACCCAGCGCTCCCTGACCCCCACAGCACAGGAGGAGGTCTCCATGTCACGGAGATCGAACCGGTGACCGGCTCGTTGGCGGGGAGGTAGTCGTGGCCCTCCGGGGCCTCCGGTGAGCCGGCGACGGACGCCGCCATCGCGTGGAGTGGGCGCCCGCGAACGCCCGCGCCGCGGAGCTGGCGTGACGTCGCCCACGCAGGACCCGCCCCACCGCTACTTCCACGAGTTCCAGGCCAACTGCTCGGTCACCCACACCAGGCCCGACGACCCCATCGTCTACCTGCAGCAGCCCGGCAAGTCCCACGACCACACGTTCATGGGGACACCACCACCGACGCCTACAGCACGACGGCCTCGCTGGAGGCCGGCAGCACCTGCAAAACTCCCGGCGACCTGTCCGGCTACTGGATGCCCACCCTCTACAACGGCGATCAGCAGATCCTCCCCGTGGGACCGCAGGCCATTTACCACAAGGCGGGCGTCACCGACTGCACCAGCGTCCGGCCTTTCCCCAAGGGCCTGCGGTTCGTCGTCGGCAGCCCGATGCAGAGCGCCGACGAGTTCCGCCACCACCCCGGCTTCGTCGAGGGCTGGGAGTGCGGTGACAGCTACTTCAACACTGAGTTCCCCACGGCCTGTCCCAACCGCGCCGACGTCCAGCTCACCATCCGCTTCCAGGCACCCTCTCGCATCTGCTGTTGCTCCACCCCCACGCACAGCTGCTCCGGCTCGAGGAGATCCCGCATGCAGAGTTCCGTCAGCGCACCCGTCCACAGACCACTGATCGACCTCGCCCGCCACCACGCGATCCTCGGTCTGGTCGTCGCCCTGATCGCCGCCTTCTGCGCGGTCCTGGCCCCGGCACCCGCCCACGCCGCCGACCAGCTGCTGTCCCAGGGCAGGCCGGCCACCGCCTCCTCGACCGAGAACGGCACCTTCCCCGCGAGCGCAGCCGTCGACGGCAACACCGGCACCCGCTGGTCCTCGGCCTTCTCGGACCCGCAATGGATACGGGTCGACCTCGGATCCGTCCAGCAGCTCAGCCGGGTCAGCCTCAACTGGGAGGCCGCCTACGCGACCGCCTTCCAGATCCAGACCTCCACCGACGCCAACACCTGGACCACCGTCTACTCCAGCACCAACGGCACCGGCGGCACCCAGAACCTCACGATCTCCGGCAGCGGCCGCTACGTCCGCGTCTACGGCACAGCGCGCGGCACCCCGTACGGCTACTCACTGTGGGAGTTCCAGGTCTACGGCCCCGGCGGGACCACCCCGCCGGACGACTTCTGGGGCAGCACCAGCGGCATACCCCCGGCGAGCAACGCCGTGGAGGTGAAGATCCTCAACCGCACCAACGGCAAGTACCCCGACAGCCAGGTGTACTGGAGCTTCAACGGCCAGACGCACTCCATCGCCGAGCAGCCCTACCTCGACATGCCGGCCAACTCCGCCGGCCGCATGTACTTCTACCTCGGCTCGCCCAACAGCCCCTACTTCGACTTCATCGAGTTCACGGTCGGCAACAACGTCTTCAACGGCAACACCACCCGCGTCGACGCCTTCGGTCTGAAACTGGCCATGCGTCTGCACAGCAAGGACGGTTACGACGTCGAGGTCGGCGAGAACCGGCAGACCTTCGCCGAGGACCGCGCCACCACCTTCCAGCGCTTCACCGACGCCGTGCCGAACGAGTTCAAGGTGCTCGCACAGACCCAGGCCCCCTACCGGATCATCGCGCCCGGCAGCGACCCCAGCTTCCGCGCGGGCGGCGCCAACGCCAACTACTTCACCGCCTACGCCCAGTCCGTGGCCGTGAACGCCGCCACCTCCGACATCTTCGGCTGCGCCGCCTCCCTGGCGGGCAACCCCGACATGTGCGCTGCCCTCAACCGCCACGTCGCCACGCTGCCGGCCTCCCAGCAGTCCGACCCGGCACAGTTCTACAAGGCGGCACCGGCGAACTACTACGCCAAGTTCTGGCACGACAACGCCATCAACCACCTCGCCTACGGCTTCCCCTACGACGACGTGGCCGGCCAGTCCTCGTTCATCTCCCATGCCGACCCGCAATGGCTTCTGGTCGCCGTCGGCTGGTAGCAGGCCGCGCGGCACGCACGCCCGACACACACCGAAACCGCTCCCAGGCCCCGGTGCGGGAGCCGGGGCCTGGGAGCACGGCGTCTCAAGAGTCCAGCACCGCCACCGGCCCGTCGTACGCCTGCGCGCTCAGGACAGGATGCCCCGAGGAGCACGCCCGGGCCGGCCACGACAGCCGGACGCGTACGCCTGGCACCGGGAACCCGGTTCGTCACGGCTGCGTCTCTCGGTGCAGCACCATCGACTTGGCATCAATTCCTGTAGCGGCCACGGCAGATCACCCATGGCCTTGAGGTGGAGGAACCAACTTTGCGCCGTGGCTACAAGTGGGTGGATCGCGAGTTGGCCCGCATGGATCCGGACACCGAGTGGGAGAGGATGATCGCGCTCTACGTCAGCCACCGGGTGCCCGAGTTCGCCCTGGCGATGATGATCTATCCGGCAACCATGCACATGATGCAACCGTCCCTCGGGGCAGCCACGTTGGACCACACGCGAAAACTGGAGACGAAGCCATACCGGCGCTTCCAGGACGGCAACGACTTCCTGGTGGCCTGGATGGTGGACGGCGTGTCCAGCTCGGCGGGCCGCGCAGCCGCTGAGCGGCTGAATCGCATCCATCTGGCCGTGGCCCGGAAAACGCCCAACTTACCCGGCAACTTCGACGACATCGACGACTTCGTCTATCCGCTGGTCCTGCTGGCCACCTTTGCTCACCGGCTCCAGACCTCGCTGGGTCTGCCCGGTATGCCCGAACACATGCGACGCGCTTGGCACCACTGGGCGCAGGCCGTCTTCCGCGTCCTGGAACGCGAATCCGGGCCCCTCGCCGAGGAGCCCTTCCCCGAGGACTGGCAGGCGATGGAGGAGTTCGCCCGGAAATTCGACTCCCGGCCCTACGAGCCGACCGATTCCGGGCACCGTGTCGCCACCGCGATGATGCACTTCTTCGCCGAGCGCTGGTTCCCGCCCCCACTGCATGCCTTCGGCCGTGATCTGACCCGCTACCTCGCTGGGGAACGAGTCTGCCAACTGCACCGGATCGGCTGGCTCGGGCCGCGCCGCGAGCGAGTGATCCGCCTGTTCCTCAAGACGCTGTTCCTCGCCCACCGTGTGCTGCCTGACGCCCGCACACCGCTGCCCGACCGCCTCCGCCGGACCCGGCGCACCAACGCCCAGCTCAGGGAGCTTGAAACCTACTCCCGCCAAAGGCCCTTCAGTTCAAGGTAGTTGACTGCACAAGGTCATCTAAGTGCTCCGCTATGCTCGTCCCCGTTCGAAGACAACGACGCCCGGCGGGCGCCCAGGCCGCCGGAAGAGAAACGTGAGAGAGTCCGTGATATCCGGAGATAGCGATCACCAGGCGGCGAGTCGTTCGGAATCCGGCTCGGATCGAGTGATCGCCGGCCGATATCAGCTCCACGAGGTCCTGGGCCGGGGTGGCATGGGCACGGTATGGCGGGCCCATGACCAACTGCTGGACCGTCCGGTCGCCGCGAAGGAACTGCATATCCTTCCGTACGGCGACGAGGAGCACCGCGTCCGGATCCGCCGCGCAATCCGTGAGGCGCGCGCGGTCGCCCGGGTGCCGCACCCGCACGTGGTCGGCATCCATGACCTCGTCGAGGGCGTGGCGCGGTTGTGGATCGTCATGGAACTCGTCGACGGACCATCGCTGGCGCATCACATCGCCAAGTCCGGACCGCTCGCACCGCAACACGCCGCCGCACTCGGGCTACAGCTACTCGACGCGCTGGCGGCCGTGCACGCCGCCGGTACCCTGCATCGCGACGTCAAGCCCGCCAACGTCCTGCTGCGGCGCGACGGCAGCGCCGTCCTCACGGACTTCGGTATTGCGGCCCTGGACGACGGCGAGTTCCTGACGACCACCGGGGAACTGGTCGGCTCCCTTGAGTACATGGCGCCGGAGCGGGTGATGGGAGCGGAGGTCGGCCCGGCCTCCGACCTGTGGTCACTGGGCGCGACCCTCGCCACGGTCTGCGGTGGTCAGTCTCCTTTCCGTCGGCCCGCGCGCCCCGCGACGCTGCACGCGGTGGCGTACGAGGAACCCGCTCTGTCGGATCGGCTGGGCCCGCTGCGCCCCGTGATCGAAGCGCTACTGCGCAAGTCCCCGGACGAGCGCCCCTCGGCAGCAGGTTCTCGTTCCGCGCTGCAGCGGGTCGCGGCGGGGGAGGCGGACGCGGGGCCGCTGCCGTCGGCGACCGTGCGGGTGGCGCGGCCGACCACTGCGTTGGCCGACGCGGACACCGTGACCAGCGGCCAGCAGCGGCTCGTACCGGCCGGGGAGACAGTGCCGACGGTCCTGCACACCACATCGCTCAGGCCCACTCCCCGGCAGGCGTCCCCCTCGGCGGGTCCGAAGCGGCTGGTGTGGGCACTCGCCGGTACTGCCCTGCTCGCGGCAGGCGTCGTGGGCGGTCTTTTCCTCACCGGGACCCTGCCGCCCAAGGACGGCCCGAGGACGACGACCGTCAGCCAGGTCGTCCAGGCGGCGAACAGCTGGCAGCCGGTGGCCGGAGTCTCCGTGCAGCGGGGGGACAAGGTCACCGTGCGCTTCGTCAGGGGACAGTGGACCGCCGACTACCGGAACTGGCCCCTGACCGGGCCGAGCGGATACGACGCCGCCACCGACAAGGCGATGTCCGGCGCGAACAGCTGCAAGGTCAAGTCCGCGGCCCCGTTCGCCTCCCTGCTGGCGCGCCTCGTGGGGGAGAACGACTTCCCGGTTCACTCCGTCGGGCAGAGGCTGACCTTCCTGGCTGCCGGAAAGGGCACCCTGCAGCTGGGGATGAACGACACCGCCGGGTCGTGCTCCGAGGACAACAGGGGCTCGCTGACCGTGCGGGTCAGCGTCACCCACGGGTCCTGAGGGCAACGGTCAGCGACGCTTGTGCCTCGCTGAGTGTGATGTCCTGCGGCCGGATCGCGTGGGGAATCCCTCTGCCGGCCACGCCGTCCGGCTGACTCCGAGCAACTGGGAGCACTCCGCCTGCGGCATGGTATCGGCTTCGGCCGGGCGTTCATGGCGGCGAAAGGGAGGCTCACCCTCCTCTTCTCAGCCACTGTGCGCAGCCTGCCGGGGGAGCCAGATCCGGCCCTTGACGCGATCCGGGTGCCAGGAGCCGACCGGGCCGTAGGTCACGTACTGACGCACGGGGTCGTGGAGCCGGTACAGCCGCCGGCCGTCGGGGGGCGCTGTGACCGCATACGCCAGGTGGCGGTCGACCAGTTCATCGAGGAGGTCCGCGGCCATTCCCGGTGACGGTGTCACCTCAGTCACCATGTCGTCGGCACTGAAGTCGCCGTTCACGTTCCTCAGCCGGAGCAATGCGGCCCGGAGCGGAGTCGGCAGCGAGCTGTAGTAGGCCGCCACACTGGCTTCCAGCGACAGATCGCCGATGCGCAGGAAGCGAAGCCGGTCCTGCTCGTTGGTCAACCGGTCCGCCAGATCACGCAGCGACCGGTGCGGTCGCCCTGACAGCCACAGCCCGGCGATGTGGAGAGCCAGAGGCAGACCGCCGCAGAACCGCAACACTCTGGACGCGGCCGAGCGCTCTGCAGCTGTGCGGGCGGTGCCGAGCAGGTCCTGCAGCACCCGTAGGGCGTCCGTGTCGCTGAGGGCATCGATACTCTGACGAAATTGCCCGGTAAGAGCGGGCAGTTCACGGCGCGCGGCCACCAGCACGGCGTGGCACGAACCGTCCACCAGCAGTGGGCGCACCTGTGCCTCGCTGTCGACGTTGTCCAGGACGACGAGAATGCACTTTCTGCTCAGCGCGTCCCGTAACCGGGCAGCTGCCTCCTCCGGATGATCGGCCACCGGGCCGGCGCCGAGGGAGCGCAGGACGCGGGGAACGATCTCGTCCGGCGTCAGTGGTGGGGTGGACATGTTCGGGTGGAGGTCCACGAAGACCTGACCATCCGGGAATCGGTCACGCGCACCGTGTGCCGCTGGTCGTGTCCCGCGTGATGGTGTAGCCGATCAACTGGTGGGAGTGTTCGTCGTGTTGGGGAGCGCGGGGGCGCTCTCGGGGAGTCCGGGGTAGAG
>NZ_JBSFDB010000092.1:0-21427 GCF_053593695.1 Streptomyces sp. NPDC002144
TACTCCAGCGTCACCTCGTCGCCGTCGGCGATCGCCCGCTCGCGGGCGTCCTTGAGGGCGACGCGGAACTTCTCCAGCAGCCCCTCGGTCGCGCCCGAGGTCCACGACTCGTGGATCTCCGGCGGCTCGCACAGCCCGTACTTCGGGCCGGACAGACGCAGCAGCAGGCACAGGGTCGGTTCGGTCACCCACAGCGGGCCGGGCTCGTCCCGGGAGCCGATCGGATTCGGCAAAATCGCGTCGTCTTCCCAGACGGGCGGGGTGATCAGGTGAACGCCGGCGCGGCGCCGGTCGTGGTGATTGCCGGTGGAGTGCTCCAACTGACCGATCGGCAGATGCGTCTTGAGCGCGCTCAGGTAGGCACCGTTGACGTCCAGTGCGGTGACCTCATGCTCACCTGCGAGCAGTTCGGGTCGTGCTCGGCATCCTAGTCGCCGAACTCCTTCAGCGGCCGGGGACCACGCCCATAAGGACCGTCCGGTACCAGGCGCGCGCATCCAGTACGTCCAGGCCGATGCCACTGCCGTCGTGGTACGGGGCTCCGAACACCTTCTTGATGTCCTGGTGCCAGTGCTCGTTGCACCCGAGGTACCGCATGATCCACTCGCAGTCCTTGGGGAGCCGGGCCAGAGAGCGGCTCAGCATCCGGCTGGTACACCTTCGGGAAAGCGGGCCACGATGTCGCCGGCGTCGGCCGGAACGACCTGGCGGTGGCGCGAGCACAGACGGCGGATCTTGCGGCCGGCACGGGCCGAGGCGGCCGACCAGTCGAGGTCACCGCTGGCGTCGAACGGGTTGTCCATCAGTTCCTGCGCGTACGGGGTCAGCTCCTCCAGCAGCGCCCGTCCGGCAAGCCTCTGACCAGCGGGCACAGGCCTACGGCCGACGTCGCAGATCCGCAGGCCGAAGGTCAGGTCGGGTTCAGCGGAGTGATGCCGGTGCCCGCGTACAGCTCGGGTTCCAGCGACAGGACAGTAAGTGGTTCCCCCGCCTTCATCGCCTGCCAGGCGATCGCTGCCGCGTGAGCTACCGGCCAGTCGACGCTTTTCCAGCTCATCGCATCCACCGCATGCGCCGCGGTGAACGGCACGTTCTCCGCGAACCGCAGGGACGCCGCGTGCTTGCCGGCACCGGCGACCTGCCGTTCGGCCGCCAGCATGGACAGCGACGGGATGATGACTCGGCCAGTGCCACGCGAGGCCTCGATGTAAAGGCCGGTGAAGAAGGGATCCGCACGGAACAGGGAGGCCAGAGCCGTGTGGTCCAGGACGGCCGTCAGGTTCATGCGGCGACGTCGCCCTGATGGGCGCGGATCTTCGCCCAGGCGTCCCGGCCAGCCTGCTGTACCTGCTCGGTGTACTCGATGCCGAGCTCCCGGGCAGCCTCAACAGCGCGCTGCTCCCGCTCGGCCG
Source organism: Streptomyces sp. NPDC002144 (assembly GCF_053593695.1). Taxonomy (NCBI): domain Bacteria; kingdom Bacillati; phylum Actinomycetota; class Actinomycetes; order Kitasatosporales; family Streptomycetaceae; genus Streptomyces; species Streptomyces sp. NPDC002144. The sequence goes on from NZ_JBSFDB010000092.1 coordinate 1,413, forward strand.
CCGTGAGCTCCCGGGTAGCGAGGTCCTCCAGCAGCTCCGTGATGGTGGTGCCGCGCTCTTCCGCGAGGATGCGCAGCCGGTCGCGCACTTCCTCGCTGGTTTTGATGCTCGTCGGCTTGCTCATGGCGCCGATTCTACCGCCGGTAGACATGATGGGGATACGTCTTCGAGCGCACTGTCGGCGCGGCTAGCGGCCCACCACAAGATGACCCGCGGAAGGCGGGGCGACCTGGAGATGCCAAGGCTGCCCCCGCCACGCGACCGGATCCAGTGCCATCCTGTGACCGTGGTGATCCTCTTCCTTCCCCAGGCGGAGGCCCCGCCCCATGGCCCCGCCCGTGTGCTGTCACCTGGGCGGGACTGCGCTGCCCCTCCCGGCCTCCCGCGGGAGGGCCGACGGCTGCGCAGACCCCACACCGTGTGCGCCCTCTACGCGTTTGCCCCGCCGATGCGGCGTTTGGCCCGCTCGACCTGGCGCAGCACCAGGTCCGCGAACTGGATGATCTCTGCTGCCTCGATCGGCTTTTCGAGATGGCCGGTACGGTCCGCCTATGACGGTAAATTCCACGCGCCCTGTTACCCCATGCTTCGCGACCACCAAGCCTTCGCGTGGCTCCATAGCGAAATCTAGCTAATCCACCTGCTCGGCAGGTTACAGCGGAAGCTCTATGCCGAGTTCCTGCATGGCGGCGGAGGGTGGGCCGCCTTGGGAGCGTTCGGTTTTGTAGCCCTTGACGCGGGGTTCGAGGGTGCGGGGGTCGACGGCTTCGGAGGGGGCGCCTTTGGCGTAGTCGCCGTCGGGCTGGCTGTCGCGGTCGTGCGGGAGGAGCCAGAAGACGCGGCGGCGGAAGGTGCCGGAGGCGCGGGAGGCTTTGGCGGTGGGGGCGAGGTTGGCCCAGCCGATGAGGCGACCGTCACGGCGGTAGGTGGGGCGGCCCTTGCGGGTGGGCAGGCGGTCCAGGCTCTGGCGGACGTAGTCGAGGTTGTCGATGTCTTCCAGCCAGACGAGTTCGGTCTCGTGGCTGATCTCGTCCGGGTCGATCAGGGAACTCATGTGCCGGCGCCCCTCTCCTCGTCGGTCAGCAGTCCGATGCCCGGGTAGTACTTGCGCTGGTTGGACACCTTCATTTCCTTGGGCGAGGCAAGCCCGACGAGTTCGCGGGTGCGTGCGGCGAACGCGCGCGAAGACATCACCAGTGCGCCTTCATTGTGGCACCAGGTGGTGTAGGCGGCGTAGAGGGCCGTTTGTTCGGCACGCAGGTCGGGGGCGAGGCGACAGCATTCCTCGTAGAAGCGGCCGGTGTGGTCCTCGGTCTCGGCGTAGGCGGTGGTGGCGATGCGGACGCGTTCGGGGCCGGTGAGATCGCGGTCGCTGGCGAGGTAGCGGCGGGCGCCGTCGATGAGCCAGGCGAGGATGCCGGGGCCTTCTTCGACGACGAGGAGGTCGGCGAGGTTGTCGATTTTGCGGTCGTCAGCGACGACGCGTTCGAAGGGGATGAGGCGCATGCGGCGCCAGAAGGCGAAGCCGCCGGTGCCGACTTCGGGTTTGTGGTTGCCCAGGAGCCAGAGTTTGTGGGTGGGCTGGAAGGAGAAGGGGTCTTGGCGCATGCGGCGGGCTTTGATGCGGTCGCCGCCGGTCAGGAGTTTGACGCGGGCTTCGTCGAATTTGTCGCCGGGGCTGATTTCGGAGCAGACGTAGATGCGCCGGCCGTGGAGTTCGGCGAGGTCGGTGGGGTGGCCTTCGAAGGGGCGGGCCATGAGGAAGCCGGGCGGGGCGGCGTCGGCGTAGTCGCCGAGGAGTTTCATCATGACGTCGAGGAGGACGGATTTGCCGTTGCTGCCCTTGCCGTACAGGAAGGGCAGGATCTGGGCGCCGACGTCACCGGTGATCGAGTATCCGAGGAGCAGGTGGAGGTAGTCGATCATTTCCTGGCCTTCGGCGTCGTCGCCGAAGGTGTCGGCGAGGAAACGCAGCCAGCGCGGGATGGGCATCTGCTGGGGGCCGACGGTGGTGGAGCGGGAGTGGAAGTGCGTGTTGGGGTTCGGAGCGCTGATCAGCCCGGTGCGCAGGTCGACGACGCCTTGGGGGGTGCACAGGGCGTAGGAGTCGGCATCCAGGCGGTCGGCTGCGAGGACCATGCCGGGTGCGGAGCGGGCCTGGGTGAGCATGGAGTTGATGCCGGCGGTCGACATGGAGCGGGTGCGGTGCTTGTGCAGGGCCTGCATGGTGAAGCGGCCAAGGGGGTCGTGGTCGGCGATGTTCTCTGCGAGGTCGCCGGCGGCCCACAGAACGGTGTCGTCCTCATCGAGCTGCCAGCGGGTGGTGTCCCACCGGTACCAGCCGATCTTGGGGACGTAGCGGTAGTCGTTGGCGTAGAGGCTGACGAAGAGTTTGGCGTTCCCGCGTTCGCTGAGGGTGTCGGGCAGCAGTCCGGCAGGGGTGGCGTGTCCGGCCGGTGGGCGTTCGGTGTCGGCCTGGGCGGGCCGGGGGATGGCGGGGGTCTGGGCGCGGATCTGGGCGGCGACGGCTTCGGGGTCGAACTCGAAGAGAGTCTCGTTGCCGGGGGACGTCACGGGCGCCTCCCGGTGGCGTGCAGGGGCCTGTTGAGGCCTGCGGTGAGCCCGCTGCGGATGATCTGCTCGATGCGCAGCTCTTGGCCGGGGCGGGCGGCGGCCGCGGCCCGCCGCAGCGCGTCCTCGGCGTCCTGGCGCTCGAGCCGGCCGGCTGCGATGAGGCCGCCGAGCGTGTAGGCGGCGCGGTTGAGGGTGTCGGAGAAGCCGGCGCCCTCGGCGACCTGGCCGCAGGCCTCGACGGGGGCCAGGACGGCGGCCAGGGTGCGCTCCCATCGGCGGCCGCCAGCGGCCAGGACGGCTTGCTGGGCGCGGGGCGGCACCGGGCGAGGAGCGGGGATGTGCGGGGCCGGCAGGTGTCCGGTGCGGTCGAGTTCCTGCGCCAGCCACAGGGGCAAAGCGGCGGGTTCGCGGACGTCGTCGACGGGTGTGTAGGTACCGGCCTGTGTGGTGGTACCGGGGGCGATGATGTAGCTGCCGTGGGCGCGGATGTCGACCTGCCAGGCCAGGGCCCGCCCGGGGCTGGAGCCGGCGGAGGACTTCCAGGGCCGGTTGTCGGTGGCCCGGTACCACACGTGCATTCCCCCCGATGGGGTTCGTACGCGCAGGGTGCTGGTGTCGTCGGCGGGGCTCTGCTGGCCGCGCAGGGCCGCGAGGACGGCGAGGGTGTGGAAGCCGTTGGCCAGGCCGGTGAGGTCGATGTGGTCGCCGATGGGGATGCCGGGCAGGATGCGGTCCCGTGCGGGGGGTTCGGTGGAGTGGGCGTCGATGTCGATGACGACCAGGCCGGCCGGGCCGCAGGAGACGCCGACTCCGAACTCGGGGTTCTGGCCCCACCATTGCTGGATACGGCCCTGGTTGAGGGTCGCGGCGTGGAAGCTGTGGCACCAGCGGCCCGCGCGTAGGCATGGGCACTCCGCCGGCGCATGGGTGCTTTCGCGGCAGGTGGTGCAGTTCGCGGCAGGCGTTTTGCGGCCCGGAGCGAGGGGGTGCACCGGCCAGCCCCGGCGGGCGCACAGCTGCGCGGTGGCGAGAGAGCCAGCGACTGAAGGCCTGCCGCCGGGAGCCGGTCTTTGGTCGCTGCGGGGAAACTGCAGCTCAGCAGACATGCGCGCCCCCTATCAGCGACCGAAGCGACTCAACGACGGACACAGACTAGCGAACTCGCCCCGGGGGAGCGTGCAGCACATGCGGAACAACCCTGACGCTGTGCCCGATCCTGCTGCAGCTTGACCCGCCCACAGCGACTCAGCAAACGGCTCAGCGACCCAGGACCGTTCGGTCGCTGCTCTCAAGGCGGCGAAAAAACACCAGGTCAGGGAGGGTGCACAACCCAAAACAGCGACTGAAGCGACTGAAGCCTTACATATATAACGCACACGCACACACAGTTACACCGGGCATATATGCGCGCCTCGAGTCGCTTCGGTCGCTCCTGCCGCATGAACAAAGCTCTGACCAGCAGTTATCTCTCGGTCCAGCCTGAGCGACTGAACAGTCGCTGGGTCGCTGGGAATTTCAGTCGCTGTCCGGATCCAGCAAGCGACCCAAGCGACTGAAGCGACTGAGCGCCGGACACGGCGGCTGCTTGTCCCGCTGGCAGACAGCAGTTGCCTGGCGTCCTGTTGAGGTAGCGGTGGCAGCTGCCTGTGGTGACGACGGCGTGTCAAACCAGGCCGGTTGACTGGAGCGGACACAGGGAGCACATCGATCACGCTGAAGCTGGTGCACGCCGCTCGGGAAGCTGGTTACGCGACTACCTGAACCACGCCGCCGTCGCGGCCGTGGCACCGAACGACATGGGCTACGTCTACATCATCTTGGGCCTGCTCACCACAACACCCCTGCGCCCGAACGACCCCGTGCCGGTTCGCATCCCCCTGGCTGGCTGGGACACGCAATCTAGCTTGAGGGACTGGCTGATCGACCAGGTCCATGAGCATTTCCAGGACTATCTCACCGCCGACGAGGTGGCGATGTTGATCGACCAGCACCGCATTCTCCCCGTCCTCGACGGTCTGAACGAGATGGATACGGATGCCACTCCGCCCGGTCTCGGACACGCCGTGCGCGCCGTCCAGCAGATCAACGCCTACGCCCACCCAAGCGGTAGCGCCCCCCTCATCCTCACGTGCCGCACCGCCGAGTACGAGTACCTGGCCACTCTGGGGGTCCGTGTGCAGGCGGCCGCCCGAATCGACATCAACCCTGTCACCCCTGCGCAGGCCCACGCCTACCTGACCGCCCGCAGCAGCAACCCCGAACGCTGGAGCCCGGTCCTCAGCGCGCTCAGTCGCCCGTCCGGCGCCGTGCTGGCTTGCGCTCTGAGCACCCCTTGGCGGCTCAACCTCGCCGCCGCATACGAGGAACGTTATCCTGACACACTGGCCTACCTGCGCGAGCCTGCCGACTTGCTCGCTTTCCCCTCCCCTACCGCAGTCCGCGACCACCTTCTCGCCGGCTTCCTTTCCGCCGCCACACGCCAGCTGCGACCCGAGTGCACCTTGAGCCTGGACACGTTCAGTTGGAACTGATGAGGCCCTGCGCGCTGGTGTTTTCTGGTCGGCGGGACACGCTTCTTGGCACCAAGTGGTCACGCCTCTTGCCATCGACCCGAGTTGTCAGCCTTCTTGGATTCAGTTCGCCAGATTCTGTCCGCTCCGCCAGCGGCACCCAGCCGCACTCGGTGACGCTGGAGATCGACCTCGGCGACCTTCACAGTGATCAGCTCGCCTTCATTGACTAGCTGATCCGGGGTCTCGACCGGCTTGTCAGTCAGCTCGGAGAGATGAAGGAAGCCCACAACGTCGGGAGCAAGCTGCACGAACACACCAAAAGGAACGATCTTGGTGACCGGCCCGGTGAGGTTCCGGCCGACCTGATCCGCGAACCGAATGAGCGGATCTTGTTGCAGAGCCTTCAAGGAGAGTGTGACCTGTCCGGAGCGCGTCTCCGCAACGATCACCTTAGCGGTGATCCGCTGGCCGGCTTCGACTGCCTCGGAGGGGTGGCTGATCCAGCTCCACGTCAGGTCCGGCACCCGGATGAAGCCGGTGCACAGGCCGTCCGGTTCACCGTCGACATGAACGAAGACCCCGAAGTTGTGAACCTCGGAGACTGTCCCGGTGACGATCTGCCCTCGTTCGAGCGCGAGGAGGAAGGCCCGCAAGGCTGGAATCTCGCACGCCCTGGCAGAGAGGTGAAGCTGGTCTTCGCGCCAGCGCCCAATCTCTTCGGCATCGATTTTCTGGCCGACCTCAAACAGCTCGGATGGATGCTCCATCCGCCGCATCGACGCTTCCTCTCGAGGAATCCGCCCGATCTCAGTCCCTTCTCCTTCGGCCTCTACGAGCTGCACCAGGACGTCCGCTCCGTCGAACCCGGTGACCTTCACCGTTCTCACAGCCCCCGGCCCGAGGCGGTTGATCAAGGATTGCATGCGAGGGTCGGGGGCTGGCGCGGACATGGAGCTGAGCCTAGTCAGTGCCGGCCGGACTGGTTCCAACTCTCGTGACCTGGTTCCAACCAGCACGTCACGGCTCACACCCGCACCAAGAGGTCGGACGCGGATGAGGACTGGTGTCGTGCAAATGCGACACCTAACCATTCCCAGGCTCATGGTGTGCCGGAGCACGGTAAATGTCGTGCGTCGACCTTCCGACCTGCGGCTGGCAGCCGTAGTTGCACGACATCTGTCGGGAGAGTTGCACAGTGCCTGTCGTCACCCCCTCCAGGAGCCGATACACGACGCTCCGAGCAGGGCGTTTGCCGAGGTCAAGGCGCCGTACGACAAAAGTCACGCAAAGACGACAAGTACCGTGCTCAGGCTCATGGTTGCGCATCACTCCCCCATTGGGGAGTCATGTCGAGACGGACACAATTCGTCGATTCACATTCTGTGAATCAGCACCAGGCGGCACACTCGAGGGATGGCAGCACGTACCTCTCGCAAGCTGGATGTGAAAAAGCCCCTGCTCAAGCCGCGCACCCGGATTGGGCCTCTCGACGCCGCCGCACTGGTCGGGGTGCTGCGCCAGCTGCACGAGGACGCGAAAGATGAATCGCTGAGCCGGATGCCTGCGGACGAAGAGCTGTACGGTGCTCTTCTCCATCTCGAAGCTCACGCTGGTGCACTGCGGAGCACAGAGGCGCGCCGTGCGGCTGCCATCGCGCGCGTGAAGCTGTGGGAGTACATCCGCGAACAGGCCGACATCCATCAGGCCAGGGCCATCGAAGATGCCCGAAAAGCGAACGCCGAGTGGGCCCAACTGGTGCCGGCCCTGGCCGTGAGGACCGCGAGCGCCGCGTACAACAAGGCGACTCGTCTCCGCGCTTTGGCACTGACTGATGCTGCCCGAGGTGTTGACGGTTCTGTGCGCCGCACACCAGAAGCTGTGCTCGAGGCGGAGCGGCAGACGGCGCTGCGCGAGGCCGAGGCGCGTCGAATAGAGCATGAGGCGGTTCGCCGCCATGAGCTCCTTGTGCCGGTCGCACGGCGGCTGGTCGAGCAGAGGGCCGGCTTGGATGATGGTGCGGACGTCACCGACTGGCTCGATGAGGTCGCCACAGTCCTCCCCGACTGCACCACGGCGACCCGGATCGTCAGTCTCAGGACCTATGTGGCGGCCGTGGTCCGAGAACTGAGGAAGATCGAACGGACGACAGGGCGCCCGGCGGCCGCAACTCCCGAGGCTCAACTGGCATACGCGGCTGCGGCCGAGCTTGTGGCCGGATGAACCTACATAGGGGCTCCCATGATGCCTGCTTTCGGCGCCAGCGGCGATCCCTTTTCCTGCGAGAGCAGGCTGTGGCACTCGACTCCCCAATTGGGGAGTCTCATGCGCTGCAGCGCATTGTCCGTGGGTCTTGTAGATGCAGTGGCCGACGAGCCTCGTAGACGTTGTCCTTCCGTCTCCGCAGCGACGCTATGAGCCGTCCTATATGGCGTGCCAGGTGCGCTGCGACCTGCAAGGCTCCGTCTCGGGCTGGTCGTCAGGCCTGATCAGGGGAATACGCCTGCGCTCTTCGTCGCCCGCCTGCGTGTCGCACTGGGCGAGTACACATGCACCTTTAGCGTCGATCATCACATTGTGTTCCTTATGAGATGAGAGGTGAGGTGTGTGAACCGGGCCTTCCAAGGACTCGGCATCGTCGACCTCAGCAGAGTCAAGACCGCTCTGCAGCGCAGACTGCACCTGATGGCCGAGGGCCTCCACGCCTCCAAGATCTTCGTCATCGTCAACGGCAAGGGGGGAGTCGGCAAGAGCAGCCTCTCTGCCGCTCTGGCCGTCGCCCTCTCCATGCTCGGACTCCGCGTCCTTCTCATGGAGATGGACGAGCAGGGCAACAATGGCGAGGACCTCGGATTCACCGGCAGCGACCTCGACGACGGAGGACAGGCCCAGGCAGCCGCCATCCTGGACGGCAAACCGCTCACACCGACCGGCGAGGCCCGCCCCAACCTGTACGTGATCCCAGGTGGTGCCGCACTCGAAGACATCATCGAAGAGCTGTACTGCCAGCGACGCGCGGCCAGGTTCACCAACACCCCGGAGGACCAGACCGCCTGGATGGGGATGTACGCCTCCGCCCTCGACGCAGTACGCCATCTCTACGACGTGATCATCCTGGACGTCGCGCCCGGAAGCGAAACCCTGCAGCTGCAGGCACTCGTCGCCGGAGACATGGTCCTCATCCCCTCCCGCAGTGATCCCTCCTCCCGAAAGGGACTCCGCACCGTAGCGCGGCGCTTCGCCCGCGCCATCACGCTCAACCCGGCGCTACGGCTCCTCGGCGTCGCCGTCTTCGGTACGAACTCCACCGCCACCAAGGTGCAGTCCAACATCAAGGACCAACTCACCGCCGACCTCAAAGGCAACGCACCGGTCTTTGACCAGTGCATCCGACACGTCGAGTCCGCTGCCGTCGCCTGCAGATCCCGAGGCAAGGTCCCCCAGGAACTCGTCGGCCTGAAAGACCTCGATCCCGCCCTGCACCGCTCCATCAAAGCCCTGGCCGGCGACTACAAGTCACTCGCGATGGAAGTCCTCCAGGCCAAAGCAAATCTCGACGCCGCACACCACCATGCAGGAGATGCAGCATGAGCAAAACGACCGCGAGCGACAACACCAGAAGCGGAGGCCTGCCCGAGGACGACGGAAGCCTCGACGGTTTCGCCCTTCCTCAGGCTGCTGCGGCAGCATTTGCCCCCACTGCCCGGCGCCCAGCACCTCCCGCACATCCGGCAAGCCCAATCGACGCCGCCGCAGCGGGCCACCGGCCGACTGCCGCCGCCCTACCCGACATGGCGCCACCCCAGCAGCCCCCCAGACCTGCTGCGCCGCACAACCCGACACCCGCCGCACACTCCCGCGCCGACTCCCAGGACCCCTTCCCATGCCTGATCATGGTCGATACGGAAGTGCGCAGACGGTTCGAGCAGTACCAGACGACCCAGAAACTGGCCACCGGCCACGAACCTACCAACGCCGTCGTCGTCCGCCGGGCCTTTCTCCATGCCAAAAGAAACGATCTGTTCCAACAACTGCGAGAAGACGTCCGGCACCAGCAACAACCCCTCGCTGAGGAAGACCTCGACGAGGACGGCCTCTTCGGAGACGTCCCGAACCGTCGAGTGGAGCGCGGACGCACCAAGAGCCGCACCCAGCAGTCGTTCCGTCCCTCCGGACGCGAACTCGCCGTCTACGACGCGTTCTGCGACTCCTACCTCTTCCCGAACCGCAGCGACTTCCTCAATGCCATCCTCGACGCCTTCCTCCCCCCGCTTCCATCAGCTCCCAAGCGCTCCGCGCGGTGACGCGGCGCCGCTCCCCCCAACCCGAAAGTGCCAGAAGGGAGGGAGTACATCCGACCGGCCTTGGACACCGCCTGGCCACGGGCGGGGTTGCTTGCGAGCCTCCGCGGCCACTTCGAGCTGGGAGTCGCCCTACGTAAGGAGAACCGCCACGCAGAGGCCGAACGCGCGCTGAGGAAGCCGCGGAAGCCTTCGCCCGCGCCGTCCAACTCGATGCTGCCGACGCCGAAACCTGGGCCACGCTCGGCGGACTGCACCGGCGCCTGGCCCGCCGCGACCACCCTCCAGAGCATTTCGACGCCTTGGAGCTGGAGAAGGCCCTTGACTGTTATCCCGCAGCGATCGAACTGAGCGGTCCTATCCCGTTTCTCAACGAAGCCCCCCGGATGCACCGTTCCAGTTGCCCGTTGGCCACCGCCCCCGCTCGGCCCGTTAGACGAGCGGAAACTATGCACGTAGAAGCGCATTGAGCAGAGCTTCCGCAGCCAGAGCGTAGTCCGGTCAGCGTGGCGGTAAGCGCCATGGATCGGTCGAAGTGCATCGCAACGCTAGGCAGCAGCGACATGCGACGAAGGGCGGCGCCAGTTCTTCTGACTCCGCCCGATGCTCCTCGTCTCGCCGCTAGTTCGGCCGACGCACCGCAACCGCGCGGCCAATCTTGTTGAGGTCGGTCGCGATTGCGTCCAGCAGAGCGACAGCTGCCGCCGGGGACTCCTCCAGCGCACGCCTCACCGCGGGCCTACTCAGACCTTTGGCCGCCTCGCGAAGAAGGGCCAGCGTCTCCTGCAGTCGCTCCATATCCTCCGACACTGCACTCGAGACGTCACTATCACCATGCGTGTCGCCCAACTCCCCAATTGGGGAGTCCTCGTCCCGGCCGAGCGAGGTGATGGTGTGGACTCCAGCGCTGTCACTCCCTGACCGTCCGCCCTGCCCAGGCTGAGCGTCGTCGGCTCCCGATGACGAGGGTGGGGGAGTGAGCACCGACCGAACCATTGATCCGATCTGCGCCGGCGACAACTCCTCCGTCAGCGGCGGCAACTGTCGGGCTACCTGCTCGAGGAGCTTGGCGGTCACACGCTTCCCGGAACGGGCGACTGCGTCGTAGACCGCTACAGCGGCCCGATCGCCAGCGGACCGTTTGATGTCGGTCAACTGCCGGATCTGTGACTCGCGCGGCCGATGGCCAAGCTGATTCAGCTCCTCACCGATGCGCCATTCGTCCATCAGCCGATACACCTGGGACTCGGAGATCTCCCAGTTCGCCCACACGAACTCGGCGAAGTTGCCGTAGCCCTCGTTACGGTGCAAGTTGCCGGAGGCCATCGTCTCCAAGGACTTGCCGGCGATCCAGAAGGCGTTGTGCAGGTTGTTCATCCCAGCTTTGCATGCCTCGAGGGTCTCCTTCTCCTGAGCGGAGAGCTCACCCTCGCCGGCCGGGAGGCGAGGTTCAGGGATGGACTCCAGGGTAGTGCCGACCGGCGCCTTCACCACGACGGTGGCCTCCTGCAGCATCGTGGTTAGCCCACCGCCCACCAGTCCCTTCCCCTGCGCCAGCGCGTCTGCCGGGTCCTCGTCGAATACGCCGCTCATCGGGTCTCTCCTTCGTGGATACCCCCGGCTTCAGCCGGGGGAGGAAGCGAAGCTCCTGCGGAGCAGGGCAGGAGGAGCCGGTTCGCCGCCGGGGCGGACCGGCGTTCGCCGGCAGCCGGCCGACACCCAGCGCTCACACGGGAGCTGATACGGTGTGAGGTATGGCGGAGCAGGTCAAGCGGGCGTTCAGGTACCGCTTCTATCCCACGGACGAGCAGGCGGCGGAGCTGTCGCGCACGTTCGGCTGTGTCCGCCTGGTGTACAACAAGGCGTTGGAGGAGCGGACCCGGGCCTGGTACGGCGAGCAGCGCCGGATCTCCTACGTGCAGTCCTCCGCCGCGCTGACCGAGTGGAAGAAGACCGAGGAACTCGCCTTTTTGACCGAGGTGTCCTCCGTTCCGCTGCAGCAGGCGCTGCGGCATCTGCAGACGGCGTTCGCCCACTTCTTCGCCAAGCGCGCGCAGTACCCCCGCTACAAGAGCCGGAAGAAGTCCCGCGCCTCGGCCGAGTACACCCGCAGCGCCTTCACCTGGCGCGACGGACAGCTCACACTGGCGAAGATGACAAAGCCCCTGGACATTCGCTGGTCGCGCCCCCTGCCCAAGGGTGCGGTACCGACCACGGTGACCGTGTCCCGGGATGCGGCGGGACGCTGGTTCGTGTCCCTGCTCTGCGACGACAGCATCGCCGCGGCCCCCGCCCCGCAGGCGGCGGTCGGCCTGGACGCCGGGATCACCTCGTTGGTGACCCTGTCCACCGGGGAGAAGATCGCCAACCCCCGGCACGAACGGCGGGATCGCGCCCGTCTGGCCAGGGCGCAGCGGGAGCTGTCCCGCAAGGCGAAGGGCTCCGCGAACCGGGCCAAGGCCCGCAGGAAGGTTGCCAAGGTGCATGCGCGGATCGCTGACCGGCGCCGGGACTTCCTGCACAAACTGACCTCGCGCATCGTCCACGAGAACCAAGTGGTCGTGATCGAGGATCTGACCGTCCGCAACCTGCTGAAGAACGGCACGCTCGCGCGCGCCATCTCGGATGCGGCCTGGACGGACCTGCGCATGATGCTGGAGTACAAGTGCGCCTGGTACGGGCGCGACCTCGTCGTGATCGACCGCTTCTTCCCCAGCTCCAAGCTGTGCGGAAACTGCGGCACGGTCGCGGCGAAGCTGCCGCTGCATGTCCGCGCGTGGACGTGTGAGCACTGCGGCGCGGTGCATGACCGCGACGTGAACGCGGCACGCAACATCCTGGCCGCCGGGCTGGCGGCGTCTGCCTGTGGAGACGGTGTAAGACCTCAACGGGAGTCCTCCCGGACGGGGCGGTCGTCGGTGAAGCAGGAACCCCAGCGGGCGACCGCTGGAATCCCCCGCCTTTAGGCAGGGGAGGAAGTCAACAGCTGGCAGCCTTCCTGCAGAGTGCGTCGATTTCTGAAGTCAGCAGGTCCATCTCCTGAGCCAGAGGCTGGATGGACGGGGGGATCACATCAGCCCGTGACGCCCGGCCGGCCGCAACGTCGTAGCTTTTCGCGCTGGTAGGCAGGAGCGCGGCGTACTCGCCGAAAGTCAGGCCTTTCCGGCGGGCGTTGACGGCCGGCATCTCGCGGTAGCCGACGACCACGGACGCCATCGGTGTGCTAGGTCCGAGCTCCTTGAGGACCTCCGCCCGTACTTCGTCATGCAGTTGCGTCGCGCTCGGATTCGACCCGTAGAGGCACGCGCCGGCGACCTGGAGATAGGGATTCAACTGTTTGCGCACCAGCTTGTAGTTGCGGGCGATACGCCGCATGCCCCGGATAGACGTGTCATCAGAGCGGGTGGGCACGAAGAGCCATCGCGTGGCCGCCAGGGCCAGTTGCTCCAGGCTGTCCTGCTCGGGCGCGCTGTCGAACACGATCTGGTCGTACCAGGGGGCGAGCGGAGCGAGCGCGCGCGCAAGGGAGGATACGACGTGAATGCCTTCCACCGGCATCCGCGCGGTCAGCAACGTCAGCAGCTCGCCGACAGCTTCGCCGCCGGGAACGACATCGAGGTTGGGACGAACTTCGCGCACGGGCACCAGGGGAGTGCGTTCCTGGATGGACCTGTACAGGCCTAGGCCGTTGAGGACTGAGGGCCCTTCGGGCCGGATGCCCCGACTGAACCGTTCGATGCCCAAGTCGTCGTCGTCCTGGCTGGTGATACAGATCAGGAGGGTCCGCTCGCCGCGGGCAGCGTGCCACGCGGCCTTGTGGGCGGCGATAGTGCTCTTGCCGACTCCGCCCTTGCCCGTGCCTATCATGACGGCGTTCTGGGGCGGCTCGATGAATTGCACCGCATCGCTCAGCACCGGAAGCGGCCTCCTCGTACATACCGCCGCGCCCCGGATGACACGCGGCAGGGGCATCCTGGCATATCCGGCCCTCTGGGGGGCCTGGGGTTGTTGTCGCGGCTCCCACGAGGTCAATCCGTCCGCGCTTCCGACGTGGACGGCTAGCGCGCAGTGATCCCGTACACCGCCCACCAGGACCCGTCATCGATCCCTGGCACAGGTCAGCCTCCTCCACCCCTTCTGGGAAGTTGATGAGACTCAATTCCGCTGCTTGATGTCCGGTTCGGACAACCGCAGTTCGCGCAGGCCGCTTGATTGGGTTCTCGGGGTATCTGCCCTCTCGGGTGGGCGCGTCCGGTACAACGGAGGTGCTCCTGCTGGGGCGTGACGGACGCAGACGGCACGGCCCAGTAGGAGCACCTCCAAAGGACTTCGGGGTGGGGTGATTACGCCGTAATCACTTGTGCGCGCGGCTGCCCCGGCCGCTGGGTGATTACGGCGTAATCACCCAGGCGGTGTCGGAGTCTCAGCCCCGGTGAGCAATGCCTCGTCGAGCACCGGCGCGGGCGCGAAGTGGTGTGGATGGTCCTGCCGTACTTACGTCCGCCTGAACGTGCTGCGAGTGCGTCGCCGATAGGTGATGGGATCGCCAGCCGGCCGGTCGTGGACGGATTACCCGCGTAAGTGGCGAGGGCTGAGGTCGAAGGGGCTGGCCGAAGCTGTCCACGTAGGCGTGTCGGGCCGCCACTCGGCGCACGAGTCTCCGGGCGGGTAAGCACGATTCGCGGACGGGAGCCGTGGTCGTTCCCCCCTCGCGCCCGACAATGCCGACACAGCTGTCCTTTGACAGCCAAGTTAGTCCGGTGCGATGCCTTGACCTGGGGCGACTAGGTTGGATGTCAAAGGACAGCTGCGTCTTCCGCGCGGTGGCTGCATGTCGGGGTCTAGTGATTACGGCGTAATCACTAGACTGGCTGTCAGAGCTAGGGCAGACGAGCGGACGGCACGCCTGTCCTGATTAACTCCATCGTGTAGTCGTCTCAGCGAACCGAGTCGCACAGGTGAGGGCGCGGGGGTGCTGGATGGCTGTACCGGCTGGATTGGATCAGACGGGGCCGTACATCGAGTCGTCGTACGTGGACGCGGGGCACGGACGTGAAAATCCCATGGCTCTCGACTGCCGAACCAGCCAAGGTGCAGGAGTGAGCACGGAAGAGACTCCCGTCGAACACGAGGACCGGTGGCTCCTGAACCTTCGCGGCAGGGGCATTACCAAGATCAGCGTGGATTTCCGGCTCGTGCTGGCCTTCGACTCTGACTGGGAGGTCGCATTGGAAGCACCCGTCAACCTCTCGCACGGGACAGCCCACGCCAACCCGTCCGTGCTCCTGAACCCGGAATCGCAGGACGTCGCCGCGGCCCTTGCACTCTTCGGAGCAAAGGTCCTGTCGGCGGTCGCGTTCAAGGCCGGCACCCTTCGTCTCGTTTTCGACTCAGGCCACCACCTGACCTGCTCACCCGATTCCGCCTTCGAAGCGTGGCAAGCAACGGGTCCGACAGGATGGCGCTTCGCGTCACTGCCTGGAGGCGGCCTCGCCGTCTGGTCCGGCTCAGGAGCGAGTGAGTCCTAGCCGTGGCACGCGATGCGGCAGCCACAAGACTTGCCGTCTTCTCAACGAGTTGAGTCCGCGTGTCTCACGCGATCCAGTCCATGCAGGTCAGCAGCATGGGATGGCCAAGTTGCCTCCAACTTGGTCTAGCTAACGCGTCGATGCTGTATTTGATCACTCGCGTTAGTATGGTGTCCTCCATGAGTTCGCCAGCCACTTCCAGCGACCGCGAGAAGGTCGTATCCAAACTGCCGGGATGGCTCCGGCAGAACCTCAAAATCAGAGCCGCCCAGCACGGCATCGAGATCCAGGCCGCAGTCGAGCAAGGAATCAGCGACTGGTGCAGCCTCGCCTTCACCCCGGCCGCCATCGACACAGCCGGCGCCGACTCCTTCTCCACCTTCCTCCCCTCCGGGCAGTGGGAGGAGTTCCGGCAGATCGCCGCAGACCGACGGGTCTCGCTGATCCAGGGCCTCGCTCAAGCCGTCCAGCTGTGGCTCGACGCCAACCCCGCCCCGGACATCGAACGGCCCGCGATCACCCGCCGCATCGTCGTCTGCAATCAGAAAGGTGGTGTCGGCAAGACTGCCATCACTGCCGGGCTCGGCCAGGCACTGGCCGAAGACCCCAACTCGCTGCACGCCGTACGCGTGGCCAAGGCCCTCGCCAAAGCCCTGCGTGCGAGCGAGACGGACGACGAAGCCAAGCCGGACGACGACCCATTCGACATCGAAAATCTGCCCGGACTGGGTCTGAGGGTGCTCCTCGTCGACTTCGACCCGCAATGCCACCTGACCAACCAACTGGGCGGCACACCGCTGCCGATGAACGGTGACAGCCTCACCAATCACATGGCCGGCGACCCCAAGGGCGACCTACGCGACCTCATCCTCTCCGTTGACGAGGAGACGTTCGAGGGCCGACTTCACCTTCTGCCCGCCTGCAACGACGCCTTCCTGCTCGACGTCCGCCTGTCCGCCGTGCGGGCCCGGGAAGCCGCCCTCGAGCGGGCACTGGCGCCGCTCGAAGCCGACTACGACGTCATCATCGTCGACTGCCCGCCCAGCCTGGGCCTCAGCATGGACGCCGCCGCCTACTACGGGCGCCGACGCGAGGGCGAAAAGCCAGGCCAGTCCGGGGCCCTCATCGTCGTCCAGGCCGAGGACAGCTCCGCCGACGCCTACGAACTGCTCACCACGCAGATCGACGACTTGCGCGGTGACCTGCAAGTCGACATCGACTACCTGGGCATCGTCGTCAACCTTTACGACGCCCGCCGCGGCTACATCGCCACCTCCTCGCTTCAGGGATGGGTGGACATAAAGGATCCGCGGGTCGTGGGACTCATCGGAGACCTCAAGGAACAGAAGGAAGCCGTCCGAGTGAAAAAGCCTCTGCTGTCCTATGCACCGAAATCGCAGCAGGCGGTTGGCATGCGCGCGTTGGCAAGGGAGGTCTCGTGAGCAAGGCCGACCAGCTGGGCGCCGGACGATTCGGCGGGGGAGTGCGCCCGGTCAGCGCACGCCGCCAGGCAGTGGCCGCCGCCACGGGTGTCCCGACTGAGGGCGTTGCGGCACCCACAGAGATCTCCGTCGACCGGATCAGCCTCAACCCGGACAACCCGCGCTCCGACCTCGGCGACCTCACCGACCTTGCGGGCAGCCTGAAGACCCACGGGCAAAAGCAGGCAATCACGGTGATGAACCGAGACGCCTACATCAAGGCCAACCCCGAGCGCGAACCCGACCTCGAACCGAACACCACCCATGTCGTGGTCGACGGCAGCAGCCGCCTCGCCGCTGCCCGCGAAGCGGGCCTTGCTCAGCTCAAGGTGATGGTCAGCGACGACCAGGGGTCCACCCCCGAAGAGCTCCTCGAGTCCGCGCTCGTAGCCAACATCCATCGCCAGGACCTCGAAGAGCTCGACGAAGCCCGCGCTCTCCAGCGCCTTCTGGACATTCACGGCAGTCAGCGAGCCCTGGCAAAACGCCTGCACCGCTCCCAGGGCTGGATCTCCCAGCGGCTCGCCCTTCTCAACCTGGCTCCGGCACTCCAGGCCCGTATCGGCGTAGAGCCCATCGACCTGCTGCGCGCCGTCGGCAACAAGCCAGTTGACCAACAGGAAGCCGCACTGGAAGAGCTCAAGGCGAATCGGGCGCGCAAGGAAGAGGAGGCGCGGGCAGCGAAGCGCCGGAGCACGCAGCAAGCGCCTGGTGTCGGCGAAGACACCACTGCAGGTAGCCGGGCCGGTGATTACGGCGTAATCACCGGCGGTACAGCTGACCGATCAGCGGTCGCTGGCAGCGAAGCAGCGGCCGCGACTGACGGCGAACGATGGGAGAGCCCGGCCGCCTCTCCTGAGGCGCCGGCTTCTGAACGAGTGGCTCGCCGCGCAGCAGCCTCAGCCGGTTCCACGAACTCGCGGCAGAGCGCTGCGGAGGACGGGCCATCGGACAACGGTTCAGGGAAGGCCGCGCCAACCGTCCCTGTGCAAACCACTCACGCCGAGCCCCCTCAGGCGGGCAACCAGCAGCTCAAGCGTTTCCCGTACGAAGAAGGCGCGCTTGCAGCACAGCTGCTGATTCACAAGATGCCGTCGGAGGAGTTCGACACCATGCTGGACCTGCTCATCAAGCACAGGGACAGCCAGGCGGCTTCCGCTAGCTGATGTCGCGCCGTGCAGATGGCCAGATGGCTCCGTCTGGCCATCTGCACGGCTGACCTTGATGGGCTGGCAGTCTGTGTGCGAGGACGCGCGTCGCGCACTTCTCTACGTCCAACCGTCCTTGACGGTGAGTCAGCGGGAGCCATCAGTTCCGGATCATGGGAGGCTGAGAACAGCCAGTGGTCGGGTTCGATTGGGGGAGTGGTACGTGGCTGAAGAGAAGGACGGGATATCCCTTATGACCCGGGGACACCGCGTTCTCATCGGCGTGGTCGTGACCGGCGCCGTGATCATCGCCGGCATCGGCTTCGCCGGTTCGTACGCGGCGGTCCGCGAGTTGGCCATCAAGAAGGGCTTCGGGAACTTCGCGTACGTGTTCCCGATCGGCATCGACGCCGGTATCTGTGTCCTGCTCGCCCTGGACCTCCTCCTGACCTGGATCCGCATCCCCTTCCCGCTGCTGCGGCCCACGGCGTGGCTGCTGACGGCGGCCACGATCGCCTTCAACGGCGCGGCGGCCTGGCCGGACCCGCTGGGCGTGGGCATGCACGGCGTGATCCCGATCCTGTTCATCGTCGCCGTGGAGGCGGCCCGGCACGCGATCGGCCGCATCGCGGACATCACGGCCGACAAGCACATGGAGGGCGTGCGGCTCACCCGCTGGCTGCTGTCCCCCCTCCCGACCTTCCTGCTGTGGCGCCGGATGAAGCTGTGGGAGCTGCGCTCCTACGAGCAGGTCATCAAGCTGGAGCAGGAACGTCTCGTCTACCGGGCCCGGCTGCATTCGAGGTTCGGCCGCGCCTGGCGCCGCAAGGCGCCGGTGGAGTCCCTGATGCCGCTGCGGCTGGCCCGCTACGGCGTCCCCCTGGCGGAGACGGCCCCGGCCGGCCTCGCGGCGGCGGGCATCGACGAGCCGCCGCTTCAATTCGCTGCCGAGCTGCCCCCGCTTCCGTCCCAGCGGCAGAGCCCGGAAGTCGGCGCTCACGTTGCCCAGGTGAAGGAACTGGGGCCGGTGCGCGGCGCGCAGCCTCACCTCGTGGAGCAGCCGCGAACCGCAGCCTCAGCGGCGTCGCGCAGCCTGGTGGACCATGGGAGTCCCCATCACCTCGCCACCGCCTATCAGGACTGGCTGGCATCCTTCGGGCACGAGCCAACGAGCGCGCAGTTCGCTATGTGGCTCCAAGACCAGTACGGCATCGCCACTGCGGCCGGCAGGCCGCTGTCCGAGGAACAGCTTGAACCCCTGCTGCAGAGTCTCCAGCAGCGCTACAGGTCAGCAGTCCGGCGGGGGAGTGAACCCGAAGCCCTGCACGACGCGGACGGCGCATGGGACGACTATTTCTACAACGCCTGGCTCACCTACGCGCAGGAGCACGGGACCTCCCCCGATGCCGCCGACCTCGCCACGTACGTCTACGAGCGGGACCAGATCACCGGCGGCAACGGCCAGCCCATCACGGGAGCAGCCCTGGAGTCCTTCATCTCGGCCTTCCGCCAGCGCGAGTTCGAGGAGACGGAGCCGCTCGCCGACGAGGGAGCTGTCGGCGCGCCCCTCCTGAACGAGGAAGAGTCTGAGAGGACACGGGCCGGGGCTGGCGCTCGCCCCGCTCAGGAGAGGCGCAGTCCCCGGGTGAGTGCATCCATTGACGATCCGTCCGCCGAGGGCGGCGCGATCGGGGAGCTCGCAGGGCTCACGACTGTGGACCGCTACTACCTCGCCTGGGCCGAGTACCAGTCCGAGCATGGCGAGGAGCCCAAGGCCGAGCAGCTCTCTGCCTACCTCGCTGGGAAGAAGGGCATGACCGGCCGCGGCGGAAAGCCCGTCAGTCCGTCCACCCTGCGCCGCTACCTCCTGCCGTTCCGCGTCTACAGCCTTTGGGCGGAACACCGATTGCGCAGTGAAACTCCGTCCCTCGACGCCATTGCGCAGGAGTGCGCAGACCGCGGGGTCACCGCGCAGCACAACCGGCCTCTCACACCCGACTACGTTGCAGAGCAGGCCGCCGACTTCGAACGGCGCTGGCAGGCGCTGACCCGCCACCACGCGCAGGCGCAGCGCTAAGAAGCGCGCCTTGGCGGTGTGCCATGGTGAGCAAACCGCTGGCTGCGCAATTAAGAGAACCGCAGCTCAGCGGGGCATTGCGCAGACGTCGAGCCGATTGCGCAGCCGTGCGCCGCAGGCGTTGCGCAATCAACACTCGTAGGGGGAGTCTTGCCTGCCCTGCGCGTTGAAATGGACGCCCCCCTTGACGACTTCGACCTCTGCAGGCCGATGCGCCTTCGGTGATCCGGTGGCGTCCCACCAAGTGGTGTAGTGACGGCAGCTGTTTCGGTTCCGGTTGTGGGGTGCAGGTCTCCAAGTGTGCACAACAGCCGGCACAGCTCGTCGTGGCTGTCCACGTCACCGGCGATGAACCCGCCGCCGTGGAAGAACACCAGCAGTGGCCGCCGGCCGGCA
>NZ_JBSFDB010000093.1:0-20701 GCF_053593695.1 Streptomyces sp. NPDC002144
GGGAAGACCTTCGGTGACTGGGACGAGGCCGCCTCGTCCATCCCGCGGCAGATCCAGGACTCCCTCAAGACCCTGGAGTGGATCTCCCGCAAAGAGAACCTGTGCGTCTGCGGACCCTCCGGCACCGGCAAGAGCCACTTCACCGAGGCCCTCGGCCAGGCCGCCATCGAGGCCGGGATGACGGTCGCCTGGTTCGCGATCGAGGACCTCGGAGCCCTCGTCCGCCGCCACCGCGTCGACGACTCCCTCGCCCGCGCCATGACCCGGCTGATCCGCTCGGACCTCATCATCGTCGACGACATCGGACTGCTGCCCGTCTCCGCCGACGCCGCCGAAGGCTTCTTCCGCCTGGTCGATGCCGCCTACGAACGACGGGCGATGGCGGTCAGTTCGAACCTTCATCCGTCAGGCTTCGACGAGATCATGCCCAAGACCCTGGCGACCGCGACGGTCGACCGACTCCTGCACCACGCTCACGTCGTCGTGACCCAGGGTGACAGCTTCCGCCTCACCGAGGCCACCTCCGGAAAGGGGGTCAGACCCCTGCACTGACGACTACCCCGGAAGAATCACGCCGACTCAGTGGGGAGTTATCCTGTCCATGGGGAGTTTTGCTGTCCGCCAGTGGGTGGCACCTCGTGTCCGCCACTGGGGAGATCAAAGTTTCCGTTGACAGACTGCGTCCCGGTCGGGCAGGACATCGACCACCCGGGCCGCCTCGATGTCGACCAGGACGGTGCCATAGTGCCGGCCCTTGCGGAAGGCGAACTCGTCGACGCCCAGCACGCGAGGTGCCCGCTCGGGCACCACTGGGGCTGTGAGCAGGCCCAGCAGATGGGTGCGGCCGGTAGGTAACTGCAGGGCCGGCACAGGCGTTCACCGGGACGACTGCCCAGGAACGTTGCAACACCTTGCATCCATCGCCGTAGTCCTACGCTGTGACGGCGGTACCGCTCACTCAGATCCGGAACCTGCTCGACGAACGTCCGCCGACGACACGAGGCCTGCTCACAGAAGAAGCGGCGAACGCTGAGCCAGACCACCAACGACCGTCCCACCACCGGACGTTCGGTCAGACGGCGCACGTACCGGGAATGCACGCGACGTCCCGCAACACCGCAGTCCGGACAGGCTGGCGGTCTCCCGCACGCCCCCCCCTCGACGGCGACTTGCTCCGCGGTGACGCGCACCGCCGTCACACGCACATCGATCCCGGGAAACAGCACATCCTCGCTCGCCACAGCCCCCATACCAGGGCAATCCCCGCAAGAAACGTTCCCCCAGTCGCAGGTCCACCTGGGGATTCACGGAATGGCGGCCTGAACCAATTACCTGACCGTCGACACCTGACAAGAGAGTGGGCTGGCCTGGTTGACTTCTCCCCCGGCTGAAGCCGGGAGATTCTTCCCTCGCGGGTTGAGCTTTCTGCTTCTCCGACAGCAGCTGCCCCGAACTAACGGCAAGGGACGTTGGTACGCCCAGCAGTCTTACGCCAGCTCCACAGACCTGACATCCCGCCAGCCCGGCGGTAGGCCCGGCCAGCTTGGTTATCGCCGGCCGGACGGCATACAAACTACCACTCTCCTGCGGGTGGTTGGCGGTGAACGCCGATCCGCCCTGGCGGCGCATCGGCTTGCCCTGCCCTGCTCCGCAGGAGTCCGTTTCCTCCCCCGCCTGAAGGCGGGGGATCCACGGAGGAATCCCGATGAAGCTGCGCGACGAACTCGACGGCTGCGTCGGCTGCGACTACCTCACCCTGCAGTGCTGCGTATTGGCCAACCCCTGCGACGTGCTGGGGAAGAGGGTGCGGGCGCACGCAGGCTCCGGGTCGCCTGACGCACCGGGGCAGGCGGCGGCCCCCGCCGGTTCGGGGCGTGCCACAGGGCCGCGGTCGGCTCTCGGAGGCCCTGCCCGTCGGCGGCGTGCTGTACCCGGTGCTGTACGACGTGGGACTGGCCTCTCAGCCCACCTCCGTGTACGGCCGGTTCCGGGGGCCTGTCACCGCCGCGCCGACCGGTCTGCCGACGGGTTCCCGCGTGGTGAGGCGGCGGCCGGTGAGGCATTCCTCCAGGAACGCCAGGGCCCGCAGATGGTAGGCGCGGGCGGCCCAGCCCAGGCTGGCGTTGTGGCCGGCCCCCGGCAGCCGGTCGACACAGACCTTCGGGGCCGCGAGCAGGCCGGTCAGCTCCGCCAGCGCCTCGTCGTCGTGCCGCCACCAGCGCTCGTACTCGGCGAAGGTGAACCGGACGGGGATCCGTACCCGCGGGGCGAGCTGCCTGAAGACCTCGGGCCAGAGCCGCACCTCATGCTCCTCCAGTTCCGGCATCGGGCCGACCAGGGCTGCGGCGAGCCGGAAGGTGTACTTCGGGTAGAGGCCCAGCGGACCCCAGTGCAGTGCGGCGGTGCGGGGCTCGTGCAGCGAGGCGAGCCGTTCCGGGTCGACCGCGAACCGGTGGCCCAGACCGCAGATGTCGAGTCCGAGGAGGTCCGCGCCGTCGGCGGCCAGGGCGAGGGCGAGCTTGCCGCCGTAGGAGTGGGCTACGACGAACACGCCCGCCCCGACGGGATGGCGTAGGTCGAAGTCGGCCAGTGCCGCACGGACGGTCGCGGACTGTTCCCGTAGCGTCTGCCCGCGCGGCAGGCGTGGGGCCGAGCGTCCGTAACCGGGGCGGTCCAGCGCCAGCACGGTGAAGCCCAGCCGGGTGCCGAGCGTGAGCAGCGACAGGCCCTGGTGGGCAGGCGCGTGGAAGTAGCCGGCCCGCATCCCTCCCCCGTGGAGGGCCACCACGGTTGCCCGGGGCGGGCCGTCCGTCGGCTGGCTGAGCAGGCCTGAGAGGGGGACACCGTCGGCGTCCAGCACGATCTCGCGCACCCCGGCGGGGGGAGCCTGTGCGGTGGGTGGGGGGTCGAGCACGCCGCTCGGGGTGGGTTCGGTCGGGTTCGGGGTCATGGTGCTTAGGTCTTCCGTCCTTGGTGGGTAGGGGTGGGGCCCTGCGCGGATCAGTCGATGCCGCGGACGATGTGCGACTCGGCCGGGCCCGCGTCCTCGGTCCCCGCCAGCAGCGGTAAGGGGAGCGGCTCCTGACCGGCCGACAGGGGGACCGTCCCGCCGGCCGGCGGCCGCACGGGCTCGGCGCACGGGGTGTCGGGGAGCTGGGAGTGGGTTTCCTGGGGGAGTAGCAGGTCTGACACGGGGTCTCCGGGGCTGTCTCGGACCGTGGTCTGGGACGAGGCCGTGAAAGCCTCCGAGGCCACGGTGCATACCAGGTAGTCGGGCGGAGCGGCCTTGAAGCGGGCGATCCGGCCCTGGCCCTCCGCGGTGTGGGGATCGGCCATCAGGCGTCGTAGGCCGAATGGTCCCCTCATATCGGTTGTTGACGAAGGTCCGCTCGTCCGGGGCGAGGCAGGGGGTGGCCGAGATGAAGCCGCGGAAGTGCCCTTTCCGCTCCTCCGCGTGGTGGGGCAGGTCCACGAGCGCCCGGGCCTGTTCCGGCTCGGCCAGTGGCGGGTGGCCGCGACGACGACGCCCGGCGGCCGTCCGTTCGGCGGCGGTTTGTGCTCGGTGTCCGGCGCGGCCGCTGCGGCGAGCGCCGTCTCAGCTCCTGAGCTGGGATCTCGGCCGGGTTCGCCGCAGCTCGTCGCGCCAGCTGCGGGCCCCCCGGTGGGTCAGCGCCCGCTCCAGCCGACGCCAGGTGGCCGGGCGGTGTACGGGGCCGCGTGTCTGCTCGTCCTCGGGGGCCGGGGCGCCCGCGCGCAGGAAGAGGGCGACGGTGAGCGCGGCCAGTTCTTCGGGGCTTGGGTGGCCTTTGGTGACGCGGATGAGAGGGGCGCTGTCCGCCCGTGCGTCAGGCATTGGTGCCTCCGTGAGTCACTGCGGCTGATTGCCGTGCTTGCGGGAGGGCAGCTCGGCGTGCTTCTCGCGCAGCATCGCCAGCGCGTCGATCAGGACTCGCCGGGTGTGGCGCGGATCCACGACGTCGTCCACCAGGCCGCGCTCGGCGGCGTAGTAGGGGTGCATGAGCTGCGTGCGGTATTCCTTGATCTTCTGCTGCCGGAGCTCCTCGGGGTCGTCGGCAGCCTGGATGTCCCGCCGGAAGATGACGTTGGCCGCGCCTTCGGCTCCCATGACCGCGATCTCGTTGCCCGGCCATGCCAGGGCGAGGTCGGCGCCGATGGAACGTGAGTCCATGACGATGTAGGCACCGCCGTACGCCTTGCGCAGCACGACCGAGATCCGGGGGACGGTGGCGTTGCAGTAGGCGTACAGGAGTTTGGCGCCGTGGCGGATGATGCCGCCGTGCTCCTGGTCCACTCCGGGCAGGAAGCCGGGTACGTCGACCAGGGTGACCAGCGGGATGTTGAAGGCGTCGCAGAACTGGACGAACCTCGCGGCCTTCTCGCTGGCGTGGATGTCGAGGACGCCGGCGAGGGCGGCGGGCTGGTTGGCGACGACGCCCACCGTCTCGCCGCCCAGCCGCGCGAACGCGCACACCACGTTGCGCGCCCAGCCGGAGTGGACCTCGAAGTACTCGCCGTGGTCGGCGATCTCTTCGATGACGGCACGCACGTCGTAGCTGCGGCCCGGGTCGGCGGGCACGATCTCCAGGAGCGCCTGTCCGTCACGGTCACCGGGATCGTCGCAGGGGACCTGAGGCGGCAGTTCCCGGTTGTTGGCCGGCAGCAGCGACAACAGGTACCGGACGTCCTCCAGGCACGCGCGTTCGTCGTCGTGGACGAAGTGGGCGACGCCGGAGGTCTCGCCGTGCACGTCGGCGCCGCCGAGTCCGTCGTGGCCGATCTGCTCTCCCGTGACGGCCTGCACCACGTCCGGCCCCGTGATGAACATCTGCGAGGTGGTGCGGACCATGAAGACGAAGTCCGTCAGCGCCGGCGAGTAGGCCGCGCCGCCCGCGCAGGGGCCGAGCATCACACTGATCTGCGGGATGACGCCCGAGGCGCGGGTGTTGCGCTCGAAGATGCCTCCGTAGCCGGCGAGTGCCGAGACGCCCTCCTGGATGCGGGCGCCGGCACCGTCGTTGAGCGACACCAGCGGGGCACCGGCCGCGATGGCCATGTCCATGATCTTGTGAATCTTGGCGGCGTGCGCCTCGCCCAGGGCGCCGCCGAAGATGCGGAAGTCGTGCGCGTAGACGAAGACGGTGCGGCCGTGCACCGTGCCCCATCCGGTGACGACACCGTCGGTGTACGGCCGCTTGTGCTCCAGTCCGAAGCCGGTGGCCCGGTGCCGTCGCAGCGGCTCGACCTCGTGGAAGGAGTCCGGGTCGAGCAGCAGGTCTATGCGCTCGCGCGCGGTCAGCTTGCCCTTCGCGTGCTGCCGTTCGGTGGCGGCCGGGTCGGGTCCCTGTCGCACCTCCTCCTTGATCCGCGTGAGTTCGGCCAGTCCCTCGTGGGTGGGGAGTGCGGCATCGTCGAGGGGCGCGGGTGTGACTGTGGTCATCGGGATTCCTCCGTGGATACCCCCGCCTTCATGCGGGGGAGGAAGCGGACTCATGCGGAGCAGGGCAGGGCAAGCCGATGCGCCGCCAGGGCGGATCGGCGTTCACCGCCAACCACCCGCAGGTAAGCGGTAGTTCGTATGCCGTCCGCCGGCGATAACCAAGCCGGCCGGGCCTACCGCCGGGCTGGCGGTGGGTTTCAGCTCCTGTGATTCTCGCCTGGCGGGTGCGGATGCGCGGGCGGGCGGTGAGCGGTGCCGGAGCGGGAGGCTTCCGGGTCATGGCCGGGCGGGGAGGCTCCGCCCGGCGGCGCGGTCGGGGGCCGGGCGGTGCGCCGGCCGGACGACCGCCGCGGCCATCCCCAGCGCGCCGAGCGCGACGACCAGCCACAGCGCGGGCCGGTAGCCCGCGGCCACCTGGGCGGCTGGGACGCCGACGGGGGCGCGGTGCGCGATCATCAGTGCGGTGACCAGCGCGGGTGACAGGACTGCGGCGGTCTGCACGGCCGTCTGGTAGTGGGCGGTGGCCGCCGGCCGGTCCGCGGCCGGCACATCGGCGGCGGCCTGCACGTTCAGGGCGGTGAAGCCGAGCGCGAAGCCGATGCCGACCAGCAGCATGGTGGGCAGGACGTCGGTGAGGTAGGCCGGGTGCGGGGTGAGCGCCCGCAGGTAGAGGAGGTGGCCGAGCAGCGGTGCCGGGGCGCCCAGGGCGATCAGCCGGCGGGTGCCGAACCGCCCGATCAGACGGCCGGAGAATGGTGCCGTCACCGCCAGCGGCAGGCTCGCGGGCAGGAAGGCCAGCGCGGTGCGCACCGGCGGCCAGCCCTGCGTCGTCTGCAGTTGGAGGGTGGCGATGAGCAGCAGCCCGAGGTACGAGCCGTTGAGCGCGACCGCGCCCAGCATGGACCGCAGGAGCCCACCGTGGGCCAGGAGGCCCAGGCGCAGCAGCGGGTCCGCGTAGGTGCGTTCGACGAGGACGAGGGCGCCCAGGAGCAGGGCGGCAGTCGAGAACGCACCGATGACGACCGGGCTGCTCCAGCCGCGTCCGGGCAGCTGCACGATGCCGGTCGCCAGGGCGGCCAGGGCCCCGGCCAGGGATACGGCGCCGGCCGCGTCGTAGTGGCGGCGCCCTCCGTCGGAGGGCGCGTCCGCCGGGATCAGGCGCAGGCCGAGGGCGAACAGGACCAGCACCACCGGTGCGGGAAACAGGAACGCCCAGCGCCAGCCGACTTCGCTCAGCACCCCGGACAGGAGGAGTCCGCCGGTGAACCCGCAGGCGCCGACGAACGCGTACACCGACACAGCCCGCCCGCGGGCCCGGCCCTCGGGGAAGGCGGTGGTGATGATGGTCAGCCCGGTCGGCGCGGTCAGGGCGGCGCAGAAACCTTTGACCACCCGGGTGGCCAGGAGCAGTGTGGGCCCGTCGGCCAGCCCGCCGGCCACGGTCGCCGCGGCGAAGACCGGCAGAGCGGCCAGGTACACCCGCCGCCTGCCGAGCAGGCGTACGACCCGGGTGCCGAAGAGCAGCAGCGCCCCGAAGCCGAGGGCGAATCCGCTGACCACGCCCTGAAGGGCCGTCAGGGGTAGGTGCAGGTCCCTGCCGATCGACGGCAGCGCCACCATCGCCGTCGACACTTCGAGGGAGTCGATCAGCATGTTCCCGGCCAGGACGAGCAGCAGGCCCCACTGGCCGGCGCTCCAGGCATCCGGTGCCTCGTCCGGGGCAGCGGCTGGTACACGCGTCGAAGATCTCATCGAACCGC
This sequence comes from Streptomyces sp. NPDC002144, assembly GCF_053593695.1. Classification (NCBI taxonomy): domain Bacteria; kingdom Bacillati; phylum Actinomycetota; class Actinomycetes; order Kitasatosporales; family Streptomycetaceae; genus Streptomyces; species Streptomyces sp. NPDC002144. Next base: position 7,219 of record NZ_JBSFDB010000093.1, read on the forward strand.
TCCGAAGTCTGGTGGACGGATCGGGGTGGGCGCCGCGCCCCTCCGGCCGCGCGGGTGGCCGCCGGAGGGGCGGTGCGGTCACCCCAGCAGGGTGCCGCCGGTGGCGTCGAGGAACGCGCCGGTCACCCAGCGGCTGTCGTCCGAGGCGAGGAAGGCCACCACGTCGGCGACGTCCTGCGGTTCGCCGACCCGGTTGAAGGCGGACAGCCGCGCCATCTGCTCGACCGCCTCGGGCACGTCGAAGAGCGGGTTGCCGTTGTGGGTGATGCCGGGCGCGACGCTGTTGATGGTGATCCCGCGCGGGGCGAGCACCTTCGCGAAGTGCAGGGCGAGTTGTTCCACGGCGCCCTTGGTCATCGCGTAGGCGATCTCGTCGGGGTTGGCGAAGCGGGTGAGCCCGGAGGAGATGTTGATGATCCGGCCGCCGGAGACGAGGTTCGCCAGGGCACGCTGGATGATGAAGAACGGCGCCTTGGCGTTGACGGCGACCAGCCGGTCGAACTCGTCCGGGGTCATCGTGTCGACGGGTACGCCGCCCATCCGCCCCGCGTTGTTGACGAGGATGTTCAGATCGGTCGCCCCGGTGCGCTCCTTCAGCCCCTGTTCCAGTCCCAGGAACAGCTCGTGCACGTCGCCGGGCACGCCGAGTTCGGCCTGCACGGCGAAGGCCCGTCCGCCGTCCTTCTCGATGGCCGCGACGACTTCCTCGGCCGCGTCCCGGTTGGCCGCGTAGTGCACGGCGACCAGGGCGCCCTCGGCGGCCAGCCGGGTGGCGATCGCCCGGCCGATGCCCCGGCTCGCCCCGGTGACCAGTGCGGTCCTGCCCGTGAGCCTGCCCATCGGTGTGTCTCCCTCTTCTCGTTCGTGGTGCCGTTCGTTGCTGTGCCCTGCGAGGCCGGGCTGTGCCGGCCGCGGGTTGCCCGGGGTGTCCGGGCGGGCCGGAGCCGCCGTCCGCAGCGCGGAGGCCGGCGGGCCGAACCAGGTGCGCAGCGCTTGGGCCGGGCCGTCCGGGCCGGCGGACGACGTCCAGGCGACGTGACCGTCGGGGCGTACCAGGAACGCGTCCGCGTGATGCGGGAGCCCGTCCGGCCCGGTGGCGGCCGCCACCAGGTCCACCCGGTCCAGCCACGGGCCGCACTCGCGGCTCAGGGCCATGTGGCGGGCGGGGTCGCCGGAGAGGTCCAGCAGCAGCCCGCGGCCGGAGCGCAGCAGCGCGGTGGTCGTCGTGGTTGCGCCGTCGGTGACGACTTCGGTGGGCTCCAAGCGGGTGCCCGGTGCCCCGGCGGGGACCGACAGCGGGTGGCCGTCGGCGCCGAGGCCGTAGTGGACGTCCAGGCCTGAGATCGTTCCGGCCAGGTGCCGTCGCACCCTTTCGTGGCCGAGGAGTTCGGCGAGGACGGACCGCGTGGCCTCGACCTCGGGGCCGCCCAGCAGCAGGGCCGTCTGTGCCTCGATGCCGGCCAGCACCCGGGTGCCGACGGCGTGCCGTTCGTCGTGGTAGGTGTCCAGCAGGCTCTGCGGTGCCCGCCCCCGCACGACGGCGGCCAGTTTCCAGCCGAGGTTGACGGCGTCCTGCAGCCCCAGGTTGAGGGCTTGGCCGCCGACCGGCATCTGCTGGTGGGCGGCGTCGCCGGCCAGCAGGACGCGCCCCGCGCGGTAGCGGGCGGCCAGCCGGGAGGCGTCACCGAAGGCGTTGAGCCACAGGGGGGTGCCGCCCCTGATGTCCTCTCCGGTGACGTGCCGCCACACCTCGCAGACCTCGGCGAAGTCCGGTTGGCCGGTGCGGTGTCGCGGTGCGCGGCCGTAGGCGTGGACCATCACCCGGGTCACGCCGTCACCCCGGCGGGCGGCGATCGCCAGGCCGTGCTCCAGCCGCTCGAAGCGCCGGTCGGGGATGTTGATGCCGTCGACGTCGGCGCGGATCAGCTCCCGGACGGCGTCGTGCCCGGGGAAGCCGATGCCGGCCAGTCGGCGGACGGTGCTGTGTTCGCCGTCGCAGCCCACCAGGTACCGCGCACACAGCCGGACCGGCCCGTCGGACCGTACGGCCTCGATCTCCACGTGGTCCTCTAGCTCCGCCAGGCCCATCACCTCGTGACCGCGCCTGAGGTCCGCGCCGAGCGAGACGGCCCATTGGGCGAGGACCTCCTCGGTGCGCGTCTGGGGCATTTTCCACTGGCCCGGATACGGTCCGGGCAGCGTCAGGTCCAGCGGTATCCCGCCGAAGTGCCCCCGGGGATCGTTCGGCAGGGTCCCGATGCGGCCCAGCAGGCCCCGCGCGTCCAGCAGTTCCATGGTGCGGGCGTGCAGGGTCGAGGCCCGGGACTCGGTGGTGGGCGCCGTCAGCCGTTCCAGGACGGTCACCCGGGCGCCGCCGGTGCGCAGTTCCCCGGCGAGCATCAGCCCGACGGGCCCCGCGCCGACGACGACGACGTCGGTGTCCAGCGTGTGCGCGGTCATGGTCAGCGCCTGTTCTCGGCGTAGTCCTTGGCGTGGTTCAAGGTGGCGCGGCTGTTGGCGCTCAGCGCGCCGTGCACATAGTCCCGGGCGTCGGCGACCGTGGCCTCAGGCCCCAGTACCTTGGTGATGTTGTCCGTGTTGAGGACCACGGTGTGCTGCGAGGTCGCGGCGACGCCCCGTTCGTTCTCCGTGAACGTCCACACCCCGGTGTGCAGGGTCATCAGCGCGGGCAGGGTGACCTGCTTGTAGGCGATCCTGTGGTGCGGGAAGGTCACCCGGTAGGACTTCGTGGTGTGGGTCGAGCCGTCCTTGGCGCGGGTGTCCATCTCCAGGGTCTGCAGTCCCGGGGTGTCCTCGGTGAGGCGGACGCGGGCCACGTGGGGCAGGCGTTCGGCCCACAGGCCGGCCTCGTTGATGAAGTCGTAGACGTCCTTGGCGGAACCGTCGATCTGGACGGTGTCCTCGAAGGAGAACGTGATCTCCTCGGCGGCGTGGGCCAGTTCGACGTTGGTCTTCAGCGCCGCCAGCTCGGAACGCGAGTTGCGGTCCACGGCCTCGTCGATCCACTTCAAGCCGTCGGGGTCGTCGTCGACGGCCCGGTAGTCGTGCAGCAGCCGGATGCGGGACCGCGTGTCCGACAGCGGCTCGATGATCCAGGTGCCGCCCATCGCGGCGACCGGCGGGGCGGAGACCTCCTGGCGGAAGGTGATCCGCCGGTTGCCCGGGTCCAGTGTGCGGCGCGAGGTCCAGCTCTTGGCCTCGCCGTTGGCGGTGGCCCAGATGCGGATCCGCTCCTGGCTGTCGCCGCGCTCGACGTGGTCGACGTAGACGGTGGGCGGGAAGATCCGGGGCCAGTTCTCCACCTCGGCGATCAGCCGGTAGACGGTGGCGGCCGGGGCCTCGGCGGTGATCTCGTGCTCGACCTGACGGGTCGTCATAGCGGTTGTCTCCTCGGTGGGTTCAGAAGTTGCCCAGGCCGCCGCAGACGTTGAGGGCCTGCGAGGTGATGGAGGCGGCCGTGTCGGAAGCCAGGTATGCGACAAGGCCGGCGACCTCCTCCGGCGTGGAGTAGCGGCCGAGCGGGATCTTCGCCTGGAACTTCTCGAGGATGGCCTCCTCGGTGGTGTCGTAGGCGTCGGCGTACCCCTGGCGGACGCGCTGGGCCATGGGGGTTTCCACGTAGCCGGGGCAGACGGCGTTGACGGTGATGCCGGTCGGGGCGAGCTCGTTGCCGAGGGCCTTGGTGAAGCCCACCACGCCGTGCTTGGACGCGGAGTACGGGGCGCCGAGCACCACGCCCTGCTTGCCCGCCGTGGACGCGATGTTGATGATGCGTCCCCACTTCTTGTCCCGCATGCCGCCGGTGTTGAGGACTTCGCGGGTCATGCGGAAGACGCTGTTGAGGTTGGTGTCGATCACGTCGTCCCACAGCTCGTCGGTGATGTCGGCGGTGACGCCGCCGCCGGACCGGCCCGCGTTGTTGACCAGGACGTCGATGGTGCCGAAGGCGTCGACGGCGGCCCGGACGAACCGCTGGACCTCGGCTCCCGAGCGGACGTCCACCGGGCTGCCGTCGACCCTGACGCCCTGCTCACGCAGCTGCTTGACGGTCGTGCTGACGTTCTCCGCGTTACGGGCGCCGATGTACACGCGGTGGCCCTGAGCGCCCAGCTCCTTGGCGACGGCCAGGCCGATCCCGCTGGTGGCTCCGGTGACGACGGCGACTCGCTGGTTGTGCTCGGTCATGCTTCCTCCGGGGTGGGTGCGTGCGCGGGGTGGGTGGTGTGGTCCGTGCGTGCCGGCCCCCGTCTCCGGCGAGCGGTGCTCGTACCGGAGGCGCGCTGCTGCGGTGGGGAACGGCCGGGGACAGAGGGCCGCCCGGTACCGGCGGTGCGGGTGCCAGGCCGCCGGCACCGGACGGGGACTGTGGATCAGGCGGCGGCGGTGGTGGCGAGCTGGGTGTTGACGATCGCCAGCAGTTCGCGCGGGGTGTGGGCGTCGGCGACCTCCGACTCGTCGAGTGAGATGCCGTACTCGCGCTCGATGCGGCTGCCCGTCTCGAGCAGGGCGAGCGACTCGTAGCCCAGTTCGTCCCAGCGTCGGTCCAGGATGTCGCCGTCGAGGTCGACGCTCTCGTCGGCTCCGGCGCTCTCCAGGAGGATGCGCTTCAGGTCGTCGAGGGTGAACTGCACGGTGCTTACTCCATTTCCGTTGTTCTCAGGGATTGCTCCGCCTCATGCGGACCGGTCGCAGGGTGCGGCCGGTTGCCGGGCGGCCGCGGTCCGTCAGGCGACGGAGCGGACCACCATGGCCGAGTTGAAGCCGGCGTGGCCGCGGGCCAGGACCAGGGCGGTGCGCAGCTCGGCGGGCCGCGGCGTGCCGGTGACGAGGTCCAGGCCGTAGTCGGTGACGGGCCGGACGTTGACGGTCGGGGGGATCTGCCGGTCGGCGATGGACAGCAGGGCCGTGGCCAGGTCCAGGGGTGCCGCTCCGGAGTACAACCGGCCGGTCATCGTCTTCGGAGCGGTGACGGGCACGCCTCCGCGGCCGAAAACGGCCGTGATCGCCTCGGCCTCCGCGCGGTCCTCCTCCGGCAGGGCCGCGCCGTCGGCGAACACCACGTCGACGTCCCGGGCCGCGACCCCTGCGTCGGCCAGGGCCAGCTCGATCGCCCGGCGCAGACCGCGTTCGCGTCCGCTGCCCGGCCGGGGATCGAAGGTGGCGCCGTATCCCGCGATCTCGCCGTAGGGCCGGGCGCCGCGGCGCCGCGCCGCCTCGGCGTCCTCCACGACGAGGATGGCGCCGCCCTCGCCGGGGACGTGACCGCATGCGTTCGGGTCGAAGGGCAGGTACGCGCGCTCGGGATCCTCGCTGGTGCTCAGCCGGCCACCGGCCAGCTGGGCCACCCAGCCCCACGGGCAGATCGAGGCATCGATGCTGCCGGAGACGATCAGCGGGGTGCCCCGCCGGATCTGCCGACGGGCCTGGGCGACGGCGTCCAGACCACCGGCCTGGTCGCTGACCACCACTCCGCTGGGTCCCTTCATCCCGTTGCGGATGGAGATCTGACCGCTGTTGACGGCGTAGAACCAGGCGAACGACTGGTAGGCGCTGACGTACTGGCTGCCCTTGCTCCACAGGTTGCGCAGTTCGTTCTGGCCGAACTCGAAGCCGCCGCTGGAGCTGGCTGTGACGACGCCCATGTCGTAGGGGGGCAGTTCGTCGGGCCGCACCCCGGCGTCGTCCAGTGCCCAGTCCGCGGCCACGAGGGCGAGGCGTGTCATGCGGTCGGTCTGCGGCAGCAGCCGGCTCGGCAGGTGATCCTCGGCGACGAAGCCGGGCACCTGGCCGGCGAGCCGCGCCGGGTAGCGCGACGGGTCGAACCGCTCGATCCGGGCGATAGCGCTCTCGCCCCTGAGCGTGGCCGTCCAGTACTCCTTGACGCCCAGCCCGTTGGGTGCGGCGACGCCGAGGCCGGTGATCACTGCGGTGGCGGTCATCGGGATTCCTCCGTGGATATCCCCGCCTTCAGGCGGGGGAGGAAACGGACTCCTGCGGAGCAGGGCAGGGAAAGCCGATGCGCCGCCAAGGCGGATCGGCGTTCACCCCCAACCACCCGCAGATAAGTGGTAGCTTCTGTGGCGTCCGGCCGGCGATAACCAAGCTGGCCGGGCCTACCGCCGGGCTGGCGGGATGTCAGGTCTGTGGAGCTGGCGTAAGACTGCTGGGCGTACCCACGTCCCTTGCCGTTGGTTCGGGGCAGCTGCTGTCTGAGAAGCAGAAAGCTCAACCCGCGAGGGAAGAATCTCCCTGCTTCAGCTGGGGGAGAAGTCAAGAGGCGGATCATCCTCGACCTGTTCGCCGGCCCCGGCTGCTGGAGCCACGCGCTCACCGTCCCCAGGGCCGGGGACATCGGCCTGGAGTGGGACAGCTGGGCCTGCAGAACCCGGGCTCGAGTCGTTCGGTTGACGATCCAGACCGATGTCGCCCGCGATACCGTATGGGTCTTCTCCGGTCGGATTCCCGGGCTGACCGCCTCCCCGCCGCGCCAGGCGTGGTCGATGGTGGGCAAGCGTCTTGGCCGGGTCGACCAGCCGCTCGTCCGCCAGGCAGCCGCGCTCGTCACGGCCGGCCTCGATCAGCAGGATGATCACGCGGGGCGTGCGCGACGGTTCGGCCGGGGCGCGCCGGAGAGGTTCGTCGACGCGGCCGGGATCGGCGGGGGGCGCGACCGAGGCCGGGGGGGGCGACGCGCGGCCGGTCAGGGGTGGCGAGAGCGAGTAGGTTGTTGGGTCCGGCCCTGGGCGTTCCGGTGCCGGACGCGCTGCCTCCGGCCGCCGGGACGAGTACGGCCCCGCGTGCGAACACATCGGCGGCAGCTCCGACTTCGTTGCCTTGCGCCTGCTCGGGCGCGAGGTATCCGGGAGTGTCGAAGGCCGCCTCGGACGCGTGGGCCGTCGTCGGCCATGATGATGTTGGCTGGCTGCAGATCCCGGTGTACGAGCCCGCAGGCGTGGACGGCTGGGAGCGCCTCGGCCGGCGCAACTGCTCTTTTGCCATGGAGTGTTGACGCTTGATCAGCTCGGCGAGCGTGGGCCCGGGGATGTGTGCGGTGGCCAGCCAGGGCGCCTGCGCGTCGGGATCGGCGTCCACGACCGGAACCGTGTGGAAAGCGCCGGCTCTGCGGGCGGCCTCGACCTCTGCGCGGAGCCGTTCAGGGACGTGCGGGTCGGCCGCCAGTGGGGGCGGGCCACCTTGACCGCGACGGCCCGACATCCCGTGACCGGGCGGGGTAGACCGTCCCCATGCTGCCCGCGGTCAGTTCTCGCTCGACGGTGTAGACACCGATCCGCCGGCAGGTCCGCGCCGTTCTCCATCGCCTGCACGCCTCCGCCTGCGCACGGTCACCCGTGTGTGACGCCGTGCGGTGCACCCCTGCCGATCTCCGGTCCTGCATTTCCGTCCAGCAGCGTAGGCAACGACGCTGCCCGGCAGTGCGGGAAGCCGGTCTCAGCCGCCGCGCCGCACTCGGGCCGCCTTGCGGGCCTCCGTGAGCTTGCGGGCCTCGCTGCTCTTGCGGGACGACGACCTGCCACCGGAACCGCTCTTCGCGTCCTTGGTGCTGCCCAGGCCGCCGAACGGGACGTTGTGGTTCTTGGGGCGCGGTATGGCGGGCCCGCTGTCGAGAGGCTTTCCGGTGGGGGCTTTGGCGCCGGTGATCCGGCTTAGCTCCGCCTCGCCGGACCGCACTTTGGTGACCTGGGGGGTGACGTCGGCGTCTGCCATGACCTGGCTCGTCTCGCGGCGCTGTGCGGACAGGACGAGTGTCACGACGGTGCCGGAGCGACCGGCCCGGGCCGTGCGGCCCGCGCGGTGCAGATAATCCTTCGGGCCGGTGGGCGGGTCGACGTTGACCACGAGGTCGAGGTCGTCGATGTGCAGGCCGCGTGCAGCGACGTTCGTTGCTACCAGCGCGGTGACCTGCCCGTTCTTGAACTGAGCCAGGGTCCGGGTGCGCTGCGGCTGGGACTTCCCGCTGTGCAGGGCGGCGGCGGCCACGCCGCTGGCCCGCAGATGCCGCGTGAGCTGGTCGACGCCGTGCTTGGTGTCCAGGAACAGCAGGACGCGGCCGTCCCGAGCGGCGATCTCCGTGGTCACGGCGTACCGGTCCGGGCCGTGCACGACGAAGACGTGGTGCTCGATCGCGGACACCGCGCCGGACGAAGGGTCCACCGAGTGGACGGCGGGGGAACGCAGGTAGCGCTGCACCAGCTGGTCGACGTCGCGGTCGAGGGTGGCGGAGAACAGCATCCTCTGGCCGTCGGGACGCACCTGGTCCAGGATGCCGGTGACCTGCGGCAGGAACCCCATGTCACACATCTGGTCGGCCTCGTCCAGGACCGCGATGCGCACCCGCCCCAGTCGGCAGCCCTTGCGCTCGATGAGGTCGTGGAGCCGACCGGGCGTGGCGACGACGATCTCGGCGCCATCCCGCAGCACGGCGGCCTGCCGTCCGATGGACACGCCGCCCACCACGGTCGCGAGCCGCAGCCGCAGCGCCTCGGCGTACGGGGTGAGCGCCTCACCGACTTGCTGCGCCAGTTCCCTGGTGGGCACCAGAACGAGCGCCAGCGGCTCTTTCGGCTGCGCGCGGTGCCCTGCTGTCCGGGCGAGCATCCCCAGGCCGAAGGCGAGCGTCTTGCCGGATCCTGTGCGACCGCGGCCCAAGACGTCCCGTCCCGCGAGCGCGTTCGGCAGCACCGCCGCCTGGATGGGGAAGGGCACAGTCACGCCCTGCTCATCGAGCGCCCGCCGAACCTCGGCCGGCAGCCCCAGCTGGGCGAAGGACGCCGCCGTGGGCGCTGCCGAAGAGGCGCCCGACGCCTCGGACACATCGTCCTGCCGCCGGGCGTCGGCACACGTTGATTTGCTCACAGAGAGCCTTCCTGCGAAGGGACCGTACCGAGGAAGGCGCGGCAGGGACGCGGCCGCCAGCCGGTGACACCCAACGGATCACCGACACAGCGACACAGCAAAAGCGCAACGTTAGCATGGGGCACGCCGTCGGGGCCTCCCGTGCCGCGCCGCTCAGCCGAGGCCGTGGGACTTAGAGGCCGGGCGGATAGGTACGGTTGGGGGCCCGAGCAGCGAACCGCCGACTGTGACCGTACGTCTATCCACCCGACCTCTCACTCAACATCATCGAAGTGTGAAGAGCGGCCCCGTCAGGTGCCGCTGTTCCTCAGCGCATCTCAAAGCCTCCGTGCAGAGCTGCGTGTCAGAGGCTTTGACCGCCGGAAACGTCGATGATCGCGCCGGTTGTCCATTGGAAGGCATCGGAGAGGATGGCGGGAACAGCGGCGGTAATGTCGTCGGACGTGGCGATTCGGCCCTGGGCTATCGTGCGGGCGGCAAGCTGCTGCACCTCCAGCGAACGCATGACGCCTCCGCCGAAGTCAGTCAGGACCGCCCCTCCCATGAGGGTGTTGACCCGGATGGACCGCTCGGCCAGTTCGACGGCTTGGTAGCGGGTCAGGACCTCGATCGCCCCCTTCGTCGCCGCATAAGCGGACATCCCTGGAACGACACCCCGTGTCAGAGCGGTCGACACGTTGAGTACACGGCCACCCTCATTGATCAGGGGCAGCAGCGCCTGGGTGAGGAAGAACGGCGCCTTGAGATTGATCCGGACCAGTTCGTCGAACTGGTCCGGAGTGGTCGTCGCGTACGGAACGTAGGTGCCGATGCCGGCGTTGTTGACCAGGTAGTCGAAGGTCTCCACGCCGAAGCTTTTCCGCAGCGTGCTCCGTACAGTGGTGACGAAATCCGCGAACGTGTCGATCCGGGTGACGTCGAGCTGGCAAAAGACAAGGTCCGGCCCAGTGGCCTCGGCGGCCGCGCGCTCACTGGTGAAATAGGTGCCCAGAACTGCGACGCCCGAGCGCCCCAAGTGTTTCACCATGCCCATGCCCAGTCCGCGTCCCGCGCCGGTGACCAGGGCAATCTTCCGCTCCGCCATAAGAGTCCCTCCATCGATGGATTGGTCCTCCCCACCATGGAGGAAACATTCCGCCAGAACGGGATGTTGTCCGCTGGACGGACAACCGCCAGGTCACAGCACGGAAAGCCTGCGTTCCAGTGCGACGGCAGCCCGGTGAACCGGCGCCGCGAACCTCTCCGCAGGCCGCAGCGCCGTAGTGGCGATCTGGAGCGACGCCCGCCGCCCACCGGGCAGGCCGACCGGCACGGCATAACAGGTCAACCCCCCGAGCACGTCCTGGTCGTCGACCGCGGCACCAAACGGCCGCCCCCGCGCCGCCGGCAGGGCGCCCGGAGCCAGGACCAACGCGGCGGCGGTCGACGCGGGCATCCGCGCCCCACTGCGCGCGTCAATCGGCAGCGTTTCACTGCCCGGAACCATCTCGAGAGCCACGAACGAGTCCTCCGATGGCACGACCAGGGAGACCGTGGCACCGGTCTCCGCCCGAAGACCCTGGATGACCTTTGAAGCAGCCGCCCGTAGACCCGACAGCGGCTCCACCTGCTGCGCCAGGCCCAACAGCGAGGCAGAAAGGGCCCAGTGACCGTCAGCCCACGTCACCACGCCGGAGTCGCGCAGTTGGCCGAGCAGCCGGTGCACCGTGGGACGAGGCAGCCCGGTCAGGTACGCCAGACGCGCCACCTGATGCTCCCGCCCCGCTTCGGGAAGAGCCCGCAGCACGCGAAACGCACCGTCGACGACACTGCGCGGCTCCCTCTGCACAGCCACACTCCTGCCTCTACCACGAACACACCCGTAGACAAAGACAACTGTATGTGTTGCTCCCTGACCTGCCTGGCCGGGGTGTCGCGCAGATGACCATCCCGTACCCGTCGGCCAGCGCCTACGAGGTCGGGTCGACAGGCGCACCGTCACGGTCGGCGAAGTGGGCGTTCGTTCCAGCGGTGAGTCGTCCATGCCTGCCGGATCAGGCTACGGACGGTGATGATCGTGTCGGTAAGATCGAAGAAGGCGTCGATGACGGTGGCCCGCCGCTCGTAGCAGCGGGCGAGCCGGTAGAAGGCGTTCTGCCAGGCGTGGGTGCGCTCCACGTACCAACGCTGACCGACCTGGACCGGTGGGCCTTCTCACCTTTGTGCGCGATGCGGGCGTGGAAGCCACGTTCGACGAGCAGAGCACGGGTCTTGTCCGAGTCGTAGCCGGCATCCAGGTGCACGGTGATGTCATCGGGTAACGGGCCAAGGTCGGCCGGGCAGTCCAGCGTGGGGGCGAGCAAGGGTGAGTCGTGGCGGTTGGCACCGGCCGGGACACGCCCCCGTGGAATGCCGTATCCGTCCGTCATGCTCGAACGTTTCAAGCCCTGTTTGCCGCGGTCGACCGGTGACCGGCCTGCAACCTCGCCGCCTCCGGGCGCCTTGGTGATGGAGCCGTCCACGGCGATGTGATCGAGAACGAGGCCGACGATCCGGTCGTAGGACTCCAACGCGATCTGCTTGAGCCTGGCGAATACGCCGAGTCGGATCCACTCGTCGCGGCGGCTGCGGATCGTGGTGGCCGAGCAGGCCGTGTCGGCGATCGCCTCGCAAGAACAGCCGAAGCGCAGCAGTTGCAGAAGTTTGTCGAAGATGACCCGGTCGCTGATACGTCGGCGGTGACAGCCGAGCGGATGGTCCGGGTGGAACTCCGGCCGGACCCTGCTGCGGCTCGCGGCCGGGGAGGCGGACCATCTCTCGGGCCAGTACCTCACCCCGGACTCCGACCTCTCTGTTCCTTCCGGTCTTTCCGACTCCTCCGATCGTCCCAGCCGGTCCGACGGTATTGGAGTGCTCACCGCGTCGTGACCGGATCCGCCGCCGGCGGGGCCCCTGGCGGGCGAGCGACGTGGGTCGCCGCACGTCCGTCACCTGGACCCCGCCACCGGATTGTCTGCGAGGATGGGCAGGCCGGGGCATGAGTGAGCCGGGTGTGCCTACCGGCCGTTGACGTTCGGTTCCGGCGGCTGTTCACCTCACCGAAGCGGTCACTCACTTACGGGTCAGCCTCCGGTCCATCCAGCGGTGGCGGCGGGCCTGGAACAAGGACGGCCCGCGGGCTCTGCGGTCAGCCACTTCCGCCTCGCCTCAAGCCACCCAGCGGCTTCACTGCACAGCGCCCGGCCGCCCGCTGACCTGTCGTGGCAGAGGCGGTCGGAGCTTGCTGACCGTGGTCGGCCTGCGGCGGCCTTCAACGGGAGGCGGAGCCGTAACACGGGACGCGGTCCAGGCCGTCCGCCGCGTTGCCGAACCCCCGCGCGAGACAGTCACACGCCGGAGAAGACCCGTTGGACTCCACGGACGCAGCGCGACAGACTGCGACACAGGGCCTCCTGGTGCTGCTTGGTTGGGATCGTAACCCCGAGCTACCGGAAGGCCCTGCGGCTATGCCCCGACCACCTAGAGATCACCCGAACAGGAACCTGTTCGACTCACCAAGCCTGCCGAGCGGCAAGCGGATGGCGTCTCACCCTGACGACATCACGCCAGCCAGGTCAGTAGCCGGAACCGAACAGGAGGGCCGGGGGCACCCGGCCCTCCTCTCACGCCGTGCGTGCGGGGTGGTGCCGCAAGGTTCAGGGCCACCCGGAACAGCCCGGCCGCCTCAGCACTTCCACGTCTCCCACTTCAGCTCGCCCTTGAGGGAGCCGTCCGCCCAGGCGACCGGGGTGTCGATACGGAAGCCGTCGGAACCCTGGCCGGGGTAGTACCAGTAGTAGTGGCCGTCGACGCGCTTGCCGTAGTGCACCTCGATCCAGCCCTGCGAGTGCCGGACGAGCGGACGGAACGAGTAACCGCCCTCGTATCCGGGGCGGACGGTGCTGGTGACGGTCTGCGTATTGGTGCGGGTGTCCCCGAGGGTCCAGGTCTCGGAGGTCTCCGTGCTGGCCTTCATGCCCAGCTCGATCGTGTCGCTGAATCCCGCGCTGACCTCGACGCTTGTGGACTGCTGGTACGAGTACGAGGTGTTCGTCGCGTAGGCGCTGGCGATCTGGAACGTGGCGTTGTCGGTGCCCGAGCAGTTCGAGAATACGTTGCTCGACTCGTGCCAGTCGCCGTACGAGGTCCAGGCGTTGATCTCATGGTACTGGCACAGGTCGGCGTTGCCCTGGTTGCAGTCAGAGAGTACGTCGGGCTTGTCGTCACCCCAGCCGGGGCTGGAGTTCGCGCTGGCCGTACCTGAGGACGCGAAAAGCATCAGGGCGGCGGCAGGCGCCAGCAGGGCCGCTCGGGCGCGGCTCCGCTTTAACACCTTCATCGAGGTCTCCTCGTGGGGGGATGTAGGGGTCGGATGTGGCTGATGTGCCTCAAGTATCTAAACCTACCGAGGAGTTGGCCGTCAGGCCGTTCCGCCGCACCGATCCGTCATCGGGTCTCTCCTTCGTGGATACCCTCGGCTTCGGCCGGGGGAGGAAACGAAGATCCTGCGGAGCAGGGCAGGAGGAGCCGGTTCGCCGCCAGGGCGGACCGGCGTTCGCCGGCAGCCGGC
>NZ_JBSFDB010000094.1:0-19492 GCF_053593695.1 Streptomyces sp. NPDC002144
GGGAGTCCTCCCGGACGGGGCGGTCGTCGGTGAAGCAGGAACCCCAGCGGGCGACCGCTGGAATCCCCCGCCTTTAGGCGGGGGAGGAAGTCAAGGTGCTGCGTTATCGGACCAACGGTCCGGAGTTCGACTTCCCGCCCTTCACCGGGTTGCCGCCGGTCCGCTACGTGCTCGCGTCCACCCCCCGGTGCGGCAGCAATATGCTTGCCCGCGCCCTGTGGCACACCGGTCTGGCCGGGTTCGCCGAGGACTACTTCGCCGACGCCTTTGTGCTGGACTACTTCGAGCGGTGGGGGTTCGACTCCGGTGATCCACAGGAGTTGGCGGCGGGCTATGTGCGGCGGCTGATGGCGTGCCGGACGAGCCCCAACGGCGTGTTCGGGCTGCGGATCCACGCGGGGCACCTCGGGAGGCTGGAGGTCGACCCGTACGACATCCTCCAGGCACCCCAATACATCTGGATCCAGCGCAGGGACCGGTTGCGGCAGGCAGTGTCGTACGCCATGGCCGAGCAGACCGGTGTCTGGATCCTGGACGGGACCTATCTGCCGGAGGGGAGTTCGCGCGTCACTCCCCGGTACGGCTATGACGACATTCGCCGGCATCTGCGGATGCTCGATCGCGACGCGGCCGTCTGGGAGAACTACTTCGGCCGGCACGGGGTCGTCCCCCATGTCGTCGTCTACGAGGACCTGGTCGCGCACCACGAGGCGGGTCTGCGGGGCTGCCTGGACTTTCTCGGCGTCGGCGCGCCCGCGTCGGTGCCGGCTCCGGGGATCAGGCGTCAGGCCGATGAGCTGACGCAGCAGTGGGTCGAGAGGTTCTTACGGGATCGTCGTGCTGAGCGGCCAGCGTCGTAGGCGGTAGGGCGTCCACCACAGATAGCGCCCGGTGCGATGGAGCAGGTTTTCGTGCAGGTGACGCCGCAGGACCCGCTCGGTCGACGCCGACGCCACCGCCGGCACGCCGTCCAGCAGCCCCTGGAATGCGCCACTGCCGGGGTCTTGGACGACAAGGCGCCGGAAGGAGCCCCAGCGGTGGTCGCGGATCTCCAGGAACCCCGGGCCGCGGCGGTATCCGCACTTCGCGATGTGGAATGAGCCGCGCCACGCGGTGACCACTCGTTCTTCGTTCTCCGTTCCCGCGGAGCCGTACAGGACGGATGCCGGGGGGTGCAGATGGCTCAAGTGCCGCCACTGGGCCAGGTCGTTCATGCGCAGCGTCCAGTCCACCGCGATGCCGTGGCTCGTGAGTTCCCGGAGGAGGAGAAGGAAGGCGACCGCGGACGTGCCGTCCGCATCGGTCAGGTCCACCGGCTCGTGCACCTGGACGAACTGGACGCCCTCGGAGGCGAGTTGTCCGACGGCGTGCACGGGGTTGTCCGGCGGCCCGTCCAGAGCCCCGCAGCGGACGCCGGGCAGGCGCATGGCCGCCGGATCGCGGTCCTTCCACAGCGTCAGCCCCCGTGTCATCGGACGCCTTCGCCGGCCGGGGCCACCAGGGCGGGAACCAGCGCCGTGTCGTGACCGTGCAGTCCGGCGCCGTCGAGCCGCAGCAGGTCCTGGTTGGCCACGGCGGGGGCGACCTGCACGTAGTGGCCGCCCTCGGCGAAGACCAGGCCGAGCGCGCGCCAGCGCGCCAGCAGCCCGTTGATGCGCTCTGATGTCACCTCTTCGGCCGGCAACCCTTCGTCCGTGAACCGGGCCGCGGTCTTGCGCAGCAGCGCCGCTGGACTGTGCGGATGGTCGAGCAGCCGGAACACCGTGATGTCGAGCGGATCGGTGAGGTCGAGAAGGTGCCAGGAGAAGCCCGGCCGGGTGTCGACCAGGACGATGTGTCCGCCGAGGTCGCAGTGGGTCAGGCGGCTGCGCGGGTACGACCGCGTCCAGTCGGCTACGGCCGTGCGGAGCCGGTTGAGGCAGCCGTCGGCGATGCCCTGGTGCGGTGCATCGAAGATGTACACCAGATCGGCGAGTTCGTCCTCCGGCAGGTCGTAGATGTGGTGGTAGTGGGAGGCGGGGCGCAGTTCGCCGAAGCCGAGTTCCGGCCGGTCGAAGTAGGGGCTGAACCGCTCGACCTTCAGGCGGGTGGAGTTGGCCGGCGGGGCGAGATGGTGCAGCGCGGGCAGCTGGTCGATGATCTCGTCGTAGTCGTGTTCGCTTTCGCCGGGAAAGCCGTAGAGGTAGTTCCAGCTGACGTTGATGCCGACGGTCTCGGCGTCCCGTAGCAGCCGTACGTTCTGGCAGCCGCTCACTCCCTTGTCCATCAGCTTCAGCACCCGGCTGCTGAGGTTCTCCACGCCGGGCTGTACGTAGCTGATGCCCGCCGCGTACAGCGTTTCCAGTTGCTCGCGCCGCAGATTCGACTTGATCTCGTAGCACAGCCGCAGGTCGTAGCCGCTCTCTTCGAGGAGTGGGGCCATGGAGGTGAGGTAGGCCATGTCGAGGATGTTGTCGGTGACCCACACGTCGAGTACGCGGTGGCGGCGGACCAAGTCGAGGATCTCCTCCACGAACCGCCTGGGGTTCTTGCTGCGGAACTCCATGAAGGAGCCGTTGAGGCCGCAGAACGTGCAGTGGTGTTTCTCGCCCCACCAGCAGCCGCGTGAGGCCTCCACCACCAGCCTCGGCTCCACCCAGCCGCCCGCGGTGGACTGGGCGTGCCGTTCGAAGTAGTCGCCGTAGTCCGGGGTGACCAGTGCTCCTGGGGGCAGTGGGGCGGCGTCCAGGGGATGTGCCACGGACCGGCCGTGCCGGTCGCGGCGGCACAGGCCGGGGATGGCGGCCAGGGCGTCGGTGTCGCCGTCGCGGAGTGCGGCGAGCAGTCGCGGGAACGCGATCTCGCCCTCGCCGCGCACCACGAAGTCGACCTGGGGAAAGTTGCGGTGCAGCGCTGCGCCCTGCGCGCCGTCGCAGTTCGCGCCGCCGAAGACGGTGGTGGTGTCGGGTGCCAGTTCCTTGACCACGCGGGCCGCCGCGAGCGCCGCCGCGTTCTGCGCGAACGTCGTGGTGAAGCCGACCACGTCCGGCGCCGTCGCGGCGATCTTGGCGGCGGTCTCCCGGACGAACAGCGGCGCGAGTTCGTGCAGTTCCCGTGCCTTGGCCAGCATGCGCTGGGGCAACTTCTGGCCGAAGTGCTCGGTGAACTCCGCCACACGCCAGCGGGGTCGGTCGTTGAGCGCGGCTGAGAAGATCCACTCGCTGTGTCCGGAGAAGTACGAGCTCGCGCAGAAGTCGTACTCCTCGAACCCGTACTCCGTTCGGGCGGCCACCCAGTCCGCGAAGTCGAGGTTGGCGTGCACCACTTCGACGTCCGCGGCGCCGTCGGGGAAGACGTCGAGGATCCGGCGTTTGAGAATGCCGAGCGCGAGGGACGGCGCGTCGAGCGATGACCACGGCATGTCCACCAACACGATGTGCACGGCGCATCCTCTCCCCGTCACCACAGTCCGCGGCGTGCCAGCGCACGGCGTGCCGTCTCGCGTCGGGCCGTCGCTTCGGCTTCGAAGGCAGCCGCCACCCGCCCGGACACCACGCCGTGAGCCAGCCCGGAGGACGTGGCGAAGTACGCGTAGTGCAGTGCTTCCGCCTTGGCGGTGTGTTCGGTGTCAGCGGCGCCGGGCTGCCCGCCTGGGGCGGTTCCCCAGGTGGCCACGGAGGCCCTCCCGTACGTGTGCAGGGCGGCGTGGCCGCGGTCGGTGCGGACGATTCCCTCGGCCTCGATCACGAACGACAACGGCTGCTCGCAGGCCAGCGCGGTGAACAGGGCGATCATCAGCTCGTGGGTCACGGTGTCGCACAGCGCCGCGTTCTGGGCGCCGTCCAGCAGGTAGCACGCGAAGGCCTCCTCCACCGACAACCCGGGGCCGGTGTAGGGGATCAGCCGGAACCTGGCGAAGTGCGGCGAGCGGAGGAAGCCGGTGAGCAGGCCGGATTCCGTGGCGCCGGTGTCCCGGAGGAGCCGCATGCTGCGCGGGAACGTGGTCGCGAGGCTGCCGCTGCTGCCGGGCCGCCAGACCTGCGAGCGCAGCCTGCGCGCGGTGGTGTCGAGCTCGGCCGGGTCGACCGAGGCCAGGCACTCCAGCTCACCTGGATCCGTCGCCACCGCTTCGGCGCCCTTGTCGAAGAGGCGGGCCCGCAGGTCCGCATCCAGCAGAAGCCGCATCAGCAGGTCTGTCAGCCGCTCGCCGTCCAGCGACGCGCCCGGCTCCACCGTGCTCATACGGCCTCCCCGCGCTGCCAGGCGGCGACCAGGCCTCGCAGCCGTGCGTAGTTGCGCCGGGACTTCTCGACCAGCTGTCCGTCCTCGCGGTACATCGGGTCCTCGTAGGAGACTCCGAGCAGGTTCGGGCAGCGCGGCAGAAGATACTCGGCGAGCTCCAGCTGCTCGTCCAGCAGGACGCCGTGATGCAGGTCGCGGAACTTGCCGCCCACGATCTGGCAGCCCGACAGGTGCAGTTCCCGGCAGCGGGTGAGGGGCAGGGACTCGATCCCGTCGTACATGCTGTGTCCGGTACGTCCCCTCAGCCACTGGTAGCTGAGCAGATGGCCGACGTCGAGCGTCACCCACACGTCGGCGTCCTCGGCCAGGCGGGTGAAGTAGAGGAAGGCGTCCATGTGTCCCAGGACGAAAGAGCCGCCCTCGGTAAATCCGGGGAACTCGACATGCAGCGGCGGGTCGAGCAGCCGGGCCGCCTCCGCCACGTTCCGGGTGGCGATCTCCAGACCCGGCTCGGTCAGCGGCGGCGGGAGCGGATAGGGCATCGGTATGCCGCGCAGGCTCCATATGCCCAGGTCCTCGACCACCCAGGAGAAGCCGTAGCGGGCGGACAGTTCGTTGGTGAACTCGGCGGCCGGGCGGCGGTCGTAGGGCTCGGGTGCGCCCATGTTCAGCTCGGTCTGGTGGAAGGCGCGGGCGGTCCCGGCGGGCAGCGCCTCGAAGAAGCGGTCGTACGCGCGCATGTAGTCGGCCGTGCGGACGCGGGCGCGCGAGCGCGGCTGAAAGGCGAGGGCCGCGTAGGCGAAGTCGCCGCCGTGGCGGTGCAGGAAGGCGCGGACCCGGTCGGTGATGTCTCCGCCGCCATCGTCGCTCTCCACGAATCCGATGCCACGCCTGCCGAGGCGTCCGCCGCCCCACGGCATGTCCATCAACAGCCCCAATCCCATCCTGTGCGTGGCTTCGGGGATGGTGACGGCAGGGGCGCCGCCGGGTGCGGTGCGCGGCGGTTGCGTCATAGCGAGCTCCTGGCTGGAAGTGCTGTGGCGACTGAGGGGGCCGGGTGGGGGGTGCCGGCCGCCGCGTCGGCCAGGCGGGCCAGCAGTCGGCGGCCACGGTCGGTGCGGGCCGTGAGCAGGCCGTCGGAGCGCTGTTCCACGTCGGCGCGGGGGAGTGCGTAGAACCGTTCCCGGACGATGTCGGCGACGGTGAGGTGGTCCGCCGTGCGGTCGTCGGCGTCCGGGGGCACGGTGCGTACCCATGGGTGCGGGCGCAGGGCTGCGACGGCCGGCGAGCGGTGGCCCTGCGGGGCGGGGCGCGAGGGTGCTGCGGGGCTGGTGCGGCCCGGTCGGACGGTGCGGAAGATCCGCACCAGTCGGTCCAGGGCCTCGGTGCGCGTGGGGCCGCCGCGGACCGCCAGCGGGTGGCCGAGGCGGCCGGCCAGGTAGCTCAGCTCGGGGTTGCCCGCGAGGCGGTCCGAGGTGTCGAGGGCGAGCCCGTACTCCTCAGGGTCGTTGACGAGCCTGCTGCCGGGTTCCGCCACCATCAGTTCCAGCGCGTCGATGCCGATGTGCCGTTCGTTGTCGACGAGGAAGCGCAAGGATGCCTCGAACTCGGCCGGCGTCTCGTCCAGGACCTGTCCCATCACGGTGAACCGGACGGTGATGCCCGCTGCGGCGAGGTTGTCGAGGACGCTCTGGTAGTCGGCCGCGCGCACGCCCCGCTCCATCCGGTCCAGGAGGCGCTGAGAGGTGCCCTCGTAGCCGACTGAGATCATCGCGCAGCCGGCCGTGGCGAGGGCGTGGCAGAACTCCGGGTCGGTCAGGGCGGCCTCCAGCCGGCTGCGTACGCCGAACCGGACCCGTATGCCGCGTTCGCGCACCGCGCGCATCGCGTTCAGGATCAGCCGCAGATTGGTGTTCTCGTCCGCGACCGACACGTAACGGGTGCCCGTGGCGCGGACCACGGCTTCTACGGCGTCGGCGATCTGGGCCGCGGTGCCCTGCTGGTAGCCGCCGTGCGGCAGCGACCGGTTGCCGTACGAGCAGAACGCGCAGCGCCCCCAGTAGCATCCGACGCAGGAGACGATCGCGAGTTCCAGGGCGTTGTTGAGGTAGGAGCGGAACGGCAGTCCGGTGAAGTCGGGCGGTCCCAGGTCACGGAAGCGGAGGGTCACCGCGGGAGCCGTGCGTGGTGAGGGCCCGGACCGCGGTAGCCAGGTCATGCCGGGCACGGCGGTGAGCGGGATCGTCCCGTCCAGTGCATCCAGCCAGCGTTCGAGTGGTTCCTCTCCGGCGGTCGGGCACAGGGCGTCGACCGTGTCCCGGATTCCGGGCAGTCGGGCGAGGCTGTCGTGGCGGAGCATCACCTGCTGACCGCCCAGACATATCCGGGTATCCGGCGCCAGCCGCCGGATCCAGGCGGCGATCAGCAGCGCGGGCGCGAGCTGGCTGAAGAACGCCACCGACAGGCCGACCACCCGGGGGCGGTGACGAGCGAGCAACCCGGTCACCAGACGGTGCAACGAGACGACCGGTACGCCCGACGCGGCGGGCGGCCGGTCTGCGGCCCGGCGTACGGCGTCGTCGAGCCCGCCGAGGTCCTCCCAGGTCCGTGCCAGGAAGCTGTCGCGGACCAGTAGTTCCAGAGCCAGGGTGGCGAGCCGGACCGCACGGTCGGGGCCCAGCTCGCCGGCTGACTCCTTGTGCAGAACGTGCGCACGCACCCCGTCGATGTGCGTGGTGAAGACGTCGGCCACAGCTCGGCGGTACCAGTCGCTCATGGCCGTACCGCCGTCGCCCGGTTTCTGGGCACGGACCGCGCCGTCCAGCAGCGCAGGACGTCGCAGCAGCTCGTGGAGCACGCCGATGTTGAGGTCGGCCTGATGAACCCGCCTGCCCAGGCGCCGCAGGTGGCCCGTCAGATAGGGCAGGCTCAGATACGGGAAGAACCTGGCCTCGGTCTGCGGAGGAAAGATCAACAGGACGTCGGTGCGAGTGCGGTCCGCCGACTGGCTGGACGGCACGACCCACCTCCTCGTCTGACCAGTCCCACCCGTTCGAGCATGGCCTCGGCTCTCGGGTCCTCTAGCCGGGGATGTCCTCCGTGCTCTCCGCCGCGATGTAGGTGTACGTGTGGTAGGCCGCGCCGAGCTTCAGCTCACTGGAATCGATCACCTGGAGTTCTTCGAGCTCACCGAATTCCTCATCGGCGAGGTTCTCGGGAAAAACAGCGGTCATGAATTCTTCCCCTTCGCAAACAGGATGGGAATGTGCCGCGTGCCGTGTATCGCGCCCACGCTAGCCAGAGCGCACGCGTCTCAACAGCCCATACGTCGTCGTTTTCGCGGGACGGAATTCGGCCAGGTCAGCGGCTCAAGCAGACTCCACGGCATCGGTACGGCGCAGTACCCGCCACAATGACCATGACTCATAATCGCCCTCGCGCCGGGGCGTTTGGGAACAATGGCGGACGACATCGTTGTGCTGCTGGAGGCCCTTTGGACCGCCTGTACCGTCATGTCGATGCGGCCGTGGTCCGGGCGGCCGCCCGACGCCCCGATGACTCGCCGGTCTGGAAGGACCTGACCGACCCTTCCGCGCCCCAGGAGTCGTGGCGGGCGTGGCTTCAACAGATGTGGCAGGCGGCCGACTTCGCCACCGCGGTCGAGTTCTCCAGCCCCGACCTGGCCAGACGGGTGCACCAGATACGCGTCGGCGAGCCGGTGGAGGACCACGCCCTACGGCGCGCGGTGCTGTCGGTGCTGCGCTACCTGCTGCGCGCCCGCTCCCGCGCCACCCCGTTCGGTCTGTTCGCCGGCGTCGAGGCCGCCCACATCGGGGCCGCTCCCGCGCTGCGTACGGGCACCAGGCACCGGGCGGTCACCCGACCGGACGCCGTATGGACCGCGGCACTCGTCGACCGGCTGGAGCAACACCCCAGGCTGCGACCCCAATTGACGCTTCTCGCATCAAGCCTCGCCTTCGAACGCGACGGACGCCTGACCATCGAGCACCGCCCCAGCAGCGAGGAAGGCGGCGCCCCCGCACATGTGCGGATACGCGCGACCGGGCCCGTTCGCATGGCTGTGGACGGCGCGCGGACGCCCGTCTTGTGGGCGGAACTCGCCGAAGCCCTCTCCGCCGGATTCCCGGCCGCTTCCCCCGCCGCGATCGACAAGCTCCTCGCCAACCTGGTACGACAGCGATTCCTGATCACCAGCCTGCGTCCTGCGGTCACCGCATCCGACCCGATCGCCGTCCTGCTCGGACAGGCACAGCACCTGCCGACGTCCGACGCCGACGAGTTGCAAGAGGTCGCGGCGGCGCTGGCCCGACACGACGCCGCCGCCAGCGCCGCCACCGCGCGCGCCGGCGCCGAACGCGCACACGTGACCGCCGCGATGACACGCCTGCGCCCCGCCGTGAAACCGACGCTCGCCCTCGACCTGCGGCTGGACTGGGATCTGGTGATCCCGGAGGCGGTGGCCGAGGAGGTGGCGTCGGCCGCCGCGGTCCTCACCCGCCTGGCGCCGCAGGCAGCGCTGAGCCCCGGATGGGCCGACTGGCACGACCGCTTCCTCGAACGCTACGGCCCAGCCGCGGTGGTGCCCGTCCTGGACGCCATCGACCTCCTCGGTTACCCGTCCGGCTACCTCGGCTCCACACCGGCGTCGACCGGGTCGCGGCTGACCGCCCGAGACAGCCGGCTGCTGGGACTCGCCCACACCGCCGCGATGAGGCGCCGCCGCGACGTCCGGCTCGATGACGCCGTGATCGAGGAACTGGCGGTCACGGATCACGGTCGGCCCGTGCAGCCGAGCACCGAGGTGACGGTACGGATCCACGCCGCGAGCGTATCCGCCCTGGACGCAGGCGAGTTCACCCTGCACGTCGTCGGGGTGTCCCGTGCGGCGGCAACGGCCACCGGGCGCTTCCTCCACCTGTTCGACGCCGACGACCGCCGCCGGATGACCGACGCGTACGCCGGCCTGCCCGGCGCCCACCAGGACGCGCTGATCGCACAGATCAGCATCACCCCGCTGTACATACGCTCCGTGAACGTCGCGCACGCCCCACCGGTGACGCACTTGATGATCCCCCTCGGCGAGTACCACGGATCCGACACGCACCACCTACCCGTGACGGACCTGGCGGTGACCGCCGATGCCGAGCGGTTGCACCTGGTCTCACTCTCCCGCCGCCGCCCGGTGCACACGATGCTGCCGAACGCGGTGGACCTGACCCACCACACCCATCCGCTGGCACGCTTCCTGCTCGAGGCACCGGTGGCACTGGCCGTCCCCTGCACCGGCTTCTCATGGGGCGCCGCCGTCGCCGGCCTGCCGTTCCTGCCCGCACTGCGCTACGGGCGCACCGTACTGTCCCCGGCCCGCTGGACCCTCGCCGCCGCCGACCTGCCCGACACGCGGACACCGTGGCCGCAGTGGGACAAGGCCCTGGCCGAATGGCGTCGCGAAGTGCTCCTGCCCGAGCACGTGTACCTGGGCGACGGAGACCGGCGCATCCACCTGGACCTGACGGAGCCCTCGCACCGGGTCCTGCTGCGCACCCACGTGGAGCGTGAGGGCAAGGCGCTGCTCCGTGCCGCCCCGAAGCCCGGGGACCTGGGCTGGACCGGCGGACGCGCCCACGAGATCGTCATCCCGCTGGCCGCCGTGGAGCGGGCCGGGGCACCGGTCCGCCCATCGGGCGACATCGTCGGCCGCGAGCACGGCCACCTGCCGGGCTGCGGCAACGCGCTCTCCATCAGACTGCACGGGCACCGCGACCACCAGGACCCGCTCCTGACCCGGCATCTGCCCACCCTGATCGACGAGTTGGGCGGACCCCGCTGGTGGTTCGAACGCCACCGCGATCCCGAGGACCACCTACGCGTACGGCTGACCTGCGCGTCCGGCTCGCTCGGCACCGCCGTCGAGCAGACCGGCGAGTGGACCCGACGACTTCGCCATGCGGGCCTGATCACCCACACGAGCCTGGAGACCTACCACCCGCAGACCGCGCGCTTCGGCGGCTCCGCCGCGATGGCCGCGGCCGAGGAGTACTTCGCCGCCGACTCCGCCACCGTCCTTGCCCAGCTGACCGCACAGACCGCCCGGGACGCTTCCGACGCTCGAGCGGTGACCGCCGCGAGCATGGTGGCCGTCGCCGTCGGCCTGCTCGGGGACCCCGCCAAAGCGATGCGCTGGCTGACCTCACACACCCACAACGACACAAGCGCCCCACCCCGCGCGGTCTACGACCAGACCATCGCCCTGACGACCGCCGCCGTCACGCCCGAGGCTCCCGGCACGCCGGTGCTCGACGCGAGCATCACCGCGAGCTGGTCCGCACGCCGTACCGCCCTGGCCGCCTACCGCAGCGCGCTCGAGGACGCGGGGACCCTGCCCCCGCAGGACCTCCTCCCGGACCTGCTGCACCTCCACCACGTCCGCATGCGCGGACCAGACCTTCCAGCGGAACGCGCACACCTGCACCTGGCCAGAGCCGCCGCACTGAGCTGGACGGCACGAACAAGCAGAGCGACATGACCACGACGTCCGGCCCGCGCGCTTGACCGTCGTAGAGCCGGGTCACCTGTTTGTGAGGGTTCCCGTCCGTGCAACTCGGTGATGCCGGCGCTCGGTATCACATGACGCGACAGGAGGAGTGGCGTATGAGGCACGACGGCGACGACCGATCCGGCCGAGGACGGATGGGCGGCACTGTGGAACGGCGCTGACGGGCACGATCCGGAGGCGACGGGGATGCTCAGCGCCATCGTCGCGCCGCTCCCCGCCGGAGGACTACTGGTCCTGCAACAGGCCGGACACCAGGTGACCCTATGACCGAGTCGAGCCTTGCACCCTTTGCGCAGTGGGCGTCTGCTCAAGCTGCGCGGCGGTGGCAAAGCCGCGGGCAGGGGTCTCGTACCCCTTGATCGAGGACGAGGGGCTGGAGACGCGGCTGTTCCTGCCGACGCCGCAGTCTGAGCCGCCGTCATCGACGTGATCCGCAAGCCGACGCCGCACTACGAAGCGCGGTTCCTGCACGACGTGCTGATCAGCCATCACGACATCACGAACCCGCACTTGCTTCGCCGTAGGCATCTTCCAGTCAGCGCCGCCCACCCAAGATGATCTTCCAGACACGTGTCGCCACCTGCAGATTGAGCCGGGTGCCCACGTCCGCCAGGTCGCGGCCGGTGATCTCACGGATGCGCTGCAGCCGGTAGCGCAGGGTGCTGCGGTGGACCGTCAGCGCGGCGGGCCGCATCGTCGTAGTTGCCCCCGTAGTCGAAGTAGCGTGAGAGTGTTTCCACCAACTCCGTGTCGCGCTCTGCGTCGTAGCCGATCAGCCGGCCGAGCCACTCTCGTACGAAGCCCTCGAGTTCCCGGACATCATCGCCGGGCCCCAGGATCCGGTACAGCCCGAGGTCGTCGAAGAACGTCGTCCCGCTGCGCTGGCGGGAGTTCTGCCGCACATCCAGGGCCCGCAGTGCCTTCCTGATAGCAACGGGGAACGGCGCCGGGGGAGTCGCAGCGGGTGCTACCCCGATCGCGCCGTCGGGCGCCCCCAGCTCACGGGCCAGTGCCGTGTGCACGGCATCGTCGTCGGGCCTCGCCTCGGTCAGCAGGACCACCCGGTCGCCGCGACGGGTGATCAGCGGTCGGGCCGCCGTGGTGGCCGCCGCGTGCTCGACGTACCAGGTGAAGGAGTCGTCCGCGGCATTGCCCGGCCAGTGCACCACGACTACGTAGTGGGTGCGTTGCAGGTCGTGGCCGAGAGCTTCGGCGCGGGCGTAGGCGCTCGTCTCGTCAGTGCCCTCCAGCAGGTCATCGATCAGCTGGCGGCGCAGCCGCAGCTCGACCTCGGTGAGCTCGCGCATATGCAGGAGCTCCTGAGCGAGCGCGCGCTGGGCGTGGTCCAAGGCGAACATGGTGTGCTCGTCGGCCGCTGCCTCGGGATCCTCGAGGGCGAGTACACCGAGGAGGTCGCCGCGCGGCCGGGCCAGGACGATCAGCCGGCCCCTGACTCTGACCGGGCCCGCCTCGCGCGCGGCGTGCCGCAGCATCTCTTCCTGGTGTGTGGAGGACCGTACCGGATAGGGGTCGGGCCGGTCGGCGCCGGCCCACGACCTCAGGTAGCCGAATCGGTCCTCAATGAGCGCCGACAGTCCCGTGTCAGGCCGAACGCCCAGTTCCAGGACCGCTCCGGAAGGGACACGGAGCCGTCAGCGTCGCCCAGCTCCTTCATCGGGATTCCTCCGTGGATACCCCCGCCTTCAGGCGGGGAGGAAGCGGACTCCTGCGGAGCAGGGCAGGGAAAGCCGATGCGCCGCCAGGGCGGATCGGCGTTCACCGCCAACCAGCCGCAGGTAAGTGGTAGCTTCTGTGGCGTCCGGTCGGCGATAACCAAGCTGGCCGGGCCTACCGCCGGACTGGCGGGATGTCAGGTCTGTGGAGCTGGCGTAAGACTGCTGGGCGTACCCACGTCCCTTGCCGTTAATTCGGGGCAGCTGCTGTCTGAGAAGCAGAAAGCTCAACCCGCGAGGGAAGAATCTCCCGGCTTCAGCTGGGGGAGAAGTCAAGACCTGGAACCTGATGCACGTGGCGGCCATGCTCAAGCGTGCCAAGGGCATCCCTGCCCACGGCAACCAGCGTTCGGAATGGGACGCGGGCTGTCGCCTTGACGCGCCCAACCCCGACTATCGCTGAGTCCCAGAGCTCGGAGGCATGCCGAGGCTCGTCGGCTAGGAAGCGCCGGCGTCGCCGGCCGTCGCAGAGGCCAGGCGCACTTCTGGTCGAGTACGCCGTGCAGTCCCAGGTGATGACCTTGGTGCCGTTGGTGGTGCCTCGCCGTTCGCGTCGAGGCACCTGGCCGCAGTGCGTCTGGACCGGCGATGGGGCCGCTCTTCTGGGCTGCGTGGGCCGGTGGCAGGCCGTCAGACGGGTGGAGGGTCCGCTTCTTCGGGGCGGACGGCGTCGGGGCCGGCCGGCCAAGTGGCGCGGTCTCGCGTCGTTCGGTCATGTGTCGGCGTCACTCGGGCCCGGGATCTTGACCGCCATGGCCCGGGACGGCGCGCAGTGCGATGTCCACGGTGGCGTGGAGTGCCGCACGCCCTGCGCCTGCGGCGGCGTGGACGGCGTTGCCCTCGCTGACGACCATGACGTAGCGGGCCAGTGTCAGCGGGTCGGTGCCTGCGGGCAGGTCGCCTTCCGCGACGGCGCGGGTGAGCCGCTCGGCCAGTGCTCGTTCGCCGGCGAGGCGGCTGTCGGCAAGGAACTTGGCGATGTGGCCGTTGTCGCCGCCTTCGGCGAGGCCGCCCTGCACGGACAGGCATCCGGGCGGTCGGTCGGTGCGGGTGAGTGCGTCGGCGTTGGCCCGTAGGAAGGCCTCGATGACGGCGTAGGCGGTGGGCCGGGTGAGCGCGTCCCGGGCGTAGGCCATGTCCGCCTCGGCGTAGCGGGCCACGGCGCGGCGGAACAGCTCCTCCTTGTTGCCGTACGCCGCGTACATGCTGGTCCGGTTGATGCCCATGGCGTCGGTGAGATCGCTCAGCGACGCGCCTTCGTAGCCCTGGCGCCAGAAGACCTCCACCGCACGGTCGAGCGCCGCGTCCGCGTCGAAGCTCCGAGGTCTGCCTCGCTCCGCCATCCTCACCCCCGATCTCAGGCGTCCCATAAATCTTAACCGGTCGGTACGGAAATAGTCCGCGGGGTGCCGTCGTTATTCGGTATCGAACGGTACGGAAATGGAGTGGTCGTCTGCGGGACAGTGCGGCGAGCACCCCGGCCGGGCCGGTCGTTCGATCCAGTGCCGAACAATCCACGCAAGGAGAAACACTCATGGGACAGCTCGACGGCAAGACCGCCCTCGTCACCGGGGCAACCTCGGGCATCGGCCTGGCCGCCGCCCGGCGACTGGCCGCGGCGGGTGGGCAGGTCTTCCTCACCGGCCGCCGTCAGGAGGCCCTGGACGAGGCGGTGGCTTCGATCGGCGACCGGGCCACCGGCGTCCGTGCCGACGTCGCGGACTTGGACGATCTCGACCGGCTGTTCGCCGTCGTGGCGGAGCACGGCGGCCTCGACATCGTGTTCGCCAACGCCGGCGGCGGAGCGTTCGCCGCGCTGCCCGACGTCACCTGGGAGCACTACACCGAGACGTTCAACACCAATGTCGGCGGCACTCTGTTCACCGTGCAGAAGGCCCTGCCCCTTCTCAGGGCGGGCTCCTCGGTCATCCTCACCAGCTCCAACATTGACACCAAGGGCGCCGCTTCGTTCGGCGTCTACGCCGCCAGTAAGGCTGCCCTGCGCTCGCTCACCCGCAGCTGGGCCGCAGAACTCGTCACCCGGGGCATCCGCGTCAACAGCATCGCCCCCGGCCCGATCGAAACCCCGGGTCTCAGCGGTCTGGCCGACGACCCCCAGTCCGCCGAGCAGCTGCTCAAGGGCCTGGCCGCCGGGGTGCCGATGAACCGGCTCGGGCGACCCGAGGAGATCGCCGAGACCGTACTGTTCCTGGCGTCCGATGCCAGCAGCTACATGACCGGAGCCGAGATCTACGTGGACGGCGGCGCCAGCCAGATCTGACCGGGGCCGCCGGCCGAACCGTCCGGCACCCCACACCACCCATCCCACCGGGACGGCCCGCCGCGATCACCGCTTCGGCCGGCCGTCCCGGCGCCACCCATCGAGGGACACCATGCACACCGTGACCGACCTGCTCGCCGCCAACCTGCACGAAGTGTTCGGCAACCGCGACCCCCGCTCCCGCCGCGCGGCCATTGAACGCATCTACACCGAGAACGTCGTGTTCACCGACCCGGAAGGCGTCAGTACGGGCTGGGACGCCCTTGAGGACAAGGCCCGTACCCTGCTCGACAGGGTCCCGTCGGACTTCGGCTTCACCGAGGACGGCCGCCGCTACGCCGGTCCGCAGGACGGCGCCCTCGCCTGGGCGTTCGGCCCCGAGGGCGAACCGGCGGCGCGCGGCATCGACATCATCACCGTCCGGGACGGCAGGATCGCCACCCTGCTGACCCTCTTCACCGCCTGACGCTCAAGGAATTTGGGGGAAGGGGGACGTGGCCGGCACGGCGCGGGCTTCGAAAGGCGAGTTCTGCCGCAACTCGAAACGCGGTGACCGCCATGGATCTGGGGGGTGCCGTTGACAAGGAGGTCGGTCGACGTCCTCGCGGACCGCAATCGGCGCAGTCCGCGAGAGTGACCGCACCCAGGGCGAAGGATCTGCGCGACGTGGTACTGGTCGGTCACTCCTGCGCCGGCGTCACGATCCCGCGCGTCCTGGACCTCATACCTGACCGGATCCGCCACGTCGTCCTCGTGTCGGTCGTCGTACCGCCCGACAGCTCCAGGGTGCTTGACCAGATCGATCCCGAAGCGCGGGGCCTGGTGGAGCAGTTCATCACCGAGGCGTTTACGAAGTCGATGACTCGTCCGCCCTGCTGAGCGAGGTGGTGAACCTGAGCGGCTACCGACGCGAGATCCCCCGGACGTGCGTGCACCTCACGCGCGACCGGTGCTACGTCGAGGGACTCCAGCATCGGTCCATTGCGCTGCTTCGGCCCAACGTCGTCGATCTCTACACAGGCCACATGGCCATGATCAGTGCGCCCGCAGCACTTGCCGCCGTCCTCAACGCAATCCACGGCTGATCGCCGCCTCGCCCTGCAGCTGGGAGCCTGTGAACGCATCCGGCTTCGTGACCCTGGTCAAAGCCGGAGCTCGCTTCGTAACGGCGCCCGTGAATGCCTCTCGGGTCGGGCACCAGGCCCGGGAAGCCGGACAGATCCCCCCGGCCCGCAACCTCCAGTCCGCCCCTCCCGGGCGTTTGCGCTTGTAGTCCGTCTATGAACGCGCGCCGCAGGTCGCTCAATAACTTCACATTCGGTGCGAGAAAGAGGACCGCCGATTGCGTGACTGCCATGCTCCCAAACGCCGAAGGAGGTGGCTGTGACCTCGATCGCGGAGACCCGGGAATCGCCCGCTCCTGCTGTGGGTACGACTGCGCAACGGCTCGAGGAACTCGCTGCTCGACAGCGACGGGCCCTGGCCGGCGGATCGGCGCAGGCCGTGGCCCGGCAGGCCGCGCGCGGTCGCCTCACCGCTCGCGAGCGCCTGGCTCGGTCGCCGGATCCGGATTCGTGCGTCGAGACCGGTGCACTCGTGTGCGGCAGCGGCGACACGGCGTACGGCGGCGGCGTGGTCACCGGCTTCGGCACCGTCGACGGATGCCAGGTGTGCGTTTTCGCGCAGGACGCCACCGTCCATGGCGGCAGTATGGGCGAGGCGTTCGGGGAGAAGGTCGTCAGGACGATGGACCTGGCGATGGAGACGGGGTGCCCGGTCATCGGTCTCAACGACTCCGGCGGTGCACGCATCCAGGAGGGCGTGGCCGCTCTGGCCCTCTACGCCGAACTGGCCTGTGGCCACGTACATGCCTCCGGCGTCATCCCGCAGATCTCCGTGATCACGGGACCGTGTGCGGGCGGCGCCGCCTACTCGGCCGCCCTCACCGTCATGGTCGACGGCACTTCGCACACGTTCGTCTCCGGCCCGGACGTCATCGAGTCGGCCACCGGGGAACGGACGACGGCCGAGCAACTCGTCGGAGCCCGCGCCAGCAAGTCCGTCAACGGAAACGCCCATTTCCTCGCCGAGGACGAGGACGACGCCCTCGGCCTGGTCCGGGTCCTGCTCTCCTGCCTTCCCGCGACAACCGCTCCGGCTGTCTTCGCGCGGGCCGCCTCATTCGACGATCCGCGCCTCGAAGTGCACGAGCTGTTCGCACCCAACATCGTCTGCGCCCTGGCCCGGGTCGAGGGCTGTTCCGTCGGCGTCGTCGCGAACGAGCCGTTGCACAGCGCCCGTTGGTGTATCACTGCTGACCTTCGCCGATGTGCCCGGTGCCCGGCTACCTTTCGGGCACCCACCAGGACCAGGCCGCAAGGCCTACGGCGGTGGTTACGCCGTCATGGGCTCCAAGCAGCTGAGCGACGTCAACTTCGCCTGGCCCACGGCCAGCATCGGCGTGATGGGCGCTCGGGGGGCGGTCGGCGAGCGGTCGGCGGCGGATCTGAGGGCGAAGTTGGTGGAGCAGTACGAAACCGTCCGCGGCACCCTGTACGCGGCTGCCGCCCGTGGCTACATCGACGCGGTCATCACGCCCCGCAGCACCCGCTCGCACATCGTTCGCGCCCTGCGTGCGCTGCGCACCAGACGTGCCACAGTCCCCGACCGGCGGCACGGCAACATTCCGCTGTGAGTGCAGCGCAGCCGTGC
Organism: Streptomyces sp. NPDC002144; assembly: GCF_053593695.1. Lineage (NCBI taxonomy): Bacteria > Bacillati > Actinomycetota > Actinomycetes > Kitasatosporales > Streptomycetaceae > Streptomyces > Streptomyces sp. NPDC002144. Next base: position 17,525 of record NZ_JBSFDB010000094.1, read on the forward strand.
TCGCAGTCCCCGGTCCGCGAGACGACCTGTGATGTGAGGAGTACTCCCATGCCCGCGCACGCCTTGCCACACACCTCCGACACATCGAGCGCAGTGCCGGACGACTCGAGCAGTCTCTCCGCACACCTTGCCCACTGGGCCCAACACACCCCTGGCCGTCCCGCGTTCACCTTCGCCGAGTACCCGGCGTCGGGCCTCCGGGCCAGGCAGCGCACGCTCACCTGGCACCGCGCCGACGTACGCACGCGCGCGGTCGCCGCCCGCCTGACGGAGGCCGTGGCTCCCGGCGAACGCGTCGCCCTGCTCTGCGGCCAGGGCCTCGACTACGTCGTCGGTTTCCTCGCCGCGCTCACCTGCGGCGCCGTCGCCGTCCCGCTGTTCACCCCCGACCTACCAGGTCACGCCGACCGTCTGGCCGGGATCCTCGCCGACTCCCGGCCCACCGCCGTGCTCACGAACAGCGCCGATGCCGACACCGTGAGCGCCTTCCTTGCCGCACATGGTCTGCGGCCCCGGCTGATCGTCACCGACCTCGTCCCCGACGACCGGGCAGCCGGCCCGCGTGTCCCCGCGCCGGACGGGCAGGCGACCGCCTACCTGCAGTACAGCTCCGGCTCCACCCGGTCCCCGACCGCCGTCGAGATCTCGCACGCGAACGTCGTCGCCAACGCCCGCCAGGCGCTCACCGCGTACGGCGCCGACGAGCGGCCCCCCACCATGGTCGGCTGGCTACCGCTCTACCACGACATGGGACTGGTGCTCAGTGTCGCCGCCCCCGTCGTCCGCGGACTGCGGTCCGTCGTCATGGACCCGCTGGCCTTCCTGCGACGGCCCGCACGCTGGCTGCGCCTGCTGTCCGACTTTCCGAACGCGCTCAGCGCCGCGCCGAACTTCGCGTACGACTACTGCGCGACCGTCATCTCCGACGAGGACAAGGCCGGCCTCCGGCTGGACCGGGTCGCCGTGCTCGTCAACGGCAGCGAACCCGTGCGGCCCGAAACCGCCGACCGCTTCCACGCGGCCTTCGCCGGCCAGGGACTGCCGGCAGAGGTGCACTGCCCGTCCTACGGCCTCGCCGAAGCCACCGTCTTCGTCAGTGCCCACCGGCCCGGACAGCCGTTGCGCCGATACTCCCTTGACCGCGAGACCCTGGCGGCCGGCAGAGCCGTACCCGTCTCCCCGGATGATCCGGCCGCGGTCCTGCTCGCCGCCTGCGGCGAACCCGTCGGGCAGACGATTCGTATCGTCGACCCTGTCACCACCGCCGTCCTGCCGCAGGGGGAGGTGGGCGAGATCTGGGTCCAGGGACCCAACATCGGGCGCGGCTACCAGGATCGCGGCCCGCGGACCCGTGAGACCTTCCAGGCCCGTTTGAGACACGAACCCGGCCACTGGCTGCGGACAGGTGATCTCGGCACGGTGCTCGACGGACAACTCCTGGTCACCGGCCGCCGCAAGGACCTGATCATCGTGGACGGGCGCAACCACTATCCGCAGGACGTCGAAGGCACCGCGCAAGCGGCCCACCGGGCGATACGCCCCGACCGTCTGGCGGCCTTCGCCGTCCCGGCCGGACAACTCCCCGCCGGCCGGGACCCCGACGGCGCCACCGACCCCCGTGCCGCGATCGCCGCGGAGTCCGTGGTGATCGTCGCTGAACACGTCCGTGGCCTGCCCGCCCCGGCCCGCAATCCCGAGGCGGTCGCTGCCGCCGTGCGAGCGGCCGTCTCCGCCCGGCACGGCCTGCGGGTGGACGAGGTGCACCTCGTGCCGCCCGGCAGCGTGCCGCGCACTTCCAGCGGCAAGATCTCCCGCACGCTGACCCGCGCCCGCTATCTCGACGGTTCCTACGAGCGGCCGGAACGGGGCACGGCTTGACTTCCTCCCCCGCCTAAAGGCGGGGGATTCCAGCGGTCGCCCGCTGGGGTTCCTGCTTCACCGACGACCGCCCCGTCCGGGAGGACTCCC
>NZ_JBSFDB010000095.1:0-18380 GCF_053593695.1 Streptomyces sp. NPDC002144
CGGCCGTTGAAGTTGAAGGAAGCTCCTGACTCGACGGCTTTGAAGACACCGATGACGCCGATGCCGTCGCAGTCGGCCTCGGTGGCCGAGGCCGCCGAGGCGGGGACGAACGCGATGGTGCCGCTGCTGATCAGGACGGCCGAGGCCGCGACCACGCGGCTCATGCGGGACTTGTTCACACGGGTTCCTTTGAATGACATGTAGGGGGTGGCGAGCTCTCGATGAGCTGGACAGGCCGAGCCCCCGCTGAGGAGGAGGTCATTTCGGTTCCGTTCAGCGGCGCTCCGCGTTGCCCACCGAACAGTGCGCCGCGAATCTTGTGGAAACCTTGCGAACTCACGGGGCGGGAGCAGCCGCTTCGAGGGGGACCGCCTGGCGTCAGTCCTCACTGAGGCGTGCCCCAGCGGCAATCCCGTCACTGACAGGGCGTGCTGAAGCGTGCAGCCGGGTCGTGCGAAGGAGATCCCGTCCGTGAAGCAGGGCGCGAGTTCGTGGTGGCGGCCCGTCTCGGAACTCTGCCGGCTGAGTGTCCCTCGGGCAGCGGGACCAGGCGGAGGTACCGGGTTCGTCGGTCGAGGAGTGTGGCGACGGCGGACTGGCTGCGGGCGCCCACGACGAGGTCGCCGTCCTAGCGGCCGGTCGGTGCGGCGTTTCCTGGTCAGCGTCCTCCTCAAGCCGCCCTTGGCACCTTGGTCGCTCGGTAGATGGTCTCGTGACGCAGGTGCCGCTCGGGACGATCGGGCCAGCGGGTCGTGAGATGGGCTGTGATCTGCTCCGGGCTCCGCTCCAGGTTCAGCTTGAACTGCACCTCAGCTCTGAACTCGGCGTCCGTGGACAGTTTGGAGCGTCTGGGACGTGCGGCCCGTTGAGGGCCGCGGTGGTGGGCACTCGGCCTCGGGCTCCAGCCTGCGTCACCCCGTGTGCCCGCGAACCCGCCGCCTCGGTCGGGTTCTCGTGGTCAGCTCCTTGCGGATGGCGCCTGCGCAGCGATCGAGGTGAGCAGCAGGTCGAGCGCGCTTTCGAAGGTGTTCAGGTCGGCCTGGGCCACCAGATCGGGACCCGCCTTGGCGATGGCGGGATAGGCGCCGGCGTCGACGCGGGCGTAGGTCTGCGCCCACGCCGACCGGTCAAGCTCCCGTGTCTGCGGGCTCAGGGCCGCCGACGCCGCGTCGAACGCGGAGAAGGCCAGCACGAAGTCGGCGTAGACCCGGTAGTGGCGGACGGCGTCGGCGACGGAGAACCCGGCAGACTCCAGCGCGGCCAGGATCGTGTCGACCACCTTGAGCTCGCGGGCGCGGCCGGTGGTGCGGGTGGCCACGAGCAGGGCGACCTTGGGATGGGCGAGATAGGCGCGGTGGCCGCGGATCGCCAGGTCGCGGAGTGTGGTCAGCCAGTCCGCGGCCGGGTCGATCTCGGTGAGGGCGTCGCCGATCAGTCGCTCGGCGACGGCGAGGAGCAGGTCGTCGACGTTGCGGAAGTACCGGTAGATCGCCGTCGGGTCGGCCTTCAGTTCGGCTCCGAGGTTGCGCACGCTCAGCGCTTGCGGCCCCCGGGCGTCGATGAGACGCAGCGCGGCGTCGACGATCACGTCCGCGGACAGCGCGACGCCCGCACGGGTCGTGGTGCTGCGCTTTCGCCGTCCGATGATCCGGTCCGCAGATGTTGCCGCCTCTTCGCTCGCCATCGGGCCATTCCATCACGCCACCTCACCAGGATGTTGCGTCAACAGTGTTGACGCAATGGTCCGGCAGGGCTTTCATGGGGGCACCCTCGCCGCCTTGGCGGCTTCTCCGCGGATCACAGCTGGAGGCATCCATGCCAGAGATGTCCGCCGACGCAGCGCCGTCGGCCTCCACCACGAAACTCCGTCAGGTTCTCGGCCCGGTGGACGGGGCGGTCATCGCCATGTCCAACACCGCCCCCACCATGAGCATCGGCATCGGTATGGGCGTCATCGCCGGCATCGTCGACGGCCGTACGCCGGCGATCGTCCTGCTGGCCTTCCTTCCGATCCTGGGAATCGCCTCCGCCTACGCCCGTCTCAACCGGGTCGAGCGCAACCTCGGCAACGGGTACGTGTGGGTGGGCCGGGCGCTCAGCCCCTTCCTCGGTTTCCAGGTCGGCTGGATCCAGATCGTCGGCTCCACCCTGTACTTGGCGTACGGCAGCCAGGTGTGCGGATCGATGCTGTTGCAGTTCGCCAACGAGGCCCATCTGCGCTCGGTGTTCGGGCTCGCCCTCGACCCGCTGTCCATCTCGCTGTCGACCGTGCTCGGCGTACTCGTCCTGCTCCTGGTCAGTTACGCGGCGATCCGGGGCGCGGACGTCGCCGCGAGGTTCCAGACGTATCTGATCGTCTTCGAGTACGCCGTGCTGCTCGGCTTCTGCGGCTACGCCCTGTTCGCCGGTCACCACGCCTTCAGCCTCGGCTGGTTCAACCCCTTCGGGTTCGACTCGGTGAGTGTGCTCGCCGCCGGTCTGGTCGTGTCGGTCTACATCTTCTGGGGCTGGGACAGCGTGTTCGCGGTCACGGAAGAGACCCGCGACCCGCGGGACGCCGCGCGGGCCGGATACTCCTCGCTGTTCCTGATGCTCGGCATGTTCCTGCTCGCCGCGGTCAGCTTCGGACGGATGTTCAGCGTTCCCGAGATGGCCGCTCACGCCTCGCAACTGCTGCCCTACCTCGGCCAACGGCTCGCCTCCGAACCGCTGGCCGCGCTGCCGCTGCTCGCGCTGCTGTGCTCGTCGGTGGCATCACTCCAGGCGGGCGTCCTGCCGGTCGCCCGCAACGCCCTCGCCATGGGCCGTGACCAGACGCTGGGCCGGATCTGGACCCGGCTGCACCCGAGGTACGCCACTCCGGCCATCGGCACACTCCTGGTGACCGGCATCGCGGCCACCCTTGCGAGCCTGGCCATCGGCATCGGCACCCTGAACCAGGTGGTGGCCGCCGCGGCCACCTCGATCGGCACCCTGGTGTCGCTCTACTACGCCCTCTGCGGGCTCGCCTGTGCGGTCCGCTTCACCGACCGGCTGCGGGCGGGGGTGCTGCCGGCACTCCGGGACGTCGTGATCCCGGCGCTGTCCGCGGTAGTACTGCTCACGCTCGGCGGCTACCTGACCTACCACAACTGGACCACCAGCCCGTCGTTCGCTCTCGTCGCCACCAACGGCCGGTTCCTGGCCTCGGTGCCGGTGGCGATCCTCGTGGCGGGCCTGTGCTTCTCGTTTTGGGCGAAATGGGGCCGCCGTGCCGCCTTCTTCCGCGGCGCCATCGGTGAAACCCCTGCCGGCCTCGACCCGGCCGAGGGGCCGACGGCCGCGCCCGCCCAGGCCGGCTGATCCCCCGTCCGCACCCGCACCCGTACCCCTTCCACCTCAGGAGCACGATGACCATCTCCGCCGACCTCGTCTTCGTCAACGGGACCGTCCGCACCATGGACCCGGCCCTCCCGCGTACGGACACGGTCGCCGTACGCAACGGCCGGATCGTCGGCCTCGGACGCGCCGACACCGACGACCTCGTCGACGCCCGCACCGAGATGGTCGACCTGAACGGCGGCACCCTGATCCCGGGATTCCAGGACGCCCACATCCACGCCGTGCACGGGGGTCTCGAACTGGCCAAGTGCGACCTGACCGGGTCGACCGACGTGGCGGAGTATCTGCGGCGCATCGGTGCCTACGTCGAGGCGCACCCCTGCGCGGAGTGGATCACCGGCGGCGGCTGGTCCCTTGAGGCGTTCCCCGGCGGGCTGCCCACCGCCGCACTGCTGGACAAGGTCGTGCCCGATCGGCCGGTCTTCCTCCCCAACCGTGACCACCACGGCGCCTGGGTCAACTCCCGCGCACTGGCCCTGGCCGGGATCACCGCGGCCACCCCCGATCCGCACGACGGGCGGATCGAGCGCGCGGCAGACGGCTCACCGACCGGGATGCTCCAGGAGGGCGCCGCCGATCTCGTCGGGCGGTTGGTGCCGCCGCCCACCGACGGCGAACTCCTCGACGCCCTCCTCCGCTCGCAGCGCATGCTGCATTCCCTGGGCATCACGGCGTGGCAGGACGCTCTGGTCGGCTCCGGCCTCGGCGGCTTCGACGTCCTCGGCACCTACCGTGAGGCCGCGTCGGACGGCGTACTCACCGCACGGGTGCGCGGTGCGCTGTGGTGGGACCGCGGGCGTGGCGGCGAGCAGATCGACGAGTTGCTCGATCGCCGAGAGCGCGGCAGCGCGGGCCGTTTCACGGCAGGCACCGTCAAGATCATGCAGGACGGGGTCGTGGAGAACCGGACAGCCGGCCTACTCGCCCCCTACGCGCACCACTGCGGGCAAGAGACGGCCGGACTGAGCTTCGTCGACCCCGTCGCCCTGCGCTCCCATGTCACCGCCCTGGACCGGCTCGGCTTCCAGGTGCACTTCCACGCGCTGGGCGACCGCTCCGTACGCGAGGCACTGGACGCCGTCGAGGCCGCACGGGCCGCCAACGGCCCCTCGGGCAACCGGCACCACCTGGCCCATCTGCAGCTCGTCCACCCCGACGACATTCCACGGTTCAGGGCACTGGACGCCGTCGCGAACATCCAGCCCCTGTGGGCCGCGCACGAACCCCAGATGGACGAGTTCACCATCCCGGTCATCGGCCCCGAGCGCGCCCGCCGGCAGTATCCCTTCGCCGCGCTCCGCGCGGCGGGCGCGAGGCTGGCCGCCGGCAGCGACTGGCCGGTGACCAGCCCCGATCCGATCAGCGGCATCCATGTGGCGGTCAACCGGATCCTGCCCCACTCGACGGCCGAGCCGTTCCTGCCGGAACAGCGGATCGCCCTCGACACCGCCCTTGCCGCCTACACGGCGGGATCCGCCTGGGTGAACCACCTCGACGACACCGGTTCCATCGTCGTCGGAAACCTCGCCGACCTGGTCGTCCTGGACCGCGACCCCAGCGCCGGGCCCCCTGAGGAGATCGCCTCGACGAAGGTCACCGCCACATATGTGGAGGGCTCGGCGGTTTACACGGCACCCTGACGTCCGAGGGGCAGGGACACAACCTGCCCGCCCGCGGCCCCTAATAAACGTTCATGCACATATCGGGGAGCGGTAGGCTGGCAGGTGAGGGGGCCCGACGGGCCCGTCCAGCGGGAGGGCGAGAGTGCCACGAGGCAGATTCGCGGCGGCACAGGTCGACGGCAGGCCTGCCAGGCGTGCCGCGTCCGGGACCGAGGACCGACGGGACCAGATCCTGCGCGCCGCCGCCGACGTCATCTGCGAACGGGGCTTCGCCGACACCCGCATCGCCCAGATCGCCGACCGGGCCGGTGTCAGCGGTGCCACCATCATCTACCACTTCCGCACGCTCGACCACCTGCTCGTGGAGGCTCTCAAGCACGCGGAGGAACAGTTCTACGCCTCCGCCGAGCAGGTGGTCGCCGACGGCGCCACTCCCGAGGAACGCCTGCGACGCCTGGTCGAGTGGGTCTTCTCCGCGGAGCACGACAACCCCCAGCTCTGGGCTCTGTGGCTCGACACCTGGTCGCAGGCGACGCGCCACGAAGAGGTCGCGGCAACCCGTGCGGCACAGGACGAACGGTGGCGGGCCATGATCGCCGACATCGTCCGTGAGCTTCCGCTCGAACCGGCAGACGTCGAGCGCTTTTCCGTGGGGTTCGGCGCCTTCATCGACGGGCTCACCATCCAAGTCGCCCTCGACGACCCGAGCATGACACCCGCCTTCGCGTGCGAGCTGGCCCTGTCCTACGCGAAGGCCGTACTCGGACGGTGAGTCACCTGCGGTGCTGCCGCTCCCGTCAGGACGCGCCCGTGCCGGGCTCGGGGGCGCCGAGGAGGGCGACGACGTTGCCGAAGACATCCTCCCCACGCCCCATCGCCGCGTGCGCCGCAGGCAGTTCGGTGAAGGCGATGGTACGTCCGAGACAGGGATCGATCTTCCTGTCGCGGACGAGGTCGTTGTAGGCGACGGCCTGGGCGTCGTTGGTGCCGTGTGAGCCCTGCAGCCGCTTCTGCCTCGTCCACTGGTAGCGCAGGTCGACTACGGCGTCGTATCCGGTGGTTCCCGCGCAGATGACGACCATGCCGCCCGGCCGGCAGACGAGGACGCTGGTGGGGATGGTGGCCGCGCCCGGGTGTTCGAAGACGATCGCGGGATCCTTTCGCTCACCGACGATGTCCCACAGCCGCTTGCCGAAACGTCGTGCCTGGGCGGTCCACTCCTTCTGACCGGCCGAGTCGTCGACGAGGGGCGGGATGCCCCAGTGGGTGAAGTCCCTGCGGTCGATCCAGCCGACGGCGCCGTGGCGTTCGCTGTACTTGCCGCGTTCCTCGTCCGAGACGACGGCCACCGGCGTGGCTCCGGCGAGCCGGGCAAGCTGCGATGCCTGGGTTCCCAGACCGCCCGAGCCGCCCCAGACGAGCACGACGTCGCCCTCCTGGACGGTGTTGCCGGCCCAGCCGTGCAGCATGCGGTAGGCGGTGGTGCCGACGAGTGTGGGTGCGGCGGCCTGTTCCCAGGTCAGATGGTCGGCCTTCGGGAGCACCTGGTGGGCCTGGACGCGGGTGAACTGACCGAACGACCCGTAGTTCGTGTCGTAGCCCCAGATCCGGGCGCTTGGCGCGATCATCTGGTCGCGGCCCTCGGTGATCCAGGGGTCGTCCGCGTCCCACCATCCCGGGTGGATGATCACGTGGTCGCCGATGGTGATGCCGGCGACACGGTCGCCGACCGCGTAGACGATGCCGGAGGCGTCGGAACCTCCGACGTGGAAGTCCTCCCTCTCGCCGCGCTTCTGGCGGGTGCCGATCTGGTCGACGGGGTAACCGCGGGCGGCCCAGACGTTGTTGTAGTTGACGCCGGCGGCCATGACGGCGACGAGTACCTCGTCAGGTCCGATGGCCGGGGTGGGCACGACTTCGGGCCGGAACGCCAGGGCCGGGTCACCGTAGCGGTCGGGCCGTACGACCTGGGCGTGCATGTGCGTCGGCACCTGGCCCATGGGGGGAAGGCTGCCGACGGCGACAGACGACAGGGCGGGAGTGGATACGGAACGCCGGTCGGCGTCTGTGGTGCTCATGTGCTGCCTCTCGATGGAAATGCCGGGCGGTCTCAGGTGAGTTGGATGGCCTTGGTCTCCAGAAACTCCTCAAGGCCGTAGCGACCGAGTTCACGGCCGTTCCCGGACTGCTTGTAGCCACCGAAGGGCGCGGCGATGTTGAACTCGGCGCCGTTGACGTCGACTTGCCCGGTGCGAAGTCGCCGGGCGATCGCCAGGCCGCTTTCCGTGGTCGCGGCCCAGACGCCGCCGTGCAGCCCGTAGCGGCTGTCGTTGGCGAGCGTGATCGCCTCGTCGAGGGTGTCGTAGGAGAGGATCACCAGCACCGGGCCGAAGATCTCTTCCTGGGCGATGGTCATCTCCGGGGTCACGTCGCCGAAGACGGTCGCCTTCGCGTAGTTGCCGTCCGGCCGGTCGTCCGGATGTCCGAGTCCGCCGGTGATCAGTGTCGCTCCGGCGTCGAGCCCGGCCCAGATGTGGGACTGCACGCGGTCGTACTGGTCCGGCGATACCAGCGGGCCCAGCTCGGGTTGGATCTCGGCGGCGCGGGCGGCGATCCGGGCGACGGCGTCCCTCGCGGACCGCGGGACGATGAGACGGGTCCAGGCGTTGCAGCACTGCCCGGAGTTGGTCATGCAGGAGCGGACGGTCGCGGTGACCGCCACCTCCAAGTCCGCGTCGGGCGTGACCAGGCTGGCCGACTTGCCTCCGAGTTCGAGCGCGACCCGTTTGACGGTCACGGCGGCGGCCTGGCCGACCAGGGCGCCCGCGCGGGTCGATCCGGTGAAGGAGACCATGTCCACGTCGGGATGACGGCTCATCGGGATTCCTCCGTGGATACCCCCGCCTTCAGGCGGGGGAGGAAACGGACTCCTGCGGAGCAGGGCAGGGAAAGCCGATGCGCCGCCAGGGCGGATCGGCGTTCACCCCCAACCACCCGCAGGTAAGTGGTAGTTTGTGTGGCGTCTGGTCGGCGATAACCAAGCTGGCCGGGCCTACCGCCGGGCTGGCGGGATGTCAGGTCTGTGGAGCTGGTGTAAGACTGCTGGGCGTACCCACGTCCCTTGCCGTTGGTTCGAGGCAGCTGCTGTCTGAGAAGCAGAAAGCTCAACCCGCGAGGGAAGAATCTCCCGGCTTCGGCTGGGGGAGAAGTCAACGCGTCCCCCACGACAGGGCCGGTGCCGAAGACCAGGTTGAACACGCCCGCGGGAAAGCCCGCTTCGTCGAGGAGTTCGGTGAACCGGCAGGTCGCCAGGGGCGTCAGCTCGGCCGGCTTGGCCACGACCGTGCATCCCGCGGCCAGGGCCGGGACGATCTTGGCGACGAGCTGGTAGAGCGGGTAGTTCCAGGGCAGGATCGCGGCGACCACGCCGATCGGCTCCCGGATGACGAGCGAGTTCCCGATGCGCTCCTCGTCGGGTTCGTGGGCGAGCCCGGCCACGTAGTCGTCGATGATGGCGATGGGCGTGCTGACATGCTCGCTCAGCGCGAACGCTCCCGGTGCGCCCATCTCCGTCTCGATGAGCCGGGCCAGCTCCCCGGCGTGGGAACGGAGGAGCCGGCCCAGCGCGCCGAGCAGCCGGGCTCGTTCGGCCCGTGGTGTGGCCGCCCAGCCGGGGAAGGCCGATCGGGCGGCAGCGACGGCCGCGTCGACGTCGTTGGCGCCGCCGGCGGGGGCCGATCCCACGACGAGGTGGGTGGCCGGGTCGATGACGGGTATCCGGTCCGCGGTCGTCGGCGGGCACCAACGGCCGTTGATGTAGTGGCATTTGATGTCGGTCAAGGTGAGTCCTCGTCGGGGGAAGCGTCGGCCGTGAGCACGATCAGTGCGTCGACCGCTCGGGCCGCGCCGTCCGGAGCGCAGATGATGGGGTTGATGTCGATCTCGCCGATGCGTGGCGCGTCGCAGGCCAGGGCATCCATGGCCAGCAGCGCTACGGCCAACGGTGACTGCCAAGTCTCGAGCCCGGCCCGGCTGATCATGAGCCGTACCAGGTCGGGGGTGAGAGGGCCGACGAAGGTGACCGGTGTGGTGCTCTCGACGTGGGTGCCGCCACGGCCCAGGGCGTAGACCGGTCCCCAGACCGGATCGCGGACCATGCCGCAGAACGCCTCGAGGCCTGGGGCGACCTGTTCGGCCACGAGCACGCGGCCGGCCAGTCGCGCCGCGGCGTCGGACACCGCTTCGGGGCCGTTCAGGTTGAGCAGGACGCCACCGGTGCGTGCCTTGTGGGGCGGGCCGTCCGTCTTTACGACCACCGGGAACCCGAGCGTCTTCGCCGCCTCGACGGCGTCGTCGGGCGACTCGGCGAGGAGGCGCCGGGCGAAGGCGACGCCGGTCCGTTCCAGCAAGGCCGAGGAGTCGAACTCGGAGAGCGAACCGGCGGGCAGCGCGGCCAGTCCGCCGGCGATGTCGGCCGTGCGAGGGGGCGGCACCGCCGCCTTCGGCAGGCCCGCTTCCCGGGACCAGGCGGCGGCTCGGGCGATGGCCGTCAGGCCTGAGCCGATGCCCTTGAGCAGGCAGACATCATGTTCGGCGGCATAGCGGGCGAGGGCTTCGGGAGGGTCGGTGTGATGCGCCGTCGTCACCGCGGTGAAGGTGTTCGTACGACGGCCAGCGTCGGCCAGGGCGCGCACGACCGCGCCGCACCACGTCTGCTCGGTCTCGCCCCGGTGGCGCGACAGGTCGACCTGCCCGATCAGGAGGTCATACGCACCGGCGTCGGCCAGCGCTTGGATCGCGGCCGAGAACGCGGCCACCGGTTCGGCGATCGCCCACGGGTCGAGCGGGTTGTCCGTCGGCAACAGCGGATGGTCGGCGCGCAGTCGCCGCTGGATCGACTCCGGGAGAGGGGGAAACGTCAGCCCGTTGCGCTCGGCGTGGTCACCCAGCAGGGCCGCTTCGGCTCCGGACTCGGTGACCGCGCCGATCCTTCCTCCGGTGGGCCGGCGTGCGGTCGAGAACACGCCGAGGAGTTCGATCATCTCCGGCAGGTCGTCCACCTGGAGAACACCGTGGGAGCGCAGCACGGCGGAGAAGGCCGCGTGCGACCCGACGATCGCCCCGGTGTGCGCGAGGGCGGCACGGCGAGCCTGTTCGCTACGCCCGATCTTCAGGCACACCACGGGCTTGCCCGTCTCGGCCGCGACGCGCAGGGCTTCGCGGAAGGCGCGAGGCCGTCGCACCGTCTCCAGGAACAGCCCGATCACCCTCGTCGCCGGATCGGCCGCGAAGTGGGCGACCCAGTCCGCGGCGTCACGGTTGAGTTCCGCACCGCAGGAGACGACGCCGCTGAAGCCGTAGCGCGGGCCGAGCGCGAGGAACGCGTCGGCTATGGAACCCGACTGGCTCACGATCGCGACCGAGCCCGGCAGGAAGGACGCGGGGATGGTCCCGAGCCAGGCCGAGGGCGAATCCGGGCTGGCGGAGCCCATACAGTTGGGGCCGAGGACCGCGGCTGAGAAGTCCTCGGCGATCCGGTGCAACTCCCTCACGGCGGCCGGGCCGTTGGCTCCGGATTCGACACCGAGGCCGGGGACCACGAACGACCGCACGCCGAGCGCGAGAGCGTCCCGCATACTCGCCGCGATGGTCGCCGGGCCCACGGCGAGCACCGCGAGTTCGGGTGGTGCCGGCAGCGCCGACAGCGACGGGACACACGGCAGTCCGGCCACTTCGGAGTTGCTCGGATGGATCCCTACGGCCTCGGCCGAGCCTCGTCGGACGTTGGCGGCAAGTGCGAGGTTGCGCCGTGACGCGCCGACCAGCGCGACCGACCGCGGCCGGAGGATGGCGCGCAGGCCGCTGGTACGCAGCGCGTCGCGGGGGGCGTCGGTCGGTGGCTGGGTGCCGGGCGGCGTGGCGGGTCGGGCGGCCGACTGCGCACTGCTCATGGTTCTCCCGTCCGTTCCTCGTCGGGAAGTTGGTGACCGAAGGCTCAGCGAAGTGGGTGACCGAAGGCTCAGCGGGTCGGGCGAGATCGGCTGGGATTCGACAGCGCCCTCAAGAGGCGCACCGAACCGCGCAGCGGAGTGCTCAGCGCGACACCGCCGCGACGAAGGTGCGGAAGTTTTGCGCGAACAGATCGATGTCCGCCTGGTCGTGCTGCGCCGACAGCAGCCACTGCTCGACCTTGCCCCACGGCGGCAGGAACGCCCCTCCGTTGTGCTGCACCAGCCAGTGCGCGTGGCTGTAGCGGTCGTCGACGCCGAGGAAGTCACGGAAGTCACGGACTCGCTCCGGCTTGAAGGTGACGCATCCCTTCGCGCCGACACTGACGACGTTCCACCGCACGCCCGCGTCCGTGACGGTCTGCTCCATCTGCTGTTGCAGAGAGGAGGCGAGACGGTCCAGGCGGCCGTACGTCTCGTCGGTCAGCACCTCGGCGAGGGTGGCGCGGGCGGCGGCCATGGCCAGGGGGTTGCCGTTGAAGGTGCCGACCTGCTCGTAACGGCCGTCGACGATCGCGCCCATGACCTCGGCGGTACCGCCGATCGCTGCGACCGAGATGCCGCCGCCCAGCGCCTTGGCCAGGCACACGATGTCCGGTACGACGCCGTAGCGGGCCGTCGCCCCACCGGGTCCGGTGGTGAATCCGGTCTTGACCTCGTCGAAGGTCAGCAGTGCGCCGTGCCGGTGGAGCAGGGTGCGCAGGCCGTCCAGGTAGCCCGGATCGGGAGGGATGATGCCCGCGTTCATCATGACCGGCTCAAGGATCATGCCGGCGATCCGGTCGCGATGCTCGACGAGTGCCCGCTCGATCGCGGACAGGTCGTTGAAGGGGACGATCACGGCCAGATCGGTGATCGCCCGCGGGATGCCGCCATTGGCGGTCACGCGGTTCGGGTGCTCACGGCTGCCGATCTGTTCGGCGGCGGGCATCACCGAGACCTGCACGGAGTCGTGGTGGCCGTGGTACCCGCCCTCGAGCTTCAGGTACATGTCCCGGCCGGTCACGGCGCGCATCAGATGGATCGCGTCCATGGTGGACTCGGTGCCGGAGTTGCCGAAGCGCCACAGCGGGAGGCCGAAGCGGCGCGACAGTTCCCGGCCGACCCAGATGGCGTCCTCGGTCGGCTGGGCGAAGTGGGTGCCTCGGCGGACCCGGTCGGAGACGGCCGCGACGATGGCCGGGTGCGCGTGGCCGGCGATCGACGCGCCGTAGCCGCCGTGCATGTCCACGTACTCGTTGCCGTCGACGTCGTACACCTTCGACCCGGCGCCATGGCTCATCCAGACCGCCTGTGGCTTGGCGATCTGCCAGCTCGACGTCGCGCCTCCGGCGAGGTACCGGCTCGCTTCCTCGACCAACGCTGCGCTGCGCGGCTGGCGCTTCAGAAAGATTTCCTGCTGCTCGGCGATCACCTCGTCGACGGTGTCGAGGCAGGGTGAGTCCTGGGCTTGGGACATGGGTGAACCTGACCTTCCCGCATCTAATAAACGTTCATTTAGAAGTGTGGAAGCGGGTGGATACGCATGTCAAGAGCCCCTACGCACCCGCACGGCACCCAGACCTGCTTGGGCGCGGACAGCCTGGACAGCCGATCCGCCGCGGCCGGGCCAGGCGGTGTCGCCGGGGTGCAGGCCGACCGCACCAGGGGAGCGGCCAGCGCCCTCCGAGGTGGCCGTGATGGGCAGGATTATCGAGTGGGGCGGCATCGACGACATCTACCGGCGGCTTTCACCTTTCACCCGGGCGCTGCTCGCCTAACAACCGGACACCGCCCGCAGCTGGACCGATCTGCGCCCGGTCGCCGGCAGAGCACCGGACAATGGCCGGCAGGCTGGACCTCCAGTAGCCGGTGCGCTCGTGGGCTGCCGACCGGGGGCTTGCACGTCTGGGGCCGGCCGGCCGGATCGACGACTTCGCTGGGTGGGCTCGGAAGCGTATGGCGGCGCGGCGCGGCGCGGCAAGGGTCCTTGGGTGCGGCACTACTGTCGTGAGAGTGACGGGAGCGGATGCCGACCACCAGTGGTCCGAGTCGATGTCGGCGGCATATGAGCGGGACCTCGTGCCGGTGGTCTTCCGGCCTTTCGCCGAGGACCTGACCGCGAAGGCGGTGGCTCTCCGCCCTCGGCGCATTCTCGAACTGGCCGCGGGGACAGGCGTGTTGACATCGAACCTGCTTGCTGCGGCACCGTCGGCGGAAGTGACGGCCACCGATGTGAACGAGGCCATGGTCGCTTTCGGGGCGGCCAGGGTCCCGGGCGCGGTGTGGCGGCAGGCTGACGCCCAGCGGCTGCCGTTCCCGGACGGAGGCTTCGATCTGGTGGTCTGCCAGTTCGGCGTGATGTTCTTTCCGGACCGGGTCGCGGCCTTCACCGAGGTCCGGCGGGTGCTGGCCGCGGACGGCCGGTTCCTGTTCAACACCTGGGGCCCGCTCGCCACGCACGCCTTCGAAGTCGCGCTGCAGGCCGGGCTGGAGCGGGCCTTTCCGGTCGACCCGCCGCGGTTCTTCGAGACGGTTCCGCACGGATACGCCGACCCGGCTGTCGTGATCGCTGATCTGACGGCCGCCGGGTTCGCCGTCGAGGAGGAGCAGGAGCTGACGCTTGAGGGCCGGGCCGCGTCGACCGCGGACCTTGCCACCGGATACCTCACCGGAACACCGGTACGCGCGGCCGTGGCGGAGCGCGGTGACGGACCAGCTGTCCGGGAAACGGTCATCGAGGAGATGACGGCCCGTCTGGGCCCGGGGCCGGTCACGGCCCCGATGACGGCGTACGTCTTCCGCGCTGCGGCCTGAACACAGGCGGCACCTGCCCGAGGACAGGCCTGCGCCGACGCCGACGGCGCGCGTCGTGCGGGTGCGAGATGGCTGCCGGGCAGCGTTCGCCTTGGTGACGGCCATGCGGGCCGTTCGTCTGCGGCGTGCTTGCCCGGATCGCTCAGCCCCAGGGGTGAAACCCACCCCCTCGCGCGGGCTGCGCTCCGGGGGGCGGCAGGCACCGCACCGCTCACGCATGGTCCCGTTGTGAAGCAGCTGTGGAGTGATGTGGCGATGTTCTGGTTTGATGCCCGCGTGTCGCTGCACGAACTGCGCATGACGGTGCTCGGTGAGGTCGGTGCCGGGATCCAGGCCCGGCCGTTGGACCTGGGCGGGCGGCGGCAGCGTGCCGTGCTCGCCCTGCTGATCGTGGCCCGAGGCTCGGTGGTGACCCGCGACCGGCTCGTCGCAGGGGTCTGGGGCGGCACGCCGCCTCCCAGCGCCGCCGCCTCGCTGCACGCCCACGTCTCCCATCTCAGGCGCTGCCTCGAACCGGAGCGGGAGGCGAGGTCGCGCGCGGGTGTCATCGTCAGCGAGGGGGCGGGGTACGCGTTGCGGCTGCCGGACGACGCGGTGGACGCCTGGCGGTTCGAGGAGGCGCTGCGGTCCGCCGCCGTCCACTTCGACCAGGGCCGGCCGTCTCAGGCGGTGTCCGTCCTGGAGTCCGGGCTCGCGTTGTGGCGCGGCCCGGCCTATGCGGAGTACGCCGACGATTCCTGGGCTCGCCCGGAGTCGTCGCGCCTGGCCGAGCTGCGGGAGGCGGCACGCGAACGCCTGCTCGCCGCCCGCCTGGCCCGCGGCGAGGACGCCGTTCTCGTCCCGGAACTCGAATCCCTTCTCTCCGAGGAACCGCTGCGTGCGGAGCGCTGGCGTCTGCTCGCCCTCGCCCTCTACCGTGCTCATCGTCAGGCGGATGCCCTGGAGGCGCTGCGCCGCGGGCGAAAGGTGCTGCCCGCCGGGTCCGTCGCCCCGGGGACGGAGCTGGGGGACCTCGAGGCCGGGATCCTGGCCCAGTCCCCAGACCTGGACGCTCCGTCCCGGAAGCTGCCGGACGGCGCCTCTGCGTCGGCCGGTACGTCTGCCCCGGCCCGTGTGGGCTCGGCTGTCCGGCCCGCCGTGCGGGCCGACGCGCTCGTGGAGCGCGACCTGCAGATCGCCGAGCTGCGCGACAGCCTGCGTGCGGCCCTGGACGGCAGACCAGGGGTGGCCCTCATCGAGGGCCCGGCCGGCATCGGCAAGAGCCGCCTGCTCGACGAGGCCTCCGAACTCGCTGCCGAACAAGGGGCGTTGACGCTGACCGCAAGGGGCAGCCAGCGGGAGAAGGACTACGGCTTCGGGGTCGTACGGCAGTTGTTCGAGCAAATCGTGGGCGGGAGTGAACAGGCGCTGTTCGCCGGACCCGCCGCGGCGGCGGGCGCGGTGTTCGGGGCGGTGCAAGGGCCGCAGCCGCAGAGTTTCGCGGTACTGAACGGGCTGTGCGAGCTGACACGGAAGCTGGTGCGGGCCCGTGGGCCGCTGGTGCTGGCCGTGGACGACGTGCAGTGGTGCGACAGCGGTTCGGTGCGGTTCCTGGGCCATCTGGCGGGCCGGATGGAGGGGCTGGGGGTGCTCATCACTCTCACGCTTCGGACGGGGGAGGCGCAGCAAGGAGGGGAGTTGCCGGGGACGCTGGTGAGCGACCCGGCGGTGGTGCGGATCAGGCCGACAGCGTTGACGGCGGGCGGGGTCGCCGATCTGGTGCACCGGACGCTCGGCGAGGAACCGGAGGAGGAGTTCACGGCGGCCTGCCATCGCGCCACAGCCGGGAACCCGTTGTTGCTGCGGCAGTTGCTGCGGGCGCTGCAGGCCCGCGGGATACGGCCCGACGCGGTGCACAGCGGCGAGGTCGCCCAGACCGGGGCACGCGCGGTGTCCGGGCTGGTCCTGGGCCGTATCGCGCGGCTGCCCGAAGGAGCGCGGGCCGCGGCACAGGCCGTGGCCGTCCTCGGAGACGGGACAGCCACGCTCGCCGAAGCGGCGGCGCTCATGGAGCGGCCGGAGGCGGAGACGGCGCGGGCGATCGTGCCGCTCATACAGGCCGAGATCCTGCGCGAGGGCCAACCGTACGCCTTCGCGCACCCCCTCGTCGGGGAAGCCGTCTACCGCGAACTCCCGCCCGGTGAGCGGCAGTTGCGCCATGAGCGGGCGGCCCGTGCGCTGGCCGCCGCAGGTGCGCCGCCGGAGCGGACGGCGGCCCAGGTGCTGCTCGCCCCGCACCGGGGTGACGCGGACGTGGTGGAGATCCTGTGTACGGCGGCCCGCGAGGCCGTGGGCCGGGGCGCCCCCGACGCGGCCGGCACCTATCTCGCCCGCGCTCTCGACGAACCACCGGCCCCTGAACGCCGGCCCCGGGTGCTGCTCGAACTCGGGCGCGCCGAGATGCTCGGCAACGGCCCGGCTGCCGTGGAACATCTGCGTCAGGCGTACGAAACCCTCGCCGACCCGCGAGACCGGGCGCTCGCCGCTCTGCTGCTCGCCCGCCTCCTGGTCTTCGCCGGCGGCCACGGCCAGGCCACCGAGTTCGCGCGGCGGGCGGCGGCCGAACTGCCCGCCGAGCTGAGCGACGAACGGCAGGGGTTGCTGGCACTGGAGCGCATCAGCGGGTTCATGCACGGCCTGGACCAGCGGCTGTGGCGCACCGTCGCGGACCCGGTCGTCGAGGGCGACGGGCCCGGTGCCCGGATGCTCGCCGCCAACCTCGCCCGGGAGGCCGCCTCGGACGGCAGCGACCGCGAGCGGGCTGTGGCCCTTGCTCGTTTCGCCGTCGCCGACGGAGTGCTCCAGGCGGCGGGGGAGGAGATGCTCTGGTACACCGCCGGCATCGTCCTGCATCTGGCCGACGAAGGGGTCGACGAACTGTGGGATGCGGCCGTGGCCCGTGCCGTCGAGCGGGGCTCACTGTTCTCCGTGCTCGCCACCCACCTCTGGCGAGGCTTCACCCAGTGGAACAACGGGGACCTGGGCGCGGCCCGGCGGTCACTGGAGACCGAGGTGGGGCAGTCGGAGATGTGGGGTCTGGCACCGGGCGCCCCACAGGGCCGCACCTTCCTGACCGCCGTGCTGCTGGACCTCGGCGACACCGCCGGGGCGCGCACCTGCCTCGAGCGGATGCGGGGCTGGGTGCGGGGTGCGGAGGGCCAGCGACTGCTCGGCGAGAGTGAGGCGCGGGTGCTGATCGCGGAGGGACGCTACGAGGAGGCCCTGGCCGCCCTCGACGGCGTGTCGCACCTCCAGCCCGCGCAGGCCAACCCGGCATGGTGGCCGTGGTCGCTGCTGCGGGTGCGGGCCCTTGCGAGTGTCGGCCGACGGGCCGAGGCGCTGGCCCTGGCCGAGGAACAGCTGACGGTCGCCCGCGGGTGGGGAGCCCCCAGCACGCTGGGGCGCGTGCTGCGCATGGTCGGAGAACTCCGCGGAGCCGAGGGTGAGCCTCAACTGCGGGAGGCCGTCGCCCTCTTGACCCATGGTCCGGCGCGTCTCGAATACGCCCGAGCGCTCCTCGCCCTCGCCGAGCACGCCCCGAAGGACGAGGCCGGCTCCTTGCGGAACCGGGGGCGGAGCATCGCGCGGGAGTGCGGGGCGGCGGGCCTTGCGGATCACGGCCACGCCGCGTGGACGTGATCAGGAGCAGTCGTACGTGAAGCTCGTCGAGCCCGTCACCCGGTCCGGCGCAAGTACCTCGAGGGTGGCGGTGGCCTCCATGGTGCCGCGGCCGTCGAAGCTCCACCGCAGCACGACCTTCGCGCTCTTGACGTTCCTGCCGAATTGCTGATGGAGGACGGCCGACGCCGTGCCGTCGCTGCGTTTCCAGCGGTAGTCGACGGTGCCGGGGTGGCCGTCCGTCGTGAGGACTCCGGCGATGACGACCGTTTTCGCGCAGTGGCCGACTTCGGGTGCCGTGACAGTGGCGCCCAGCACGTTCAGTGGTGATCCGGCCGTCGTGCAGGAGCGCAGGCCCACGACGACGGCCACGGCGACGGCGACGGCCACGAGCAGGGACCGCAGTTGGCGCCGCCACCCCGGACGGCGACGGCGCACGGTCGCGCCGGGCGGCACGTCCGGCGTGAGCGTGCCCCGCCAGATGGCCGTCGCGCGGTTGTCGGGCGTGCCCGGCGCACCGGGCACGCCCGGCCCGAACCGGGTTTCCCCCTCGGCCGTTTCCGAGGGCGGAAGGTGCAGGGTCGCCGTGGGATCCGCCGGCGGGAGAGTGGCGGTCAGATCGGGATCGCCGGGGGCGGCCGGCGGCTCGGTACGGGCGAATCGCAGCCGGGGGTCCTCGGAAGGCGGGTTCATCGGGATTCCTCCGTGGATACCCCCGCCTTCAGGCGGGGGAGGAAACGGACTCCTGCGGAGCAGGGCATGGAAAGCCGATGCGCCGCCAAGGCGGATCGGCGTTCACCCCCAACCACCCGCAGGTAAGCGGTAGTTTGTGTGGCGTCTGGTCGGCGATGACCAAGCTGGCCGGGCCTACCGCCGGGCTGGCGGGATGTCAGGTCTGTGGAGCTGGCGTAAGACT
>NZ_JBSFDB010000096.1:0-17608 GCF_053593695.1 Streptomyces sp. NPDC002144
GGCGTCCGGTCGGCGATAACCAAGCCGGCCGGGCCTACCGCCGGGCTGGCGGGATGTCAGGTCTGTGGAGCTGGTGTAAGACTGCTGGGCGTACCAACGTCCCTTGCCGTTAGTTCGGGGCAGCTGCTGTCTGAGAAGCAGAAAGCTCAACCCGCGAGGGAAGAATCTCCCGGCTTCAGCTGGGGGAGAAGGCAACCTCAGACAGTTCCCCGCCCCGGTCGTCGCCCAGCCCGTGATCGCCTCGCCCGGCATCCAGCCGCTGTTCCTGGTCATCGCGGCCGGGGCCGGCCTCGTCGCCGACGCATACCTCGCCGGCGCCCGGCGTCCGACACCGCCGGGCAGCCGGACGGGGACGGTGACGCGGCAGACCCCCTTGCATCCCGGGCCGGCTCGGATCCCGGTACCGGACCGCCAGGAACCCGGCAGCCGCATCCACCACCCACCACATCACCCCCGAAGGAGAGACATGTCCGCGTCCCCTCTTCGCCTCGCCGTCATCTGCGCCAGCGTCCGGGAGGGCAGGTTCGGCCCCACGGTCGCGCGCTGGATCACCGAGCAGGCCCGCCGGCGCGGCGACCTCGAGGTCGACTACATCGACCTCGCCGACCACCCGCTGCCGGTGGCGCTGTCGCAGTCCCCGTCCGTCGCGGACGCAGAGGTACTGGCCCAGGTGACGCCACGTCTGGAGAGCGCCGACGCCTTCGTCGTGGTGACGCCGGAGTACAACCACAGCTACCCGGCATCGCTGAAGTCCCTGATCGACTGGCACTACACGCAGTGGCGGGCCAAGCCCGTGGGCCTGGTGTCCTACGGCGGTCTGGCGGGCGGCCTGCGCGCGGCCGAGCACCTGCGGCCGGTCTTCGCCGAACTGCACGCCGTCACCATCCGCGAGCAGGTCAGCTTCCACAACGCCTGGGAGAAGTTCGAGGAGGACGGCACGCCGAAGGAGCCTGAGGCCGCCGTGGCCGCCGCCAAGACGATGCTGGACCAGCTCTCCTGGTGGGGCGAGGCCCTGCGGGAGGCGCGCCGGAAGCGGCCGTACGGTCAGTGATCCACCGAACCCGTCGCGCCCCTTGCGGGATGAAAGGGGCGCGACGGCCGGAATGCGTCACCGGGCATGTGCCGTCCTGTCGCCGGACACGGGTCAGGCCGCGGCGCTCATCCCCCGCCCGAGCCGGAAGCCGACACCCCGCACGGTGAGGATCCAGGTACTGTGACCGAGCTTCTTGCGCAGGCTGTTGACATGCGTGTCGATGGTCCGCCCGGTGGCCGGCGAACGGTCGTGCCACACCAGCGCCATCAGTTCCTTCCGGCTGAAGACCGTGCCGGGACGAGAGGCGAGCACGTGCAGCAAGTCGAATTCCTTGCGAGTCAGAGCCAGCAGGTTTCCGGAGAGGTACGCCTCCCGCCGGGCTGCGTCGATCCGCAGTGGCCCGTGGACGATGGACCGGGTGTGGACCGCAAGACGGGCCCGGCGCAGCACCGCCTCCACGCGGGCGACCAACTCCTGGAGGCCGCAGCGCTTGTTGATGCAGTCGTCACATCCGGACTTCAGGCACAGCACGCGTTCGAGCTCTGTGCCGCTCTCTGTGATCGCGATGATCGGAGTGTCCGCCATGGCGCGTATGTCCGCACAGACCTGCAGACCGTCGAGGTCCGGCAATCCGAGATCGAGTAACAGCAGGTCGGCTTTGTGATGTTGCGCCAATGCCGCTGCACCCGTCCCGACGCTCCACGCGTCAAAGCCGTTCCGCCTCAGCACTTGGACGACGGACCGTGCGCAGGCGGCGTCATCGTCCACTACTAGCACCCGCATGACTCAGCTGGCCTTTCGCTGTGTGACTGGCAAACCAAGGGAGGCGCTGTCCGGCGGGCACCACCGCTCCGCCCAGCACGGTACTCGCGTGGTGTCGGTCACGGCGCCGACCAACCGAGCCGAGCGGGGAATTGGCGGGCCGTTCCGACCGCTCCCGTCGACCCTGCGACGGGGGTGGGTGCCTCCGCCGCACGGCATGTCCAACGGTGACTGGACAGTCGTTCGGGTATCGACACCTAAGCGTAAGAACCCTGCGCCGGACAGTGTCAATAAGGCCAGGGTGAACTTAGGGAATCTCCGCTCCGCTTGGAGGACCGGGCGCGGGCGGCGATCACCGGACACCCCTGCTAGAAGCCGGGGTTGTTCATCTCGATGACTTAGCGCTCCATGGCATATGCGGAATGTCACAGATCATTTGACGTGCTCTTAGCAACCGCACGCAGGTCGGCATAGCGCCCCGCAGCATGTGTCTGACGTAGGAGGAGCCGCCCCACTGCAGTGGCTGCCAGGCGCGGGCCCCACCCAGAGCCGGGCCGTACATGGCCCTGGACCGCAGCCGTCTGCCGGTCGTAAACCGGTAACTCAACAGCAGCAGACCGGCGTTGAACACCGCCCCCAGCGACGGAGATCCGGACGCTGATCGCCGGGTGCGCTCCGAAGACGTCGGCCGCGGAGTCCACGCCGGACAGGGCTGTCGTCAGGCATACGCCCACCGCGACTGCGGCCCCACTGCCGTGGAGGGAGTGGATGTTGTGGCCGATCTGATCCCCCATCAAAACTCGTTCAGCACCGAGTGCAGCACCGACTGCTGCAGCTGCGGATAGCCGTTCACGGCGGAACCGAGGATCGCCAGCCGCGGTCCGGCTCCCGGCATGGGCCACCGAGCCCGGGCCAGGACGTTGGGCGGGGCGTCGGCGGCCCACTCCGCGATCGCGGCCAGGGCCTTCGCTCCCGCCAGGACCGCGCACGCGGCCAGGGAGAGGACGAAGGCGAGCGGGTGGCGTCGGCGCTGGCCCCGGCGGGGATCGGGCCAGGCACGTCAGCAGGCCGGGGAGGTCACTGGTCCACCATCCTTTCTGCGGGCGCCAGTTGGATGCTCGTGGTTGGATGCCGGTGAGAGCCGGGGTGACGGCCTGGGGTGGTCGCTCTGCGAGAGCCCCGATGACACTGCCGCCCCCGGCTCTTCCGGAGCTGTCGACCGGCAACAGAGGGACGCGCCGCAGAGCGCCAGTCAGTGACCGCCCGGGGACCAGCTCCGTCACCGGCCTGTCGCTGATAGGCCCAAGGAGAGCTGTGGCACTGCCCGAGAGCGCGTACTACGTCGGGATCGACTGGGGATCGGCCGAGCACGCGGTGTGCGTCCTGACCGAAACCGGCCGCCCCAAGACCCAGTTCACGATCACCCACACCGCCGCCGGGTTCGCCGACCTGGCCCGCCGCCTCGCCAGACTCGGCGCGGCCGAGGACATACCCGTGGCCATCGAGCGGCCGGACGGGCGCCTGGTGGACGTGCTGCTGGAGGCCGGGCACCCGGTGGTGCCGGTGAAGTCCAACGCCATCAAGGCATGGCGGGACGCCGAGGTCCTGTCCGGCGCGAAGTCCGACCCCGGGGACGCGATGGTGATCGCCGAGTACCTGCGGCTGCGGCACCACAAGCTCAGCCCCGCCCGCCCGTTCTCCGACCAGACCAAGGCGCTTCGGACCGTGGTCCGCACCCGCGACGACGTCGTGCGGCTGCGGGTGATGGCCACCAACATGCTTTCCGCACTGCTGGACGCCTTCTGGCCGGGTGCGAAAGCCCTGTTCAAGGACGTGGAGTCGCCGATCGCGCTGGAGTTCCTCACCCGCTACCCGACCCCGGCCTCCGCCGCGGCCCTGGGTGAGAAGCGCATGGCCGCGTTCTGCACCAAGCACGGCTACTCCGGCCGGCGCACCGCCGCAGAGCTCGTCAGACGTCTGCGGGCGGCCCCGCCCGGCGTCACGGCCGAGCACCACACCGAGGCCGGCCAGGACGCCGTCATGGCCCTGGTCGCCGTGCTGCGGACGCTCGGCGGAGTCAAGAAGGACCTCGACCGCTCCGTCGACGCCCACCTCAGCCAGCATCCCGACGGCCGGATCTTCGCCTCGCTGCCCAGAGCCGGACGCGTCAACGCCGCCCAGATGCTCGCCGAGTGGGGCGACTCCCGCGACGCCTACGACAGCCCGAGCTCCGTTGCCGCCTTCGCAGGCGTCGCCCCGGTCACCAAGGCATCCGGACGCATGCGCGGGGTCTCCTACCGCTGGGCCTGCAACAAACGCCTCCGCCAGGCCATCACAACCTTCGCGGACAACAGCCGCCACGACAGCGCCTGGGCAGCGGACATCTACCAGCGGGCCCGAGGCCGCGGCATGGACCACCCGCACGCGACCCGCGTCCTGGCCCGCGCATGGGTCCGCGTGATCTACCGCTGCTGGCTCAGCCACGAGCCCTACGACCCCGCCCGACACGGCGCGGCACAACACGTCCTGCCCCAGCCCGAGCTGGTTCAAGTGGCCTGAGGTTGACACAGGGGGTGTCATCGGGGACGGTCGGCGCGGTGTCGGCGAGTTGGCCCAGAGGGCGCGGGATGAGCGAGGATGAGCAGGCAGGCACGGTCTTCCGTCGTGGTGATCAGGGACTCGACACCTCATGATCACCGGAAGTCGTGCCTGCCTCCGCGTCAGCCCCCGCCGACCACCCCGCAGTCCTGCCCCAGCTCCTGAAGCCCCATCAACCCGGATGCACCGCCGGAACGACGCCGCCCTGCCCGCGTACCCCGTCGGTCACCGTCATCGTGGCGCCGACGGGGTACGCCCGTCACCCGCGAGCGGAGTGCGACGTCAGCGGATGCGGTGCTTCCGCCAGAAGGGACCGAGGTCCCTGTGCGTCATCGACTGTGCGGCCTTCTTGAAGTCGACGGTGGTGGAGACGCCGTACCAGTGGTCGTGGGCGTACTTCTTGATGAGGCGCGCCATGGTGCCGGCCCCGAGGACGTGCTCCAGGTCGGCCAGGACGCAGGGGCCGATCCCGTACACGACCTGGAAGTACTCGCCACGGTGTGTAGACCAGTAGGCCATCGAGTTGGTGAGCGCGGCGGTGGCGCTCGGCCAGGAGTCGTCCGCCGAGCACTCGAACCCGTCCCAGCGGTAGTAGCGCGCGTTGGCGTACTGAGCGAAACTCTCGTCCAGCCAGGGTGAGTTGTACTCGTCGTTGCCCACGACGCCGTACCACCACTGGTGGGCGATCTCATGGACGGCGGCGCCGCCCTCCTCCTCGGTGCCGAGGATGACCAGGCCGGGGTACTCCATGCCGCCGGCGAACCCGGGGGTCATCACGAGGTCTATCTCGCCGTACGGATAGTGGCCGAACTCCCTGCCGAACCGGTCGATGGCGGCGACGCCGTCCTTGCGGTTGATGCGGACACCGGCGGCGGGCGTGTTCGGCGACCAGTACGACTTCACGCGCACGCCGTCGGGCGAGGTCTGGGTCGCGGTGCGGAACGGGCCCGCCGCCCATGCGAAGTCCCGCACCCGCTTGGCGACACTGTGGGTGACCGTACGCCCGGTAGCGCCGGGGCGGGTCCATGTGCTGCCGGTCGCCGGGACCTTGAGGGCGGACGGGTGGTCGAGGCGCACCCGGAAGTCGCTCGCCAGGGTGTAGAAGCTCTCGCCGTACGACACATACGGATCGAGGTGCCACCCCCTCGTGTCGTGCACGGCGAGGACCGGCAGCGCGTTGCCCAGGAAGCGGAACGCGCCTTCGCGGCCGAAGCGGTTGTTGCGTGTGGGCACGGTGAGGGCCACGTCGAAGGAGACGGCCGTCCGCTCACCGCGTGCGAGCGGCCTCGGCAGAGCGATGCGCAGCGCCGTGCACCTCACGCCGGGGCGGCCCGGAGTGCCGCCGCGCACGTGGGAGACGCGGACGGGGGACGGTCTTCCGGATGTCCCGCAGCCGTCCTCGCCATTGCCCCACAGGCGTATGTACACCTCACGCAGGGGCCGGCTGGAGGCGTTGCGGAAGGACACCGTCTGCCGGCCCGCCCAGTGGGAGCCGTCGGCGTCGGCGCGCAGCTTCACGTCGTAGCTGGGGCGGTCGGGCGTCGCGGGTTCGGCCACTCTCACCGCGGCGCCGGGCGCCGGGCCGGACGGCGTGCCGGCCTCGGCCACGGTGGAGCCTGCTGTCGCGAGCAGCGCGAGCAGCGCGACCAGCAGACGGCGACCGGTTCTTGACGGGCCCGCGGGCGCCGAAGGCGACGAAGGCATGGCAGACGACATGACAGATGACATGCCAGCGGATCTTGTCACAGGGTTCCCCACGGCCGACACAGGCCCGCGCGAAGAGGGGAGGTCGGCTCCGCTTGGGCGGCGAAAATGCCAGGGTACGCAGGGGATTGTTCGCTGTACGACCTGACCGCGGAGCAGGCCGACGCAACCGAGATCGCCCGCCGCGTCCGCGGCCACTGGGGCATCGAGAACAAGATCCACCACGTCAGGGACACCACGTACGCCGAGGACGCCTCCCGCGCGTACGCACCGGCACCGCTCCACCTGCCATGGCATCCCTGCGCAGCCTGGCCATCGGCGCTCTCCGACTCGCCAACCAGACGAACATCACCGCTGGACTCCGCCACCACACCCGCGACGCCAACCGTCCACCGATCACCCTCGGCATCACGTGATCAACCAGGACACATCACCTGAACGACGCGGCCCTGGGACCTGCCGATCAATAACTCCTAGGTCTTGGTGGGGATTACGGGGGTGTGGGGTTGTGCCCGGCGATCTCCGCGAGCTGTTGTGCCGTGGTCACGGTGAGGGCGCCGACCGGGACCGTGTGCCCGAGAGCGGTGAGCACGGGTGTGGCCTCCCGGAGGGTCGCGCCGATCCGGCTCTTGGCCAGGCCGGTTGCCTCGGCGAGTGGCGTTTGGGCCATGGACCAGCGCTTCGTGAGGAGGAAGACGACAAGCTGGTCAGCGACGGAGAGTCGTCTGCTGCCAGCGCCGGGGCCGCCGTCGGGGCGTTTGCCGGGCAGGAAGACCGGCGGGTGCTCGGCACACCAGGCTTGGTAGCGGGCGGCGAGATCGTCGAAGGCGGCGGGTTCGAGTCCGGTGAGGCTGGGGTGCCGCAGCCACAGGGGGAGCTTGTCGCCGGTGGGAAAGCGTCCGAACTCGACGCTGGGCGGGGACAATTCGGGAGCGAGCGGTTCGGGCTGCAGGGTGTAGTTCCACGTGCCGTGCCACTCGTGCGGCGTCAGGGGCAGGCGTTCCATGACGGTGTCGGGGACGGTGACGCCGGTGGGGTAGGCGCCGGCGTCGAGTTCGGCGTGGACGGACAGTCCGCTGCGTGTCGTGGTCGCTCCGATGGTGCTGACGACGACTTCGTGGCTGGTCAGGGGCCTACCACGCCAGTTGATGCTGATCTGCGAGAACAGCCGGTGTTCTATTTTGTTCCATTTCGATGTTCCCGGCGGAAAGTGGCAGACAGTCACTTCCAGGCCCGTCTCGTAGGCAAAGTCCGCGAGTTCCTTCTTCCAGGCGCGCACGCGGTAGCCGTTGGAGCCTCCAGCGTCGGCCGTGACCAGCAGGCGGGAGGCGTGCGGGTAGCGGCGGCGCCCCTCACCGTTCCACCAGCGGCGCAAAGTGGCCACCGCGAAGGCAGAAGTGTCCCCGTCGCAGCCCACCGACACCCAGCCGGCATCCGCGCCGATGTCGTAGATCCCGTACGGCACCGCTTTCTGGGCGCCCTTCTCGGGGAAATCGTGCGCACGGACCTCGACAGGATGCCCGGCCCGATGCCATTCCCGTCCGATGACCGCGTAGTTGCCCAGCGTCTCCTTCTTCTTCGCGTCCACGCTGATGACCGGCTGTCCGTCCGCGAGGCAGGCCGTGACCTGGTCGTTGATGTAGCGGAACTGGGCGTCACGGTCAGGATGCCGGGCCCCCTCGGTGGTCCTGGAGGTGCCCTGCAGGGAGAAGCCCTCCGCTTTCAACAGCGTGGCCACCGTGTCCGAAGCGACCCGGTGCCCCTGGCGCGTCAGCTCGGCCGCCACATTCCGGGTAGACCTCACCGTCCACAGCAGCGGAGATTCCGGGTCGCCACGCTGGTCCGGCTCGACCAGCGCCAGCAACGCGGGCACCAGCCCCGGATCGGCCTCCCGCAAGGGCTTGCGACCCGCGCCCGGTGCCCGGACCCGGCCAGCGGGCTCCTCCGCGTGCTCCAGCTCCCGCTTCCCGCGCGACACCGTGGACTCCGCCACCCCGGCCGCCCCGGCCACCATGCGGATCCCGCCATGGCCCAGAACGCGGGCCGCGGCGCCCAGCGTCAGGCGCTGCTGGCGCTCATCGAGATGCGGCAGCAACAGCCCGAACACATCCACCAGCTCTGCCTTCATCCCCTCCGACACCCCCGCATCCTACGACCCAACAGCCCACGAAAACCGACGAGTTATTGATCGGCAGGCCCCTGGTACGGCGGCGAGTCAATGCGTTCAGCCGCAGCGGCGGCGCCTTCGACTCGGTGGCCGACGCCGCCGTGCGCGATTCGGCCGACCCGCAGCGGCTCCGGCCCGGCTATGACCCCGGCGACCACCTGCACTTCGACGACGCGGGAACGGCCGCCGTCGCCGGCGCCGTCGACGAGCCCTGGCCCGCTGACCGGTCAGCGCGACACATGGCGAGTGCCAGGTGTCCGGGACAGCGCGCTGTCCGCAGTGGGAGTGCAGGGCTCGTCGCCCTGTTCCGCCTTACTACGGCAGCAGGTGTTCACCACCGCAGTTGATGATGAAACGGCGCAGCACCTTGATCATGGCCACGTACTCCTCGTCCGAGATGCCCCGGTGGATGTGCTCCCGGGAGCCGATGAGGATGTCCAGCAGTTCCGTCCTTGCCTTCGTCCCGTCGGCGGTGATGCGAAGCCGCCCGCCGTCCGCCTCCTCGGCCCAGCCGCGGCGCACCAGATCGTCGGCGGCCGGATCGACGGTGCCCGGGTCGATGTATCCGGTCAGCTCGACCCGCAGTTCGTCGCGGGTCAGGCCGCCTTCGTTCTCGAAGAGCTTGTTCAGCACTCCCGCGTGGGTCCGGTTGGAGTCCTTCACGGCCAGCAGCCCGTCCGCGTACTCGATCACTGCCCGCTCGGCCACACTGGCCCACAGACCGACGGGCGACTCGGCCAGCGCGGCGTCTTCCTGGTTCATGCCGTCTCCTTGGGTCATACCGCCCTCCATAGTGTGAGCGGGGAAGGGAAAAGAGATGGAGAGGGGAGTCGCGCACGGTCCCGTGAGCCGCCCCCGCGCGGCCGGGGGCGGCAGCCGTGCGCCCGTGGGATCAGTCCGGTTCGACGAAGGTGCCCAGCACGGGCGGGGGGAAGAGCGCGGCCGCCGAGGCCACGAACCGACGGGCCAGCTCGGTCAGCTCCGACGCGTCGCGCTCTCCCAGACGGGCGTACGGGGCTCGGTCCAGACGGTCGGTGGCCTCCTCCACCTGCTCGCGCAGCCGCAGGCCCTTCGGGGTCAGCGCACCGGCTTTGTCCATCAGACCCCGCTCGCGCAGCCGCTCCTCCGCCGCCTGCCAGTCGTCGATGGTCCAGCCGCGCTTGGTCATGACGAACTCCCGGGGCATGCCCTGTGGGCTCGCGCAGTGCGACACCAGGCCGTCCAGTCCGGCGAGTCCCGCCTCGCTCAGCACGGAGAAGTGACCGCCGCCCCGGTACTCGCGCAGCAGCGTGGCCGCGTGCCAGAAAGCCAGATGTGGTTCGTCCGGCACCGGCAGGTCGGCGTTGGCCGCGAACAGCGGACGGTCGGCGCGCTCACATGCCTCCGCCGCGCGCAGGGCGAGCTCGGCGGCCCGGACCATGCCGGGCGAGTCCAGCTCGCGTTCGTCCAGCACCTGACGCAGTGTCGCGTCGACCGCACGCAGCCGGGCCTCGAGGACGGCGGACGGGGCGACCTGCTGCCAGAGCCCGGGGAACAGCTCCGCGACCAGACCGTGCGCGAAGCCGTTGAAGATCGCGGTGATGACGCCGGGCCCCACGGCGCCCAGCGGTGCGGCGCGTCCGGCGAAGTAGACGGCCATATCGTCCGAAACCCCGTACTCGGCGAGGTACTTGTTCAGATACGGCGTGAAGTAGACCGTGGAATGGTAGGAGTTGAGATGGAACTGGCACCTGTGGGCGGTGCCGGGTGACACGGTGGTCATCAGAGCACGCTCCTGTAGAGCCGGTATCGTCGGTATCCGATGGGGCGCACGCCCGGCAGACTGCTGGAGGCCTGGTAGACATCGGCCCTTCCGGGGCTGTCCATGAACGCAGCATGGGCCTCGGCAGTGGTCCACTCCGCGTAGTTGAGGACACGGCTTCCGTCGACGCTGGCGTGGAAGTTCGCCGAGAGCATGCCGGGCAGGCTGTCCCGCCCCCTCTCCAGGGCGTCTCCGACGGTTTCCACGGTCCGTCGCTGCCGTTCTGCGCCGTCGACGTCGAACACGGCGATCACCACACAGCCCGGCTCGCGTTTCTCGTCGTCCAGTACGACGCTGCGGACCAGTTGGTACTCGACGCCCCGCACGACAGACAGAGGGATGTCATCGGAACGGTCGGCCGTACGGCGGAAGCGCTCCAGATCCGAGAACTGGGCCCAGGTCAGGGCCGTGTCGTCGGTGTCGCTGAGCCAGCAGCTGAGCGAGAGCAGGCCCTCGGGCAGCGGACCGGCCTGCCAGCGGGCGGCGATCTTCCGCAGTTCGCCTAAAACGTGCGGCCGGTCCGGTACGTACCACTGGCTGGCGACGACCGATGTGCTGTCGGCCCGCCGCACGTCGGGCGCGGCGAGCGCGGTGTTGAGATCCATGGAACCTCCTGCATCCGGGGACAAGGGGTTCGGGCGGCCCGGGCGCACGGCCCGAAGCCGGACAGAGGGACCGATGGTTCAGGCGTTCTTCTTCCGCAACGCCTGGTCGAGCATCCGGCTCAGTTCCTCGGGGTCCTTCGAACCGGAGGTGATGTACGACCCGTCGACGATGTAGGTCGGTACGCCGGTCACTCCGAGCCTGTGCGCCAGTTCCTGATCGGCCCGCACGGCGTCGGCGTACTTGTCGCCGTCCAGGACCGCTGCGGCCTCCTGCGGGTCCAGCCCCGCCTCCTCCGCCAGCCGGACCAGGGTGTCCCGGTCCGAGATCACCGCGCCCTCGGTGGTGAAGGCGCGCATCAGCCGCCCTCTGACCTCCTCGGTGCGACCGTGGTCGGTGGCGAGGTGCACCAGGCGGTGCGCGTCGAAGGAGTTGGCGACCTTGACGGACTCGAGCCGGTACTCCAGCCCGACCCGGGCGGCAATGGCGGCCACCTGCCCGAGCACCCGGGCCGCGTTCGCGGGCGTCGTTCCCATGTCCTGGGCGGCGCGCTCGAACAGCGGGGTGGAGCTGAGCTGTGGCATCGCGGGATCGAGCTGGAAGCTGTGATGCCGGACGACCACGGAGTCGCGGTGGGGGAATGCGGCGAGTGCCGCGTCGAACTGCGTTTTCCCGATGGGACACCAAAGGCAGATGATGTCGGACCAGATATCCACGCTGATCTTCTCCATGGCGCCGAGAGTAACCATCCCGTGCTCGTTTTCTTAAGGGCATCCCTTTGGGTAAGCTCAGGATGTGAACGTAGTTTCTGAGGCAGACCGCACAGACCCGAACGGTCAGGGTGACGCATTTAACACCGACTGCACCGGCCGACCCGTGCTGGACCACGTGGCCAGCCGGTGGGGTGTTCTCATCCTGACCGCCCTGGACGGACCTCCGCTCCGTTTTCACGTGCTGCGCGACCGAATTAGTGGCATCAGCGAGAAGATGCTGTCCCAGAACCTGCGCCTGCTCACCCGCGACGGACTCATCGCCCGTACGGTCGAGCCGACGCTGCCGCCCCGGGTCTCCTACGAACTGACTCCCATCGGGCGCGGTATCGCCGCCCACACGCGAAAGCTGATCGACTGCATCGGTCGGTACGCCGAGGACATCGCGGAGGCCCAGCGCCGTTACGACCTGGAGGCCGACCGCCGCTGAGCGGGTCGGCCCGGGTTCACTCGCCGCCGGCGCCGACCTCCTGGAGGAAGCGGCAGAACGTCTCCGTGCGCGGTGCCACTTCGTGCACGGCGGCATCCGCGATGCCGCTCGCCAGACCGGGCTGGGCCACGTACGAGTCGAACGCCTCCTGGTCGACCCAGGTGGGGTTGTTGAGGAACGACCTGCCGTCCAGAGAGATGTAGGGGGTCGCGGCGATCAGCCCCGCACAGCTGTGCTTCCACTCAGCGGTCTTCATCAGCGCCCGATGGACGCCGAACGCTCCCTCCCGGTCCGCCACATGACGGGTCGTCACGACGGAGTAGCCCGGCTTCTCGTCTGCGTCGGGACCGGCGAATCCCGCGACCTGTTCTCCTACGAACACCGTGTGGCGCGCGCCCTTCAGCTGTCCGATGCGTTCCTCCAGGGCAGTGCCGGACCGGCCGGCGGCCTCCTGGTAAGAGCGCCACCGTTCCTCGTCGGCCCAGTGCAACCGGGTGACGAACGTGTCCTTCTCGACACCCTCGTAGTAGCGCGCGGAGACGAAGCCCGGCTGGCGCAGGTAGTCGCGGAGCGTCTCGTCGATGACGGCTTCCAGCAGCTCCTCGGTGACCACCCCCTCGCGCAGGACGACGGTGTCGAAGACGAAGACGCCCCCCTCGGGCTCGGTGATCCACGGGGCTTGCATGCTGCCTCCTTCTGCTCTCACGGAAGTGTTCCTTCAGCTTCTCCGAACCGCCCCGGGCGGCCAAGTCGCCCTGGGCGACATCTGGCCGAACCCCACGGCGACTCCGCCCCGAGGTCGACTGGCCACGCTCCGTCATCATCCAGGTGTCCGCGGCAGAGCCTTGACATCCACCTGTAAATCCCTCACACGGGCTTATGAAGCATTTCCTTGACCCGCGAGTGCAGGTCGGAGAGAATTCGCCGTCCGGCTCACGAGGAAAATACATGGACCTATGGAGACGTAGAAAAAGCGTCATCCTGGCCGACGTGCGATAGGCCGGATTGCCATGCCGACACTGTCGGACGACACCCAAGAGGACGAGCCGGACCCGTACCGACGCGCACCGGGTACGAATAGGGATCGGGTGCCGGGCGGACCGTCGCTCGGCGCACGTTGCTCAGCGTGTTCGCCGATCTGTCCCGTAAGGGCGTGCGCTTGGGCACGGTCGGCCGGATCCAGAGCGCCGGGCGCGCCACGCGGCTGCTGGACGAGGGTTGCGACTTCGTACTGATCGGCCGGGCGGCCATTCTGGAGCGGAACTTCCCCGTGCTGGTCGAATCGGATGCCTCGCTTGACTTCCTCCCCCGCCTAACCTCGCCGTTTCGCTTGGGTTTGGCGGCTGGCGAGGCGGAAACGCGAAAGTGCCTTCCTGACCTGGGACGATGAACCTTGCTGAGGGGTTCTGTCGGTCCAGGCGGAGGGCACTTTCTACGTGCAGGTGCGACACGAGGTCGCGTGTGTTGAGTGGGTGCTCTTGGAGAGGGGGTCGGCGATGACGCCGATGACAGGGTAGCCCCGGGTCCGTGTCCGATGGCCCGTCCCCACCCGGACGTGCGTCGCTGGTAACGGCGGGGTGCGGAGCTCCGGGGAGAAGCCCAAGTGCCGCCGTTCCACCCGGGGGCAACAGGCAAGGGGAAGACCGGGCGGGCGAACACCCGTGAACCTTCGATGACGTCTCGTGAAGAAAAGCCCTGCTGGTGGGATGCAGCAGCAGGGTGCAGGGCGGGCCGCTGAGACGCGGCAGGCGCCGGGCGGATATGCACGCCGTCCGGGAGGACACCGCCGCCCCGGGATATAGAGGGCGCCCACTCCGGTCGCATCTCGCACGCGCGGAACGTGGAAACCCCGACGGAGGCCGTCGCCCGGACAGGGCTGGCGGTGGGCCGACCGTGAGGAAGGCTGATGTCTCCGGCGGGACAGGACGGCTCAAGAAGCGAAGGCCGGCAGGCCGAAAGGCCAGAGGAAACCGGGGCAGCACGAGCAGCGGCCTCTCCGCCGCAGTCCCGGCCAACTCGCTGGATACCGGACCGTGTCCGGGTCCGAAAGGACGCTGACGTGAGCCGGGTGAGCCTGTGAGGAGGGACGATGACGACAGCGGCAGTACCGAAGGACAAGTTGGACGCCACGGCTGCGGCCGGGGTGAACGGACCGGAGGGCGACTTCTTCGCGTACTGGGACAGTATTGACTGGGACCAGGCGGAGGAGAACGTACGTCGGCTGCGCCAGCGCATCTTCACGGCATCGAGGGACGGTGACCTGGCGAAAGTCAGGAACCTGCAGAAACTGATGCTCCGGAGCCTGAGTAACACGCTGGTCAGCGTGCGCCGGGTGACGGAGGTCAACGCTGGACGGAAGACGGCGGGGATCGACGGTCAGGTCGTGCTGACTGCCCCGGGCAAGTCAGAGTTGGCGCGCTTCATCCAGCAGCGCGGCACCATCTGGCAGGCCCGTCCGGTCCGGCGGGTTTTCATCCCCAAGGCGGGGGGACGCAAACGGCGCCCGCTCGGCATTCCCGTGATCGTCGACAGGGCCCACCAGGCCCGGGTCTCGGCGGCGCTGGAACCCGAGTGGGAGGCCCGGTTCGAGGCGAGGTCGTATGGCTTCCGCCCGGGCCGGGGCTGCCACGACGCGATCGGGGTCATCTACAACACGCTCAACGGCAAGAACCCGCAGCGCGTGTGGATCCTGGACGCAGACCTGGCAGCGGCGTTCGACCGCATTGACCACGACCGGCTTCTTGCCCAGCTCGGCACCTTCCCCGCCCGGGGCATGGTCCGACAGTGGCTGAAGGCCGGGGTGGTCGAGCGCGGCCGGTTCACTGCGACCGAGGAGGGAACTCCTCAAGGCGGAGTGATCAGCCCCGTGCTACTGAACGTTGCCCTGCACGGGATCGAGGCGGCCGCGGGCGTGCGGTACTACCCTCCGGGCCGACGGGCCGGAGAGATCAGGCCGGACGCCCCGGTGCTGGTCAGATACGCCGACGATCTGGTGGCGATGTGCCACAGCCGCGCCGCGGCTGAGCAGGTCAAGGCACGGCTCGCCGAGTGGCTCGCGCCGAGGGGGCTGGTCTTCAACGAGGACAAGACACGCATCGTCCACGCGGAGACCGGCTTTGACTTCCTCGGGTTCAACGTGCGCCGCTACCGGAGCGGCAAGCTGCTGATCAAGCCCAGTAAGGCGGCCGTCAGGCGGATACGGGCCAGGCTGCGTGAGGAGATCCGGACCCTGCGAGGCGCGGAAACCCTTGCGGTGCTGCGGGCGGTCAATCCGATCGTCCGCGGATGGGCAGCCTACTACCGGACGGTGGTGTCCAAGGAGGTCTTCGCCTCTCTGGACGGCTACTTGTGGCAGCTCACCTACCGGTGGGCCCTGCGCAGGCATCCGAAGAAGTCGAAGCACTGGATCACCAACCGGTACTTCGGCAGATTCAACCCTGCCAGGCAGGACAGATGGGTGTTCGGCCACCGTGACAACGGTGCCTACCTCGTCAAGTTCGCCTGGACGAAAATCGTCCGGCACCAGCTGGTCAAGGGCACCTCGTCCCCGGACGATCCCGCCCTGACCGACTACTGGGCCGACCGGCGACGCAGAAGCGCTCCGCCGCCGCTGGACCGGGCCACGATGCGTCTGCTCCAGACGCAGAAGGGCCGCTGCCAGCTCTGCGGGCAACTGCTGCTGCACGCCGACCGACCCCCGCAGTCCCCGACCGGGTGGGAGCAATGGCTCCGCACCACCCGGAAGGCGATCAAGACACGTCACATCGCCTATCAGGGAGCGAAGACGCCGGACGGCGTTCAACTCCGCCTTGCCCACGCCATGTGCCTACGACGGCCGAACACGTCGAAGAACGGCACAACCCTGCACTCCCAAGAGCCTTCAGGGCTTGCTTGAGCCGTATGCGCGGCCAACGCGCACGTACGGTTCTGAGGGGGCGGGGACGCAGCAATGCGTTCCCGCTACCCGACGGTATCGGGTTGCGTCCCAAGGTCCATGTCAGTGCCGATGGTTCGGGGGTCGTCGGGCATGCCGGTGCACGGTTGCTGACGGATCTCGCCGACGCCACAGGTCTGACCGCCGCGTACTCCACCGCTCTCGGACCGCTGCGGCCTCGCGGGACCGGACATGATCCGGGACGGATCGCCACCGACCTGGCGGTGATGCTCGCCGACGGCGGCGAGGCCATCGCCGACCTGGCCGTGCTGCGGGACCAGGCCGACGTGTTCGGCCCGGTCGCCTCGACACCGACGGCCTGGCGGTTGCTCGCCGACGTCGACGAGTGGGCACTGGCTCGGGTGCGCTCGGCCAGGGCTTCGGCCCGGGAGATCGCATGGCTGCAGGCGGCCGAGACCGGTGAGGGCATACCCGCTGCCCGGGCTGCGGGACGCGTGCTGCCCGGCCTGGTCCTGGACCTCGACGCCACGCTGATCACCTGCCACTCCGAGAAGGACGCGGCCGCGCCCACCTACAAGGGCGGTTTCGGGTTCCACCCGCTGCTGTGCTTCCTGGCCAACACCGGTGAGGCGCTGTCCGGGCGGCTGCGGCCCGGCAACGCCGGCGCCAACACGGCCACCGACCACATCGCAGTGTTCGACCAGGCACTCGCACAGATCCCCGACGCTCACCGGCACGGCACCGACATCCTGGTCCGCACCGACAGCGCCGGATCCGCGAAAGCCTTCCTCGCTCACGTCCGTGACGTGCGCAAACGAGGGATCCGTACCTTCTTCTCGGTTGGATACGCCATCACCGAACCAGTCCGCCGCGCCATCCGGGCCATGCCCGAGGACCTCTGGCATCCCGCCCTGGACCAGGACGGGACGCTGCGTGATGGCGCCGAGGTCGCCGAGCTGACCGGCATGGTCGACCTGGACGGCTACCCGGCCGGCACCCGCATGATCGTGCGCCGCGAGCGGCCACACCCCGGAGCCCAGCTGTCCCTGTTCGACCAGGACGAGGGCCTGCGCCATCAGGTGTTCCTCACCGACACTTCCTACTGCGGTGGTGGTTCGGCTCAGTTCCTCGAAGTCCGCCACCGCGGGCACGCATGCGTCGAGGACCGCATCCGTTGCGGCAAGAGCACCGGCTTCGGCCGCTTCCCCTCTCGCGACTTCGGTGTCAATACCGTCTGGCTCGAACTCAGCCTCACGGCGATCGACCTGCTGGCCTGGACCCGTTTCCTGCTGCTGGACGGGGAACTGGCCACCGCCGAGCCGAAGAAGCTCCGCTACCGACTGCTCCACGTCGCCGCCCGCCTCACCCGCGGCGGTCGGCGTCTGCGCTTGCGGATATCGGCGACCTGGCCCTGGAGACACGAACTGGCCGCGGCCTTCCACCGCCTCGCGGCACTGCCCCGCCCCGCCGGCTGACCAGCAGACCTCTGACCGCCCACGACCGAAAGACCTTGGAGAACCCGACCATGCGCCGGGACTCCGCCATGCCCAGGCAACGCAATCACCCGGCCCACGTGACGGCAGACGAACAGCGACGCCTCATCACCCCAACCGAAACGCCGAGGCTAAAGGCAATACCGGTGACTTACGGGCGATCCGGTCGTTGTTGTTGATGTGCCGAGAGCGGGTCAACTGAAGTCATCTGGTGAGCGGTTGTCGGACCGGGTCGCGGTCGGGGTGCTGACCCAGGCGTGGGTGTGTCAACTTAACGGCTGATCTTGGTTGTTGAGTTATCGCTGGTTGGTGGGGGTCAGGCGGCCGTCGAAGGCGATCTGGAAGGCGTTGA
>NZ_JBSFDB010000097.1:0-16953 GCF_053593695.1 Streptomyces sp. NPDC002144
CTCTACCCCGGACTCCCCGAGAGCGCCCCCGCGCTCCCCAACACGACGAACACTCCCACCAGTTGATCGGCTACACCATCACGCGGGACACGACCTTGCTGCTGGACGAGCGACCGGACCCCGGAGCGCATTTCCACCACGAGCGTCTCCTACGTAGTTGGCCGCGGCTCGCGTCCCGCCCCGTAGCCGAACCCGCCGCCGACGGGTCGGTGGAGCCGACGGTACAGCCGTCCACCCGCTTTCATGCTCCCGTGTCAGTCCTCGCTGTCACACTGCAACCATCCACCATCCCTGGGTGGTTGACGTGATCGCCGACGAGAGGACCTATGGGTGGCGGCCGACTGGGACGCGCTGGACTGGACATGCCCCACGTGCGCGGCGTCGCGCAGGAAGACGTGCACTGCGAAGGGCGGCCGCCCCCGGCCCGCGCACCTCGCCCGCCGCATCACCTCGTTGCTGTTGGACTTCGCCGTGCGCCGTGGCCGTGGCCAGCCGCCCGCCGAACGCGCCCAGTTGGTAGCGTCCCTGACCACGGCGCAGGAGTCAGACGCGGCCGTCCGCGAGGACTACCTGTGGCTCCAGGCCAGCGACGAGCTGTTCCAGTGGGAAAAGGTGGTGGCTGCGGCCGGCCGGCATGCGGCGGCCGCCGTCGATGACCATCTCGACGGCGGTGAACTGCGCGAAGCAGCCCAGCAGGCCGCACACCGCATCAACCAGGCACGAGAGCTCCTGCACGAGTGGCACGGCGATCGCGCCGAGTATCCGCTCGATGAAGAACTCCTGGCGGGTGTGCTGCGTCCCGCGCCGAGCCTGCTCGCCCGTGCCCGGCGCCGCGGTGACCTTCAGCGACTCGAAGCCGACCTCGCGCGTCGCCCCGCGTACCTTGACCGGCCGGGCGGCACCTGGGCTGCGACGTGGCACAGCGACGGCGCCCTGACCGCGCACCGCGATGACGGTCTTTGCGTACGCGGCTGGAGCGCCACTCCCGACGCCGCCGAGCAAGCCCTGCAGTCGTTCGAGGCCACCAGCCGACACCGCCCACAGGTCACCCTGACCTTGCAGGGCGAACGGCCAGAGGGCCCCGCCGCGGGCAATGATCCACCCGGCATCGACCAGGTGGATGTGCTGCGCGCCTTCGATGCCGACCGCGCAGCCCTCAACGCCACCATCGCCACCCTCACCCAACTCCAGCTCGCCTGGCCCAAGCACGAGATCAGCGACCGGGTGCGGGCGGCCACCACCCAGCTCCAGGCCAGTGCCCCGCAGTCGCCGTATTTCAACCTCTACACCCGCCAGCGGGAGCACGACTGGGCAGCCAGCGAGAGCGCCGCCTGGGTGCGCACCGACGCCATCGTGCACGCCATCGACAAGGTCTGGGGCGACTTCGACCGGTTGGAGGAGTCCCGCGGCCCCAGCTGGATACCCCGCGCCGCCCGCGAACTGCTCACCACCGCGCCCGAGCAGCTCGCCGGGTTCATCCGCCACCATCTTGCCGAGGAACCTGCAATCTCCCTCGGCGTGATCAACGGACCGGCCGGACCGCTCTATAACGTCTCCAGCGGCGGCGCCCATCGCACCCACCTCTTTAGGATCCTGGGCCTGCCCTGGGTGATCGCGAAGCTCTATGCCCGCATCCCACCCCGCCGGTTCGAGGTCGCCAACGTCATCGACACCTCAAAGGGCATGGCCGAGGCCGAGCGCGTCGGACGCGGCTGGCGCATCCTGCTCGAGCGCGGTCTCCTCCACGGCCGTATCGGCTACGACGGCGCCTTCGCCGTGCTCGATCTCGACCACGTGCCCGCGCCCTGGCTGCTCGGCGACGCCGCCTTGGCCAGCGCCTACAACACGGCCTATGAGCGCGTGTACCCCGGCGCGCTGACCGAACTGGGCATCCCCGCCACCGCCCTAGCCGGTGTCAAAGCCTGGGAGCAGTGGCTGTATGGCTGACGACGGCGCACGCCGTGCCGTCGTCCAACCGAAGAGCCGTCATATGTTGCGGCCAGTCCCAGCGCCTGGACGTCCGTTCCGCGCGCATGTCCTCGCGATGTCAGTGGCGGGCTGTAAGCGGTCGCGAGCCGGCAGGTCGGCAACGACAACGACGCAAAGCGGATCAGTGCGCCGGCTCAGACGTGCCTCGCACCTGGTCGCGGCTGGCGACCACCAGGTATCCATCGCTCTCGGGGTCGAAGGTGGTGGACTGCACCGTGAGCCCGACACTCCGCAACTGCGCCACGAGGTCCTCGTACCGGTAGGGCCAGATGGACAACCGCTCCGAGCAGGCTCGCACTGCCCCATCCGGCTCGATCTGGGCGACCACGATCTCGAGGAAGTGTTCCTGCTCCCAGCGCTGCTCGATCTGCCAGTAGTAGCTGACGACCGCATCGCGGTCGTTGCGGCGGATGAGTCGATCACGGACGTCCACCCGTGAGCCGGCGGAGCGCACGAGTTCCCAGTTGCGTGAGTGGAGCACAAGGCGTCCGCCCGGCTTCAGCAGCCGCGACATCGCTTCCAGTGCGGTCAGACGCCCGGCTGCGCCCTCGGCGTGCCCGAGCGAGTTGCCGACGCAGAACACTAGATCGAACGTGGAGTCCTCCAGGTGGTCGGGCAGCTCGTCCCAGCTCGCGCGGAGGGCTCGAAGCGAGACACCCTGCTCGTCGGCGGCCTTCTCGGTCCGGCGAACCATCCCATCGCTGGCGTCTGCGGCAACCACGTCAAGGCCAAGACTCGCAAGACCGACGGCGAGCTGGCCGGTTCCACACGCGCAGTCGAGGACGCGCGCGTTGGGCGGCAGAGAGCCCACGACATCGCTGTAGTAAACCGCGGCTGCATTGGCGGGGGTCAACCTGTCGTCCCCGATCAGCCACTCGTACACGTCGGAAAGCGCCCCATAACCAGCCACCGCAATAACCTCCATCACTCGACGACACGCGGGCTAGACCGCGCCTGCGATTCGGACGTTGCCCCTCGCACTGTGCCGGGCCGTGTCAGCGAAACATTGAGCAGGACCCAACCACTTCCGGCCGCTGAGACTCCACCGGATTTCGTGGGAAACCGCGACACGCCGGACCGTCGCAGGTCTCCAGTCCACCGGCGCCCCATCGGCCGCGATGGGGACCGCGGTCGGCAAGTGCGCGTTCACTACGGAGCGCTATAGGCACAGCGGCCACGTCCATCTCGCCGACTTCGCCGGATACAGGTTCTCCTGCGGCGCATCAAAGGCCGGATGACCGGCGCCCCTGAGCAACGGCCCAGGAAGGCTCGCTAGTAGCTCCCGGATCGGCGATATGGCGGGCGGTGCGCATTATCTGGCGTGGACCGCTGCGCGAATGTGCATGAATCGAACACTGTCTCTTCGCCAGTAAAACAGAATGACTTGCAATTGATGCTCTAGTTGGCAACCGCCGAGCAGCCCTTTTCTGCTGGTCACTCGCTACCAAGCGATTCTGCGATCATCGCTAATTCCTGCCCTGT
This sequence comes from Streptomyces sp. NPDC002144, assembly GCF_053593695.1. Taxonomy (NCBI): domain Bacteria; kingdom Bacillati; phylum Actinomycetota; class Actinomycetes; order Kitasatosporales; family Streptomycetaceae; genus Streptomyces; species Streptomyces sp. NPDC002144. The sequence goes on from NZ_JBSFDB010000097.1 coordinate 3,472, forward strand.
TCGGGGTTTTCCTCGCCGGCGGCGTTGAGGGTTTCCTCCACGGCGGTGTTGATGATGCGGTCGTGCTCGGCGGGGTCGATCGGGGGCGTCGGGGTGCCTTCCTGCTGGAGTTGCCGGCGCACGCGGCGCGTGATGGCGTCGATGTCGGGCTCGGCCGCCGTGCGGTTACGGATGTCGTTATAGATCATCCAGGCCGTGTTGGCGATGGTGACAACCAGCCAGCCGAGCGCGGTGGGGTCGGCATACTGGCCGGGCTCGGGAGTCGCTCCCTCCCTGGCTAGCGCTTCTTCCACGTCTTCGGCCAGCGTGGGGTACTGGGGTCCGGCGAGGCGGTGTGCTGCGGCGCGGGCGGTCTGCTCGATTGCGTCGTGCATGCGGGGTGCTCTCCTTGAAGGTCAATCGGTGTCGGTGGTGTCCGGCTCGGCCAGGACGTATTCGCGTACGGCGTCGGGCAGAGGGTTGCCGATCTCCTGCTGCCAGGCGTTTTCAACTGTTGCAATGCCCAGGCGCCCGGTCAGATGGCGAAGGTAGGCCGGTCCCGATGCGGTCATCGGATGCGGGAATTCGTCGAACAGGGCAACGCACTTGATCACCCAGACCAGCGCCCGGTCAGGGTCATTACTCGCTTCTGCGTGCAGACCCAATTGCCCATAGGAGCTGGCCATGCCGGGGCGGTTGCCGAGGTCTTCGTCGGGAGTTCCTCCATACTGTGGTCACCGCCACGGTGCTGTTGACCGGCCGGTTGGGGCCGGGCCTTCGTCGCCGCTCGCCCGTACGCTGCGCAGGAAGAGCGAAGCCGGCTGCTGTGCCCTAGCGTCGTAGTGCCTTGCGTTGACAGGACGGCAGGGCTCGGGCGGCCCTCGGCACCCTGCGCCCTGGGCCGGGGGCCGCCCCTCACCTACGCATGGCCCGTGATCTCAGAATCTGTGCGGCCAGAAGAACGAGTCAGGGATGCGAACGGCGGGCGGCCGCTGGGGGGTGATGACGCCGATGGCGTCTTCGGCGGCCCGCAAGGCCTTTTCGTGGCTGCCGCTGCCGAGGTGATGAGCAGCGCAGCTTCTGCAGTCGCCGGTGCGGGCGTGCGCACGGGGGCTGCTGCTGAGACCGCGTACGTGGGCGAAGGCGTGTTCGGGGAAGTCGGCCCGCACCGTGTGCCAGGTGCCGCGTTGCTCTTCTTCGGTGAGGCCGGCGGCCACTTCCGGACGCATCGGCGCATACACCTTGTCGTCGTCCTCTCGGAGCATGAAGACGCGGTCGACGTAGTCGACCGTATCCCCCTTCGGCTGCTCTGCATCCAGCCAGGTCAGGGCGTCGCTGCGGCTTCCGGGCCCCCAAAGGTGCTCGGTGGGGAACTGCGTTGTCTCGAACCGGGAGTCGAACGCCGACCAGTGCGCGTCCTCGTACCGGCTTCCGGGGCGGGAAGCGCTGCGGATCAGGATGTAGAGGTATCCATCGGTATCGGTGTCGTCGCGCAGGGCGTCGGCCTGGGCCATGTGGATGCTGGCCTCGTCGTTCCAGGCCATGACGACGACGTCGCGTTCGACCGGGGCGGGGTACAGGCGCCCGCCACGGGTCGGGTGTCCCCACAGCTGATTGATGAACTCTGCCAGGTCGTGCAGGGTCCGGGCCGTCTCCACTGGCATCGTGCGGTGGTATCCGGTCGGGTGGGCCACAGCATCGCGCAGCTTCGACATCGCGTGCTCGATGCCACGCGTACGCTGACCCCGCAGCAAACCAGCTGCTCGCGCCCAGGCCCGCAGCCCGGCCAGCATGCCGTTGAAGTCGATCAGCGTGGTGCCGACCTTCAACCGCCACTGCGGCGACGGCTGCTGCCGCGGTCTCCGCCGGCTCCTCCTTCTCACCTTCTTCACCGCGGCGAACACATCGTCGTAGGTGCGCACATCCTCGACGACTGGAGACTCCAAACCGTTGGCGTCCTCGAACGTGAGCGCACCAGCGCACCACTGGACGAACCGCTCCCGCAGCGCTTGCTCCATCACCAGCAGGGCACGGTCGTCGACCATGGTGAAGACGTCGTACTCGAGCAGACCGTAGGCGAAGAAGCGCTGAAGCCGATCGAACTCGCGGCGCGTTCCCTCCGCCACGTCCGAAGCAATCTCGCAGTCCGCGACCAACCGCTGTAGGAACTCGGCCGACCGCTCTGCAGGCATCGGGCCGCCCAGCCCGAGTGGGGTGAAGATGAGCGCGGTACTGTCCGGCGCCTGCAGCTCTTCCAGCGAAAGGATCTCTGCCACAATTACGACCTCCTATGTGGGCAACCGGCCAGAATGCACGAGGAGTTCGCCCTGAGCCACTGCTTTTGCTGCGTGACGGGGTGAGGGTGCGAACCCCAGGTCGCGCCTGGCCCGCGGTGTCCGGCAGCACGCTCGCTGTCTCGCGCTTCCGGCCCGGACGGGCCGGGCTGATTCGGGAGTCGGTTCCGGGGATGGCGACAGACCGGTAGGCTGCGGGACAGCGGCCGACGCATCGGCCCAAGCCGGTGCCCTGGCCCATGACCGGGGCGCATCACGGCAGAGGTGCCCGCGAGCCCCGTACGACGGGGTTCGGACTGTGAGCATCAGTGCGAGGCGTACATCAACTCCAGACAGCCGTAAAGCTGTTGAAGCCTTCCGCATGCTGCTCTTCGTCGCGCGCATCGGGTCATGGGGCCGAGCGCGGGAAAAGCGAGAGCCGTATGACCAAGAGCCACGGCCGTAAGAGCCGGGCGAGAAACAAGAACCGTACTCGGGGCGCCGCGTACGCCGCGGCCAATGCCGGCACCCTCCATCACCATGACAGTGGCCCCTCCCACGAGGACCTGCGACCGGCCGACCCCGGCCGGTGGGGACTCGAGACCGCACCGGACATGAGGACGGCGTCCGCGCTGATCGGCGCGCGCATCGAGCAGTGCGCCCCGTGCCTGGAGTCCCTCACGGCGAAGCTCCTCGACGAGGACCCGATCGTGCTCGCGGTGACGGCCGAGTCCGTCTACAGCCTGCACCCGGCTCGCGAGTGGCCGAACGCGGGAGGCATCGCCGGCAAGTCCACCCAGACCTTCTTCCTCCTCGTCCAGCACGTCCGCTACATCGGGGACGATGCCCGGACGCTGCTGGCCGGGGTCGAGAGGATGACCCGTGCCGACCGCGCGGCACTGTTGGACGACGCGCTGGGCCTGTGGACGATCCACCGGCCCAAGCACCCCCTCCTGCGCGGCCCGGACTCCGGCACGCTCGGACTGGCGGACCCCATCACCACCATGCCGGGCAGTGAACCGAACGACGACGGGCCGGGCACGGTGACCGGCGTCGCAGGCCTCGCACAGCCGGCTGCTAGAGGCCGCCCGCCGGAGGGAGACGGCCCTTCTGCCCGGCTTGCCGCTCCCGCCCGGAGTGCCCGCCGACCCGTCCCGCACGCCGTGCGTACACGCCATCACCAGCCGCCCGTGACCACCCCCAGCAAGGAGAACCGGTCCCCCATGAGCGAGAACACCCCGAGCCTCGAGCAGCACGCGGAGGGCGCGGCGCGTTCCCTGGTCGAGCTGGTCAGCGCCCTTCAGTACGGCGGGATCAAGTACCCGCTGGAGGCGTACCACATCCTCAGCTACCTCACCCGTGCCGCTGCAGAGATGAGGACCGCTCTCGAGCTTCTGGACACCTGCGTCCAGGGCCTCCACGACAAGGGACTTCTGATGTCCGACTACCGGGGCGAACCGCTGGACGAAGTCATCGAGCGCTTCACCGATTCGTCCGACCGGGCGCGGGATCTCGCGGGTGGCCTGCACGGCAACCTGAGCGCGGCCCACTCCGCGGTCGGGCATCTCGCGTACAACGAGGCCGCCGAAGTGCCGGACCCGGATCCGAATGCGCGGAGCTGAGGCCGCGCCAGGCGGGGTGTGACCGCCTGCGGGCGAAGTGAGCGGAGGACCGGGGCCGGGTGTCGAGGTCCCGGCCCGCCGCTCTGCGACGGCCAGGTCACCCTCCCCGACAGTGCCGTCGCCCGCAGGCAGTCAACTCCCATCAAAGAGCATCACTGGTGAGTGAGATTCACAAAAATCGGTATGACTTTACATCTCTAGATGTGTGGCCACTGCTATTGTGAGGGTTAGTTGGTACGTCTAGGAGGGTGAGTGAGTCAGCCAGCGCACGAACAGGACGCGATGAACGCGACGGAGGCACGCAACGCCCTCTACACCCTGGTGAAGCGCGCCGAGGACGACGGACGCACAACCCTGATCTACAAGGGGCAGAAGCGTCAGGATCGCGTTCTGCTGGCCCCGCTCGACCGGCTTCCCGCAGCGCGGAAGACCGAGGTCCTGCCGTCCCACGTTCTCAGTGCGGCGCAGAAGGACTTCGGCGACCTGATCACGCGGGCGGCTCAGGGCCAGCCGCAGGTGCTCCTGCGCAACACCACACCGGTCGCGGTACTGCTACCTGCCGACGTCGTCTCCGCCGTCCACCCATCCGACCCGGCCGCGGCGATGGGCGCGGCGCCCGCAGGAGGTGCGGTGAACAGCCAAGGCCATTCGGAACGCGAGAGGGCACCGCGCAGGCTCGCCACGCTGGGCGACGCCATCGGCGCCGCACTCACCTCGGGCCCGGTCGGCAGCACCACGTTCGGGCTGACCGGCCTGGATGCCGCAATGGGTGGTCTGCAGTCAGGCCGGCTGACGCTGGTGGCGGCCGCCCCGAACGTCGGTGGAAGCCTGCTGGGACTGGCCGCCGCACGGCAGACCGCCCTCGTCGACAACCACCGGGTCCTGTACGCGGCGTCGGGGCCGAACCAGGCCGACATCATGCGCCGCATCATCTCCGCGGAGACCGGCGGCGACTACCCGCGCCTGAAGCAGGGCCGCCTCACCGACCACGAGCAGCAGGTCGCCCAAGCGCTGGTCCATGCGCCGCTGCTGATCGACGACGGCAGCGACCTGACCGCCGAGGCGATCGCGGAGACCGCCCCGTACGTCCAGGACCTGGCCCTGGTGGTCGTGGACCGGCTGCAGGCCGCCCACAACGCCCGGCTCCCGCTGTCGGGTGACCGACTCCCGGCCGCCTCACAGGTCCTGGCCACTCTCGCGCGTACCCTGCACGTGCCGGTGCTCGCCATCGTGGACAGCGCCGACCCCACCCTCCTGGGTCTCCTGGACGCCGACGTCATGCTGACGCTGGCACCGACCGAGGACCCTTCCAAGGTCCAGGTGATGGTCGCGGAACGGGACTTCGGCACGATCGGCTCGGCGTACCTGAGCCCCGACCTGCTGCACGCTCGTTTCCTCGACGCCGCATCCGCACCCGTCGCGCACACGGGCGGGGCCGCGCCCGCACAGAAGAGTGTGGGCAGTGCCGTGGAGCGCGAGTTGGCCGACGCGGCACTTCCCTACACCTCCGGCGCCCGCCACGGGCTGCCGGCCTCTGTCACGCACGTACTGGCCGCGCTGCGCACGGCGCTGGCCGGCGGTGACGAGGCAGCCCTTGCCGAACTCGGGCCGTCCCTGGCCGAGACGGCTGCGACGCCGCAGCACCTGCCGGACGACGCCGAGGGGCGCCGCCTCGCCGCCGCGCTGAACGCCTACAGCAGCGCCGTGTCCGCCGGCGTCCCCGGACAGCCCGCTACTACCAGGCCCACCGCGGACAGGAGACACGTCCCGGACGACGAAGACGACGCGGCAACAGACGTGGAACTGCAGCCGGGAGACGAGGAGGACGAGCCGGACAGCGCACCCTTCCCCGCGCTAAAGCTCCTCAAAGACGCGGTCAACCGCTCGAAGATGCACCCGATCAAGGTCATCCGCCTCGAGGAACGCGACAGCGGCCCGTGGCCACTGATCACCGAGCACATGGACGGCGAACCCCGCTGGGTCCACCCCGACGTCACCAGCACCCGGGTCCCCTACATCCGGGACAACGGCAAGCGGGTCCGGCGCGACCAGCTCGACGTGCCCGCCTCGTTCGGCGAGGGGGTGCTGTGCCTGATCGACCGCAACGGCAGCTACCCCTCCGCCTGCTCGGCCGTCCCCCTGGCCCCCAACAAGCTCCTGCACACCGGCCCCCTGGAGGCCTTCGACAAGGCCAGCGCCGGCATCTACCTCATCGACATCCCCGCCTGGACCCGCACCGACATGCCGCACCCGCTCGGCCGGATCATCGACCGGCCCGACGAGCAGGGCCGCGTGTGGGTCACCACCCCCCACATCAAGCAGCTCGAGAGGCTGGTGCGTGAAGGCCACCTCACCACGATGCCGGCCATCCACGACTCCTGGACGGGCAAAGCCAACGAGTCCCTGTTCAAACCCTTCTACACCGCAGCCCGCCAAGCCCGCACCGAACTCGTCCAGGCCGGCGGCGACCCCTACAAGGCCTACAAGACCCGGCTGTCGATCGCACTGCGCCTGCTGTGGCCCAAACGCCCCGAACAGAAATCCCCGTTCTGGCGGCCCGACTGGCGCATGAGCATGGTCGCCGAGGCCTCCGTCCGCCACTGGACCATGGCCTTCAAAGCCGTCCAGGAAGGCCACACCCTCATCGCCCTCCGCAACGTCGACGCCGCCGTCTTCTGGACCCCGCCCGGCACGCCCCCCGACACCTACCGGATCGGCACCGGCTTCGGCGAAGTCAAAGCCAAGTTCATCCAGCCCGGCCAGATCATCCCCGAAGGTGACGACTGATGGCCGGCCCCAGAGGCCACGGCGACTCCCTGGGCGCCGCCCTGGGCGACCTCCTGCGCGCCCAGGTCACCCCCCGCCACCGCCTGTCCTCCTACAACGCCAAACACTGGCACGCCCAGCTCTCCCAGCTCACCGGCACCCGCCGCGGCTACCAGGCCCTGGAAGACGCAGGCCTCGGCGTCACCGCCCAAACCCTGTTCAACTGGCTGTCCGACCCCGACTACAACGTCCGCCGCAGCTACCGCGACCTCATCCACACCGCCTACGAAAACGTCGCCCTCGTCCCCGCCGACCCCATCCCCGACCGATTCAAAAACGGCGACTTCGAAATCAGCGGCTGGGTCACCACCGGCACCGACCGACGCCAACGCGGAACACGCGACGCCGCACCCCTGCGCATCGACGGCCGCCCCGGCAACTGGAGCGCAATCGAGACCCTCTGGATGGCCGGCGAACTCACCGACGACGAGTTCGAAGACCACTTCATCGACGACATCATCGTCGAAGATATCGGCGAAGGCACCGACGGCTGGACCTTCGACGGCAGCAGCTACACCGTCGAACTGAGGTAACGCTCAGCGACGCCCAGGACCTTGGGAGACGGGCTGCGAGGTAGTTGATCGAATTCCACACGATCGACTCGTGCAGATGCTCGACCTTCATCGGCGCTGATAGAGGACCAGGTGCGAATCCGCAGCAACGAACAGTGAATTGTCGGCTGCCCAAACCACGCTGAGGCAAAGGGGCGGCACGTACAGAGCAAGCACGTTGCCGTTCCCAGTTATCAAGTCCCACACCATCACCGTGCCGCCGCCGTCACCGGTGACGGCTAGGGGCTTGCCGTCCAGCACCGTGCAGGCCACCGCATGCACCTCGCGGGTGTGGCCGGTGAGGGGTTGGCCGAGCTGCTGTCCGGTGGCCAGGTCCCACACCCGCACCGTGCCGCCGCCGTCACCGGTGACGGCTAGGGGCTTGCCGTCCAGCACCGTGCAGGCCACCGCAGACACCCCGTCGGTGTGGCCGGTGAGAGGTTTGTGGATCTGCTGTCCGGTGGCCAGGTCCCACACCCGCACCGTGCCGTCGTGGTCGCCGGTGACAGCAACGGCCGCGCCATCGAGGACCGCGCAGGCCACCGCAAAGACCACGTTGGTGTGGCCGGTGAGGGGCTCGCCGAGCTGCTGGCCCGTGGCCAGGTCCCACACCCGCACGGTGTCATCGTCGCCGATGACTGCAACAACCGCGCCATCGAGGACCGTGCAGGCCACCACGTGCACCGTGCCGGTGTGACTGGCGAGGGGTTGGCCGATCTGCTGTCCGGTGGCCAGGTCCCACATCCGCACCGTGCCGTCCTCGCCGCCGGTGACAGCAACAGCCGCGCCATCGAGGACCGTGCAGGCCACCACGTGCACCGTGCCGGTGTGGCCGGTGAGGGGTTGGCCGATCTGCTGTCCGGTGGCCAGGTCCCACACCCGCACCGCGCCGTCGTCGTCGCCGGTGACAGCAACGGCCGCGCCATCGAGGACCGTGCAGGCCACCGCATACACCGTGCCGGTGTGGCCGGTGAGGGGTTCGCTGATGGTCATGTCCCAACTGCCGGTGGCCAGGTTCCACACCCTCACCGTGCCGTCGTCGTCGCCGGTGACAGCAACGGCCGCGCCATCGAGCACTGTGCAGGCCACCGCAGACACCCCGTGGGTGTGGCCGGTGAGGGGTTGGCCGAGCTGCTGTCCGGTGGCCAGGTCCCACACCCGCACCGCGCCGTCGTCGTCGCCAGTGACAGCAACGGCCGCGCCATCGAGCACCGTGCAGGCCACCGCATACACCCCGCGGGTGTGGCCGGTGAGGGGTTGACCGATCTGTTGGCCCGTGGCCAGGTCCCACACCCGCACCGTGTTGTCGTCGCCGCCGGTGACAGCGACGGGCCTGTCGTCCAGCACCGTGCAGGCCACCGCATACACCCAGCCGGTGTGACCGGTGAGGGGTTGACCGATCTGTTGGCCCGTGGCCAGGTCCCACACCCGCACCGTGTTGTCGTCGCCGCCGGTGACAGCAACGGCCGCGCCATCGAGAACTGTGCAGGCCACCGCATACACCCCGCGGGTGTGGCCGGTGAGGGGTTCGCCGAGCTGCTGTCCGGTGGCCAGGTCCCACACCCGCACCGTGTTGTCGAAGCCGCCGGTGACGGCGACGGGCCTGTCGTCCAGCACCGTGCAGGCCACCGCATACACCCAGCCGGTGTGGCCGGTGAGGGGTTCGCCGAGCTGCTGTCCGGTGGCCAGGTCCCACACCCGCACCGTGTTGTCGTCGCCGCCGGTGACGGCGACGGGCCTGTCGTCCAGCACTGTGCAGGCCATCGCAGATACCCCGTGGGTGTGGCCGGTGAGGGGTTGGCCGAGCTGCTGTCCGGTGGCCAGGTCCCACACCCGCACCGTGTTGTCGGAGCCGCCGGTGACGACGACGGGCCTGTCGTCCAGCACCGTGCAGGCCACCGCATGCACCTCGCGGGTGTGGCCGGTATATGTGTCGCGGAGGGCTGGGTGGGAGAGTCCGCCGAAGGCCCAGCGTGGTGCCCAGGCACCCGGGGGCATGTCCCGGGTGAGGCGTTCGTGCAGGTCGGCCGCCCCGGCACTCGCAGCACCTGTGGCAAGAATCTGACGACGCTGGTCAGGAGTGGCGTGCACCAGTGGGGGGACGCTGGAGCGATAGATGACGGCGGTCTGGCGGGCGGTTTGGCTGCGCACGTGGTGCAGGTGGGGGGTGAGGCTGCGGGGTGCAGCGTGGACGAGGTAGCCGTCGTGGGCGAGGAGTTCGTCCAGGTGTCCAGCGGCGGCGGCGTGGAAGGCCAGGTAGGTGAGGGTGTAGGGGTGGGCGCGGGACCAGTCGCGGGTGCCGTCGGCGCGGTAGGGGACGGCCTGGATGAGGACGTTCACGTAGGCGGCGTGGATGCTGGTGGGGTCGGTGCCGTCGCGGAGGTGTTCGACGAGGGCCTGGTGGTAAAGGCGGTAGGCAGAGCGACCGTTTTCGGTGGCTTCGACGACGTAGGCGCCGGCGTTGCGGCGCAGCCACATCAGATCGGCGTTGGTGTAGGGCCGGCCGGAGATTTCGGAGGCGAGGGGCGCCCAGATGTCCTCCCACGGCAAACCCTGGCCTTCGGCGAAGGCCAGTGGCCGCAGAAGGTCGGTGGCCCGTTGCGCGTCGTTACCGAGGCGGCGGGTGAGGTCGTTGCGCATCGCCACCCCTGCTTGGCGGGGGAGCGTGGCTCGCCATGCGGGGTCAGTGGGGTCGTCGACGACAGTGTCGGCGGCCGCGAGGGTGCCGGCGGTGATGCGGGCGACGAGGAAGGACGTGCCGGCTGCTGCGCTCACCGCCTGGGCGACTCCTGTGGCGGCGACTGGGTGTTGCCGGTAGGGGGAGTCGGGGTGGGCGTCTAGGAGGTTGCGGATGGTGTAGATCTGCAGGGCCTTGGGGTCTGCGTAGCGGTGGTCGTCGAGGTCGATGACCTGCTCACGGTAGGAGGGCGTGGCAGGGCCGACGCCGAGCAGGTCCAGAAGGTAGGGGCGGGTGCCGAGCAGTAGCCGGATGCGTCCGTTTCCGTACTGGATCAGTGGCCGCACGATCTGTGAGCAGAGGCTGTCGGGGGTGGCCGCCTCATCGAGTGCATCGATCAGGGCAGTGAAGGGCCGCGGACGCTGCTGCGTTTCGAGGGCTAGGAGGAGCTCCCCCACCGTGTTCGCTCTCAAGCGGGCCGCGGCGGCCAGGCCGGACAGAACGTCGGCGTCGGTCAGGTTCTGCGCGTAGATCGCGCCATCCACGCTGTCCTCGTCCGGCATCAGGCGCTCGGACAGCTCCAGGGAGCGGGTCGGGACGGTGAGGCGGTGTTCGGGATGGGACAGGACAGCGATCAGCCCCAGCACGGCCGTCTTGCCCGAGCCCGGCCCGGCGGTGACCACCCGGCAGGCGCCGCTGTTGTTCGAACCGGGATCGCGCAGCCATGCCGTCACCTCGGCCAGGACCTGCTTGCGTCCGGTGAACCACCAGTTGCGCAGGCGGGGATCGCTCGATCCCATGGCCCGCATCAGCAGACGCGTGGTGAGCTCGGTGTCGCGGCGCCGGGCCTGCGCATCGAACTCCGCGGCGTGCTGAATCGCCAGATCCACACCGGTCAGAGCGCTGTCGCGGCGGGGGTTGGTCAAGAAGGCGGGTGGCTCACCGCTCAGGCCGACCAGCGTGAGGTTGATGCGCTGGCACCCGGGCCGCTCGGGGCTGTTGTTCATGTGCTCGACCACCGTGGACACCGACAGCGTCTGCGGCCCGTGGCCGGCGGTGGCCCAGCTGCTCACCGCATCCGTGAACAGCTGAGGAAACATGCCCGTTTTGGCCTGCTCGTGGGCCTGCGCCGAGGAGATGATCACCAGGCCTGCCCCGGTCGCGTTGCGCCACTGCTGGCCGATGCGGTCCAGGGCGGCCGCGGCCAGTTCGTTGCCGCCCTGCCCGGAGTAGCAGGTGTCCAGCATCAGCAGCAGCCGCCGCACCGGAGTGTCACGCAGGATCGCCTGCGCCAGCCTCACGGTCGGCAGGCTGGTGTAGGTGGTGTCCTCGGGATCGGTGTCGGACGTGTACAGCACATGGTCGCCCTCGTCCTCGAGGACCTCCCCGTGCCCGGACACGTACACCGCGACCAGGTCGTCCTCACGCCGGTCCGCAGACTTGCAGAATTTCCGTAGGTGGTCGGTGAGCTGACCGCCGGTGGGATCCAGGCCGAGCGCGCTTTGGTGGCGATACCCCAGCTGCCCTGTGAACAGCTCGATGATGGCCTCGCGGGCCTGCTCCAGACCCGGCCGGTCCCACTCCGGGCACTTCGGATAGCGGGAGATGGCGGTGGCGATCAGGAAACGGCGCGGCCCCTCGCCCTCCGCACGCCCCGGAGTGTCGGTGGCGGTCATGCCAGGCCGTCCTTGACCGCCTGCCCGCACAACCGGTCCGTCAGGTAGGCGTCCGCATCGTGGGCGTGCGAGCCGTTGTGCACCCGCGCGCACCGCACGTGCGGCCCGAACGACGGCCGAAGATCCTTCACCAGCGCCACCACGTCACCGTCGTCGGCCAGGTTCGTCCACACCAGCTCCTGGCTGCCCGGCCACACCCCGCGCGGCCGGCCGCCCAACCGGACCGGCGCCGGCTGCAGCCGGTCCAGGATCAGATTCGGGATGCCCAGCGGCGAGCCGAGCGTCACTAGCGCCCGCACCCGATGGCCTGGGCGGGCGCACAGCGCTTCGTACGCCACGACCGAGCCCAACGAGTGCGCGACCACCACCCGCGTGTCCTCACCGATCTTGTCGACCACCCGAGCCAGAGCCTTCGCCCGCACATCCCGGTCGGTGAGGTAGCGGTGCACCTGCTTCAGATCGAAGACCATCGACCGCAGCGCGATGCCGGCGAAGAACCGCGACCCCGACAGAGCCCGCAGGGCGCTCTGCACCGACCGCGGCGTCGATGCGAGAGTGTCCGCACCCGGCGTCACCACGCCCGGATCACTCTCAGCGGCCGCCTGCCACCACGCCAGCAACAGCTCCGTCTCGAAACCGGCCTCCACATCCCGTGACGTGTACGGCGGTTCACCCACCGCCAGATACTCACCGTCCGGACGGAACACATCCCCGTAGAACGCCATCGCCACATCCGCGTCTGCCAGCTGCTCCGGCGCCTGAGCACGCGTCAGACCGTCGTTCAACGCCGGTAACCACTGCTGGAGCAACGTCTTCTCACCCAACCGCTGCTTGCCGATCCCGTGCACCGCCACCACACGCGCCACGCCCCGCACCCCCCGAACTCGCCCCCAACGCTGTGGTCAGCACTGTAGAGCGCCCCGGATCACGCAACACTGCATTCTGCGAAGTGCCGTCCATCGCACCGGCGAGGGCGCCGCCCACGTCTCGTTCGATGGCTCAAGCCGGCACCCAGCAACTCATCCAGGCGCCACTGCTGATCAACGGCAGCAGGGGCGACTGGAGCGCGAGGCAGGGAGTGTCATGAATCAGGTGTGAGCCTCCACGAAGGAGTCACCTGATGAGTACGACGATGGATCACCGGATCGAGACCTCCAGCAGCGTGTCGCTTGCCGTGGCCGCCAGTAGTGTCCAGGGTGCCGACGTGAAGTCGATGCCGGTATCGCCGAACGGTCTGTCCAGCGAGCTGCTGGAGGAGCTCGCCGCGCTCGCGGCCGAGAAGGTCCGCGGGGAAGGGCTGCGGCTGATGGGCGACGGCGGACTGCTGCCCGAGCTGGCCCAGCACCTGATGCAGGCCGCCCTGGAAGCCGAGATGGACGAACACCTGGCCGCCGAGGCCGGCCGGATGGGCGGGCGCGGGTCCCGCTCGGGCGGCAACATGCGCAACGGCTACCGGGCCAAGAAGGTCATGACGGAGGTCGGCGCGGTGACGGTGCAGGTCCCCAGAGACCGGCTGGGCACCTTCCGGCCCCGGATGCTGCCCGCATACGCACGCCGCACCGGCGCGCTGGACGACCTGGTGATCTCGCTGACCGCCAAGGGCCTGACCTCCGGCGAGATCGTCTCCCACCTCGCCCAGACCTACGGGATGACGACCACGAAGGAGACCATCTCCACGATCACCGACAAGGCCCTGGAATCGATGGCGGAATGGCGCACCCGCCCGCTCGATCCGGTCTACCCGGTCGTCTTCATCGACGCCGTCCACGTCAAGATCAGGGACGGTCACGTCGCCAACCGGCCGATCTACGTGGCCGTCGCGGTCACCGCGGACGGCTACCGCGAGATCCTCGGCCTGTGGGCCGGGAACGGCGGCGA
>NZ_JBSFDB010000098.1:0-16490 GCF_053593695.1 Streptomyces sp. NPDC002144
GAGGCCCTGTCTTCATGCGCGCACAACGGGAAGATCACCCCAGCGGGAAACCTGTTCGACCCGCACGTTCCATGATCGGTTGAGATACAGCTTCTGAGGTACCACAGCCAGACCTGTCCCAGGCTGGTGCCCTGGGTGACGAGGTATCTCCCGTCAGGGCTGAACACCAGCGTCTGGCTCTCGGCTTTCCTGCTGAGCGTGGCCAGCTCGGTCGGGTCCGTTGGCTGCGATAGGTCCCACAGTCGTACGGTGTTGTTCTCCAGGGTGGCCATCAGCGGGCCGTGGGGGCTGAACGCCATCAAGTCGCCGGGCAGGGAGCGTGCGATGCGTTTCGGGTGCGCCGGGTCGTGGACGTCCCACAGCAAGATGTGCTCGATACCGGTGGCGAGGATCCGCCCGTCGGAGCTGAATGCGGGGGAATACGTGCTGGTATCGCCCGGGAGGTCACCGAGCAGGGTCGGCCGCTCGGGGTGGGAGGTGTCCCACAGGTGGATGGGCCCGGCATCCTCGGCAACGGCGAGAATATGGCCGCGTGGACTGAACGCGACGGCGGCGCCGGGAAGGGTGCGGCCGATCCGTGTGGGTCGGGCGAAGTCACGGGCGTCCCACAGACGTACTTTCTCGTCTTCGCCCGCTATCGCCAGAAGGTGTCCGTCAGGGCTGCGCGCCACCGTGCTGTTGTTGGGGATGGGCGGCACCGCGTCCACTGGAGCGCTTGGATCGGGGATTTCTGAGAACAGTGCGGCGGTAGTGGTGCTGATCAGGTTGGTGTAGGTCTGGGGGGATTGATGCAGGTGGTGGGCGACGATGTCGAGCTGAGCGGCGAGCGAGGCGTTCTGCGTCTGGAGAGAGACGTCGCTGCCGCTGAGTTGCTCTGCTTCCCCCGTGATCTGGCGGGAGACGGCGACGTCGCGTTCCTCCTGGGCGGAAGCGCGTTGCCGGAGGGCGAAGAGGGCCGTGCCGGTCGCCAACAGGGCCAGCGCGCACAGGGCGGCGGCAAGGGCGCGCAGCCGGCGCGTGCGGCGATCAGCCGCCTGCTTCTCACGGTCGCGCTGATCGCGGCTGGCTGCCAGAAACGCTGCCTCCTGAGTGGTCAGGCCGGACCGCGGACCGACGTCGGGGAAGGCGTCATCGGCCGCTTCCAGGCGGAGCCCCCGGTACAGGGCTCCCGAGTCGTGATCGAGGTCCTCCCAGGCAGCGGCGGCTTCGGTCAGCCTCCGGTGGATACGCAGATGTTCTCGATCGGTGCTGATCCAGGTGTGCAGGCGGGGCCAAGCGGTGATGAGGGCCTCGTGGGCCAGTTCGACCCGGTCGCCGTCCACCGTGATCAGGCGGGCTCCCACCAGCCGTTCCAGGACCGTCGTCGTGTCGTGAGGCGTGCCGAAGTCGAACTCCTCGCGCTGGACCGGACGGCGGGTGTCGGGGGTCCCCTCCCCGGGTGTGATCAGGCGCAGCAGGATCCGGCGGACCAGCAGGGCCTGAGCCGGGGTGAGGCCGGAGTAGACGTCTTCAGCGGTACGGGCGATGGCGCCGTGAACGCCGCCGGCTGCCCGGTAGGCCTCCATGGTCAGGGCACGGCCACGGTGGCGGCGCCACGTCTCCAGCAACGCATGCGACATCAGGGGCAAGCCGCCCGGCTCGTCGGCGACCGCGTCGATGATGTGAGCGGTCAGCTCGCGCTCGACGATCAGCCCGGCGGCCTGTGCCGGTTTGACGATGGCCTCGCGCAACTCTGCCGCCGTCATGGGACCGACCAGGAGGTTGGCGTCTTTGAGTGCGTCAGCCAGCGGGCGGTGTTCGGCGCAGTGACCGTAGAAATCGGCTCGTACGGCGATGACGACGCGCAGGCGGCTCTCCGGGCGGCGGGCGGCAAGCAGCAGATCGATGAAATTCTTCCGCTCGGCCGCGTCCGTGCAGAGGGTGAAGACCTCCTCGAACTGGTCAACCACGACGACTGTGTCACCGTCGGCGTCCTTGGCGGCGAGCCCCTCGCGGTGGGTGGCGACGGGGTGCTCGCCAGGGGTGAGGATCCGCAGAGCAGCGGGGCGCTGATCCGGCGGGGTCAGGGTCTGCAGCAGGGGGATCAGACCGGCGCGTAGCAGGGACGACTTGCCGCTTCCCGAGGCGCCGACGACGGCTGCGAATCGTTTGGAACGCACCAGTTCCGTGAGGTCGCCGACGAGGCGGTCCCGGCCGAAGAATCGGTCCCGGTCGCTTGGCTCGAAGCGGGCCAGGCCTCGATACGGCGCAACCTCCTCGACTTCGGAGCGAGGCTCCGCGGTTACGTCCCTGGCGGCTTGCCTCCAGCGCTGTTCCCATTCCTCAGGGTCGCCGCCGCAGGCGCGTACGTAGGCGAGGGTGACGGGCAGAGTCGGCAGCCGCTCACCCCCAGCCGCCTGCGACAGAGTGCTCGCACCCTGCCCCGTGCGCTGCGCCATCACTCGATAGGTCGGACTCCCCGCCTCCGCACGGAGTTTGCGTAACTCGGCAGCCAACCGCGCCACCGGTCCGGCACTCGGATCGAGCGGGCTCTCACGACGTCCTGCCATCGATGGCTTCCCCTCTAACCGCCCGCTTCCCCCGTGGACGCAGCGCGATCACCCGGACGCTACGCACGCCCGAGGAGAACAGCAAACGACAGGCGCCTTCTTCGGTCAGCGCCACGCGCCCGCCCATGACCTGCACTGTCGCCATTGATCAGGGGGGCCGAGCTGGATGTCCATTCAATTTGCCGGCCGGGAAAGTCGAGTCTGTGGGCCAAGACCCGCTCATCAGGTCCGGTTGTCCACCGGTCGCCAACACGCGGCCTTTTCGGCAGCCAGCACCCCCACCGAAGGAGAAATTGGTGCCGATCACCACTATCAGCAAGCCCATCGCGTTGGCTGTGTCCGCTCTGGCCTTGAGCAGCGGCCTGGCCACGGCGTCCACACAGGTAACGTCCGCATCGCCGACGGCCGTCAAGTACTACTACGGCGTGCGGCAGATCCAGACGGACGACGGGCGCTGCACCGCCCAGCTCGACGCCAAGAAGACGGCACCCGGGCACTGGTTCGTGCGGGCCTCGTTCTACAACATGTCGGGCGGCGGAGTCGCAGGCTGCTCCTACTACCTGTGGCGCAAAAAGGGCAACGGATACTACGGGAGCTTGTCGCACGCGAGCCTGCGACGGAACTCCAGCCACCAGACGGCCTGGTACTGGGACGGGCCCGGCTACCACGTAAAGATGACGCTCAACGACGGCGACGGGGACGTCAACAGCAAGCCGTACTGACCCGCTGCAAAGGGCGCGCCACCGCAGCGGCGTGGTCCTCAAGCGACGCAGACGTCACCTCGGAGGTCCCGAACGCCTCCATCCGCAACAACGCCACGAGTCCCCAGCCACCACGCGCCCGTACGGCCCCGTCCCAGGGCGGGCGGCACATCGTAACGGGCGGTTGATCCCCGGGCCGGGCTACTGGCCGGCACGAGGGGAGCGGCCAGCATCCCGGCCTGACGGCCAGGGCGACACCCAGCTCGCCGACGACGTGAATCCGCCTTCTGCCATCGGACGCGCCCCAATGCGTGCCTGAACTTCCAGTCCGTGTTGAGGACGCCGCAGACCGGTCGACCCTGCCCGGACAAAAGAGCCGAAGTCAAACGGCACAGACCCACTCAAGACCGAGCCGGTCGGCCGCCGTGAACAACCCGAGTGCGCCGTACAGCGCGGCGCCAGCGAAAGGAGAACAGAAATGCCTTCTGCGATGCGCAACGGTTTCGCGCTCGCCGCGACGACCCTTGCAGTGGCCGGCGGTCTTGCCGTGGTCGGCCCTGCACACGCCGATGCGCCTGACGCGCGGCCCGCGGCCAATCCAGCCTCGGCCGTGGTGTCGGTGTCCGACGACTCGGCTGTGAGTGCCAGGAGCATCCGGATCAGGGGCACGCAGGTGGCCCTGCGGGAATGCCCGCGCACGAGTTGCGGGATCGCGACCAGGGTGTCCAACGCGACCCTGCGGGCGTACTGCCAGACCAACCGGCACACCACCAAGGTCTCGGGAAACAAGTGGTGGACCAAGGTCACCCTGCTGCACGGCAGTGACCCGGCCTGGGTGAGCAACCACTACGTCCGCACGGCGGCACCCAAGGTGCCCCACCTGCCGAGCTGCTGACAGTCGACCGCCAACCCCAACCAGCCTTCCAGGAGACAGACATGCCCATGCCGTCCTCGCGTACGCGCGCCGTCAGCGCCTTGGTCCTGGCCGCCGGACTGCTCGTCACCGTACCCGCAACGGCCGCTCACGCGGCTGCCGAAACCCAAGCGACAAAGCCGGCCACCCAAGCTGCGGCCGTGCACTCCTGCAGCTACCGCTCGACCGTCGGCTACACGTGCGACTACTACTACGGCACCGAGACCATCAGCGAGGGCAGCTCCAACGCCGCTGCCGTCCGGGAGATCCAGGACATCATCAACGTACACACGGACTATCCCATCCTGCTGTCCGTCGACGGCAGCTTCGGCTCCCACACCCTCGCGGCTGTCGAGTGGCTTCAGAGTCACCACCACATTGCCGGCGGCGCGGACGGCGTCGTCGGCGGCCACACCTGGGATTACCTGCGCCGCTGACCGACCCCCTGCACAGCGGAGATCCACACCGGCCGACAGCAGCATCCCTGACGGCCGCGCCAGGACGATCGCGACCACCGGACGGCGCCTGCCGGGCAACCGTACGCCGCCCCGTCCGGTGCCGCCCTGCGCTATGCACACACCGCCCGTGGGGTGCACAGCCCACGAGCAGCCCAGAGGCGCTGACGCGGAGCAGGCGTCGGGCACCCCACCCCGCAGCATCACGACAAACACACGATGCGAGGCAGCATGATGATCATAAGGAAGATGGCATGGAGGCGATTCCGCCGCACGCCCCTGATCAAGACCTGCAGGATCACTGCTACGGGAGTCGCCGTCGCAGCCCTGCTGATCGGCACGTCGACGATCACAGCCGCAGCACCTCAGACGACGGCCGGCAGTCAGACGATGGCCAGCGCGTGCGGCCCCAGCGTCAACCCCAACCGCTACATCCCCCGCGGCAGGCGGCACAACGGCCCTGCTACGTGGATCGGCAACACTCGGATACAGCTGCGCTACGGCAACCGCCCCGGGGGGCCGCGCTACTACTGGGCCCAGATCACCGGCGCCCGCCGAGGTGACACGGTCACCCTCTTCTGGGACATCGACTACGGCTCCTGGCGGGACAGCGGCGCCTGCTCGGCGACCGTGCACTCGGGAAGC
This sequence comes from Streptomyces sp. NPDC002144, assembly GCF_053593695.1. Classification (NCBI taxonomy): domain Bacteria; kingdom Bacillati; phylum Actinomycetota; class Actinomycetes; order Kitasatosporales; family Streptomycetaceae; genus Streptomyces; species Streptomyces sp. NPDC002144. The sequence goes on from NZ_JBSFDB010000098.1 coordinate 5,264, forward strand.
GCGCAGAACACCCGCGCCGTCAAGGTCGTCCACGGCCGCGGCTTCTATCTGGAGGCACAGGCATGCGGCCACCACGCCGGCCGAAGCAGCTGCACCGCCTCGCGCCCCTGACCCACGTCCCAAAAACGGTGGTCCGTCTGATCGGTACCTGGCCCAACAGTTGCACCTCCGCACCCCGTCCATCCGCACATCTGATCAAGAGCGACTGGGGCGTTGCGTGCGCGCCTCCTCCATGCCCCACCGACAGCGCCGGCCGCCCCTGCACCAGCCCGCCTGGTGTCGGCTCATCCGCGCGACACGTTTTGACCAAGCCCGCCCATGCCTGAAGGGAGCCCGGCCATGAACTCTCGCAATCACCGTGCCAAGGTGCTGGACTTCGAGGAGTACGTGCGTATCCGACACGACGATCTGTTGCGCAGCGCTCGCCGTTTGGTCGGCGACCCGCGCGACGCTCAGGATCTGCTGCAGACCGCGTTGTTACGCACGTACCGCCGGTGGGAGTGCATAGCGGACAAGCAGCTCGCGGACGCGTATATGCGCCGCGTCATGATCAACACTCGCACGGAGTGGTGGCGGGCCCGGAAACTTCAGGAGCTCCCCTCGGCGCAGCTGCCGGACACGAGCGTCGAGGACTCCGCCCAGCAGCATGCCGATCGCGCGCTGTTGATGGACATCATGCGCGTGCTGACGCCCCAGCAGCGCAGTGTCGTGGTGCTGCGGTACTGGGAAAGGATGACCACGGAGGAAACGGCTGCCGCCCTCGGCATGGCGCCCGGAACGGTCAAAAGCACCCTGCACCGTGCGCTCGCCCGGCTCCGTGAGGAGTTGCAGCGCCGAGACCCTGACTCTGCTGAGGCGTCCGCAACCGAGCGTCGAGGCCCGACGGTTGGCCGACGGGCACGATGATGCGCGGGATGCACCGCATCATTCACGGCACGGGACGATCCTCCGGCGGGGTGCCCCCTGCCTACCACTGTTATGCCTGATCCCGCAGGACCTCCAGCTCCGCGCGCAGCGCCGCATTCTCACCGATCAGTTCTTCTTGAGGGTGCCGACGGTGCGGCCCTGCTCGATCTCGATCACAGTGCGCCTGCCCAGGCCGCTGCGGGAGGCGAGTTCGTCGTAGCTCCACCCGCGCTCAGCCCGCAGACGCCCGAGCTCCAGTCGGTGGGCGTCGAGGTCCGGATCGGGAGGCAAGATCGTCACTCGACCATCCGGCGGTGCAGACCCCTGCCCTGTCAGTGCAGACCTCTGCCCTATTTCTCCAGATGGCTCCACCGCGGGAGGGCAGGGGTCTGCACTACGGTGTCGGCCGTCCCGCCGTACCGCGCGGTGGGGCTGGCGCCGGATCGGGAAGGGAGGGACACACGCCCATGAGGCTGCACACCGTGTGTCCTCAGGCGGCGCGGACCTGGACGGTGGAACTGCGATGCCAGACCGGCGGGCTCGTTCTCGTTTGCCAGCACTGTCCCCAGGACGGTCGGCGGGTCGCCGCGCAGTCCGCGCGCTCGGCGGCCCTTGCTCACCTCGCCCGGCATGCCCGCGGTGACCCGAGGGCTCCTCACCTGCGGATCTGTCAGTGTCATGAACGCGGCTGCCGTTGGCATCGCCGTCACCGCGGGTGCGCGGGGCCCATCCGCCTGCTCCTGGCTTGCGAACGCGGCGGCCGTGTCTGGCGCCTCGCCGACACCTGCGGCGCCTGCGCCGCGGCAACCGCCCAGGCCGCCGTCGTGCCCGACACCGTGCTGGCCGCACCCTTCCACCCGCCTTCCGCGCGGCCGCGCGGTCCCCGGCCCAGCCGGGGGCCGGGGGAGCGTGTCCGCGTGAGCGAGATCCTCAGCTACCTGGCCGCGGCCCTGCCCGCGGACGTGTCCGCCGGGGCGAGGCTCCTCGCCCTGCAGTGCGCCCTGCGCATGAACGCGTACCTGCACGTCGAACTCCGTGCAGGCCTGCTGCGCAGCCTTCGCATCGACGCGGTGCGGGCCTGCCACGAGTTGGAACAGGCGCGGTGGGCGAGCATGGTGAACGCTCCCGGAGCGGTCGGGGTTGCTGCGGAGCTTCACGATGCCACGCTGCTCGCCCAGTCACCGGCCCGCCCCGACCGGCGGCGCGCGGCCGACTGGGCATTGCGCACCGGGTGCCCAGCCCGGATCGGTGGGGCAGAGCCGCAGCTGCGACTGTCGGGCGTTTATCTCGCGGCGCGCAGCGATCCGTCCTCGGGAGAGGGACTGAGTGAATGCGACCGGATCATCCGTGATTGTGGCCTGCGTGATCAAGGGTTCCACGGCGTGCTCAGCCGTCTGACGGCGAACGGCGTTCTGGAAGAGTGGCGGATCGGCCCGGATTCAGGCGACGTGCACTGGACGCTGGCGCCGGGGTGATGACCGGCAGCCCTGAATAACTTCCGCTATGCCAAACCACACCGCCGGCGCCGCCCACTGCTGGACATCCTCACCGCCCTGGCGATCCGCCTCGCCGACGCAGTCAACGCGGACAAGTTCCAAGCCGGCAGCTTGAACATCCGCGACCTTCTGCCCCTTGGAGCCTGAGCCTGAGCCTGTCCGCGCCTGTCCGCGCCTGCCAGCGCCGACACGGATCGCAGACAAAGCTCGCCCGTCACGGGCACACCGCACTCAGCGCGTACCTTTGGCCGCGAAGGAAGCGACGGAGTGGATGTTGGCCTTGTCGACGAAGGCGGGACCGGTCAGGACCGGCTCCTCGCCGCCGCCCATGTAGTTGCCGTTGGCCTTGTACAACCACAGCGAGTCGACCGCCAAGTAACCCTGTAGGTAAGGCTGCTGGTCCACGGCGAACTGGATGGCCCCCTTCTCGACGGCCGCTACCAGTTCCTTGTTGAGGTCGAATGTGGCGATCTTGGCCTTGCTGCCTGACTCGGAGACCGACTGCACCGCCGTCAGCGCGAAAGGGGCTCCCAGCGTGACGACGTAGTCGATGGAGCGGTCCTGGGCGAGCTTCGCCTCGATGGTGGATTTCACCGAAGGCATGTCGGTGCCGTTGACGTAGAGGATGTCCGTCCTGCCGCCGAAGGTCTTCTTCACGCCCGCGCAACGCTGTTCGAGATTCACGTCGCCCTGGGCTTGGATGACACACAGGGCGTGCTCGGCGCCGGCGCCGTCGAGGCGGGCCCCCAGGGCCTGGCCGGAGACCGACTCGTCCTGACCGAAGAACTCCAGCAGGCCCTGTTCCTTCCAGACCGACAGCCCTGCGTTGAAGCCGACCACCGGGATGCCGGCCCGCTCCGCCTTCGCGACCACTGCCTTCATCGCGTCCGGCTTGGCCAGAGTGACCGCGATGCCGTCGACTTTCTGGTCGATCGCGTTCTGCATCAGGGCGGCCTGAGCGGACGCCGTCTCGTCGTTGGAGTAGATCAGCTTGACGTTGTCCTTGGCGGCCGCGGCCTCGGCGCCTTTGCGGACGGTGTCCCAGAAGGTGTCACCGGACGGCGCATGGGTGACCATCGCCACCGTCATGCGGGGTGTGTCGGCCCTTCCGGCCGAAGCCTGGGCGGCGGACTGCTCCACCTTCTTGCCGCCGGACGCGCTGCTGCAACCCGCAAGCACCAGAGCTGCCGCGGCAACGACCGGCGCCACTCTGCGGAGGCGACGTGCGGGAAACTGGTTCATGGCGCTTGCACCTCACCGTGAATTAAAACGCTTTAATCACTGCTACCATCGACAGCGCCACTGGCATGCGTCAAGGGTATGACCTCGAACCCACCAGGAGGTGACGTGGGCGACCTCGGGATCGCCGGCCCCGCCGGCGGCAACGGCGCATCCCCTCGTCCCAGACTGGAGGACGTCGCCGCGCGGGTGGGTCTCTCCACCGCCTCGGTCTCTCTGGTGCTGCGCGGTGTCCCCGGACCCAGCGAGCGCACCCGCCAGCGCGTCCTGAAGGCAGCGGCCGAACTCGGCTACCGCCCGGACCGCACCGCCAGCACGCTGGCCAGTCGCCGCAGCAGGCTCCTCGGCGTGGTGATCGACATCCACAGTCCGTTCCACGCGGAGCTCGTCGAGCACCTGCACACGGCAGCCGAGGAGATCGGGTACGACCTCGTCCTGAGCACCCGGACCCGGACCCGGACCGAGAGCACCGCGATCGAGACACTCCTGGCCTTCCGGTGCGAGGCGCTCATCCTGCTCGGCTCGGAGTCCGCCGACGCCGAACTCGCCGAACTCGCCCGCCGGGCCCCGGTCATCTCCCTGGGCCGACGGATCGCCAAGGCCGGTCTCGACGTCGTGCGCACCGCGGACGACGCCGGAGTCGGCCAGATCGTCGACCATCTGGTGGAGCTCGGTCACCGGTCCATCACCTACGTCGACGGCGGCAAGGGCGTCATCGTCACCGATCGCCGCCGCGGTTACCGCTCCGCCATGCGCCGCAACGCCCTCGACGCCCACATCAGTGTCCTGCACGGCGGAGCCACGGAACACGCCGGCGAGCAAGCAGCCCGGCACCTTCTGGACAGCGGCGACCTGCCGACCGCCGTCGTCGCCTACAACGACCAGTGCGCCATCGGCATGCTCACCGCCTTCCGGCGGGCCGGGATCGACGTCCCGGGCAAGATCTCCGTCGCCGGCTACGACGACGACACCCTCTCCCGACTCGCCTCGTTCGACCTCACCACGGTCAGCCAGAACGCCGAGGAACAGGCGCGGCATGCCGTCACCGCTGCCGTCGAACGCCTGGACCACGGTCGCACCGCCCCTCGGGAGATCGTCCTCACCCCCAGCCTGATCGCGCGCGGCACCACTTCCGAGCCGCGCTGAGGCAAGGGCTGTCCCACCCGTCTTTCCGCACGCCGATATACGTGCCCATTACATCATTCGAGGGGTCACGGAAAGATATCGGGACGTGAAGGCCGCGCGTCAAGCCCTTGACACATGCCCGAAACGCAAGCATGCTCTGGCCATCGCTTAAAGCGGTTTAAAAGATCCTTGAGCGTGAGGCCTCCGCCGCCCGGCAAGCCTCGTCCACACCCATCTGCCACCGTCCTTGACCCGAGGAAAAACCCCGCAGAGGGGCCAGGCTCGAACGGCAATACGGCCCGTCTCCCCGGGAATTCCTCCGCGGAATTCCAGACGTCCGTATCCCGCCCGTCCACGCCCGCCTTTTCCCCGATCGCGCACCGCGACCCCGCATCACGATCGGCACCGCCAGAGCCGTGGCGGCACCGGTTCCCGGCCGCACCGGCATCCCGAAGAACCGCCGCCCGATCGTCCCCGGCGCCTCGTCCTCCCCGCGCCGATCGCCACGAAGGAGCACCGCAGCACATGGAACGCACCCACACCCGCCGGCCTCACGGCCGCCGTCTGCCCCGCAGACTGCTGGCCACAGTCGGCCTGTTCACCCTGGCCGCCTCCGCACTCACCGCCTGCGCCAGCGGCAAGGCGACCGGCGACAACGCGGGCAAGGCGACAGCGTCTGCCGCGGCTGGCTCGGACTCGGGCGCCAAGAGCAACGGCAAGGTCTCCGTCTACGTGATCGGCGGCAAGGCCGACGACCCGTTCTGGTCTGCCGTCAAACGCGGCGGCGAGGACGCGGCGAAGGTGGTCAAGGCCGGCGGCGGCTCGGTCACCTTCCTCGGTCCGCAGAACTACGACAACCTCGGCCCCGACGCGGCGAAGCTGACCCAGACCGCGCTTTCCCAGAACCCCTCGGCGATCGTCGTCCCCGACTGGGTCCCGGACAGCCAGGACGCGGCGATCAAGCAGGCCGTGGCCAAGGGCGTCAAGGTCTTCGTCTACAACTCGGGCGGCGTCGAGGCGGCGCAGCGTACCGGCGGCCTCAAGTACATCGGCTCCGACGACTACGAGGCCGGCAAGGCCGGTGGAGTGAAGTTCGCCGAGTCCGGTGCCAAGAACATCCTGTGCGTCAACACGGTGCCGGGCGCGGCCAACTCGGAGGCCCGGTGCAAGGGCATCGCCGACGGCGCCAAGAGCAAGGGCGCCACCTCCAAGCAGCTGCCGCTGCCCTCCTCGAACTTCGGCAACCCCTCCGCCGTCACCCAGGCCATCAAGGGCGCGCTGCTCAAGGACAGCAGCGTCGACGCCCTGGTCACCATCGGCGTCCAGGACGCGGACAGCGCCGCCTCCGCGATCGAACAGGCCAAGGCCGGCGACAAGGTAAAGCTCGGCACGTTCGACCTGTCGACGAGCCAGCTCAACCGGATCAAGGCCGGCAAGCAGCTGTTCGCCATCGACCAACAGCCCTACCTGCAGGGTTTCTACGCCGTCTCCATAGCCAACCAGTACCTCTCCTACGGCGTGATCCCGCCCCAGAACCCCCTTCTGACCGGCCCGCTCCTGGTCACCTCCGACAACGTCGCCGCAGCCATCGCAGGTACCGCGGCCGGCGTCCGCTGAGCGCCTCGGGCGCCGGGTCCGCACGTCGAGCATCCGGCACGGACCCGGTGCCCGAAGCCCCCGCTCGCAACCCCCATCCGAGATTCACGAAGGTGACACCAGACCGATGACTTCCTCTCTTCCCGACACGGTCGGCATCACGGCCGAGACGACGGCCGAGTCGTCGCCGGACGTCTCCGCACCCAAGCGCACCGAAAGCCCCCTGGGCCAGCTGCGGCACCGCCCGGAGGCGGGCGCACTCATCGGAACGATCAGTGTTTTCGTCTTCTTCGCGATCTTCGGCGGTGAAAAGTTCCTGGCCGCGGCTGGTGCGGCGAGCTGGCTGAACATCGCCGCCGAGCTCGGCATCATCGCCATCCCCGTCGGGCTGCTGATGATCGCCGGCGAACTCGACGTCTCCGTCGGCTCGGTCCTCGCCGGTTCCTCGATGACACTGGCGATCGTCTCCGGACACTGGGGCGCGCCGATGATCGTGGGCATCGTCCTGGCCCTCGGTCTCGGCCTGCTGATCGGCCTGCTCAACGGCATCATCGTCACACGTACCAACGTCCCGTCCCTGGTCGTCACGCTGGCAACGATGGCGGGTGTCGCGGGTCTGACCCTGGGCCTGTCCCGCGTCGCGACCGGCACGACGAGTGTGGCGATCAGCCCCGACCCGTTCTCCAAGTCGGTGTTCGGGCAGTTGATCGGCGGGCAGTTCGAGGTGGCGATCTTCTGGTGGATCGGCATCGCGGTGCTGGTCTCGGTGGTGCTCCAGATGATGCCGTACGGCAACTGGATCTTCGCGATCGGCGGCGACAAGGAGAGCGCCCGCGCCACCGGCATCCCGGTGACGAAGGTGAAGATTGCCCTGTACATGGCCAGCGGCTTCGGCGCCGCCCTGGTCGGCGTGATCCAGACCATCCTCTACAACGGCGCCCAGGTCGCCAACGGGCAGTCCTTCGTCTTCAACTCCATCATCGCCGTCGTCATCGGCGGCGTGCTCCTCACCGGCGGCTACGGCTCCGTCATCGGCATCGCGCTGGGCACGCTGACCTTCGCCATCGTCAACCAGGGCATCTACTACACCGGCTGGAACTCCGACTGGGCCAGCCTCATCCTCGGCGTCCTCATCCTCACCGCCGTGCTGATGAACAACACCTTCCGCCGCCTGGCCCTGTCCTACAAGCCCCGTTCCGCGAAGAAGGTCTGACCCCCATGGCGACCACACCCCTGCTCCGGCTCACCGACGTCAGCAAGTCCTTCCTCGGCACCAACGCCCTCCAGGACATCTCCCTCGAGGTGGAAGCCGGCAAGGTCCTCTGCCTGCTCGGCGACAACGGCGCCGGCAAGTCCACCCTCATCAAGATCCTCTCCGGCTTCCACAAGCCCACCAGCGGCACCATCGAGATCAACGGCGAGCGCGTCGAGTTCGACAGCCCCCGCGACGCCAGCACCCAGGGCATCGCCACCGTCCACCAGTTCGGTGGCACCTTCCCGCTCATGGGCGTCGGCCGCTGCTTCTTCGTCGGCGCCGAACCCACCAAGGGATTCGGCCCGTTCAAGCTCTTCGACAAGAAGCTGGCCGGGGAGATCGCCGTGCGCGAGATGCAGTCCCTCGGCATCACCCGCGTCACCGACGGCAACCGCCTCGTCGGCGCCCTGTCCGGTGGTGAGCGCCAAGCCCTCGCCATCGCCCGGGCCGTCTACTTCGGCGCCAACGTCCTCATTCTCGACGAACCCACCGCCGCCCTCGGCGTCAAGGAAGCCGCCCACGTCCTGCGGATCATCATGCAGGCCCGCGCCAAGGGTGTCGCCGTCATCCTCGTCACCCACAACGTCCGTCACGCCATGATGGTCGGCGACCACTTCGCCGTCCTCATCCGCGGCCAGAAGGCCGACGACTTCCGCAAGGGCGAACGCACCCGCGAGGAGATCACCGACCTCATGGCCGGCGGCGAAGCCATGGCCGACCTCGAAGCCGAACTCGCCCAGCTCCAGGCCGACGCCTGAGCGGGTTTTGTTCGACCTCTCTTTAAAGCGCTCTAAAGCGGGACGGGAAAGGAAACCAGCAATGCCGTTCGAAGTGCTGACCATGGGCCGGGTGGGAGTGGATGTGTATCCGCTCCAGACCGGGGTGGGGCTGGCCGAGGTCACCTCATTCGGCAAGTACCTGGGCGGCAGTCCGACCAATGTCGCGGTCGCCGCGGCCCGCTACGGACGCACGGCGGCCGTGATCACCAAGACCGGCCGCGACCCGTTCGGGGAGTTCGTGCGCACGGCGTTGCGCGGATACGGCGTCGACCCCCGTTTCGTCGGCACGTCGGACATCGCGCCGACCCCGGTGACGTTCTGCGAGATCTTCCCGCCGGACGACTTCCCGCTGTACTTCTACCGGCTGCCGAAGGCTCCTGACCTGGACATCCAGCCGGAGGAGCTGGACGTGGCGGCGGTGCGGGAGGCGGCGGTCTTCTGGATCACCGGGACCGGGCTGAGCGAGGAGCCGAGCCGGGCGGCGACGCTGGCCGCACTGGAGCACCGGGCCAAGGCGGGCACGACGGTGTTCGACCTGGACTGGCGGCCGATGTTCTGGACGGACGCGTCCCAGGCGCGCGGCTGGTACGCCGAAGCGCTGCGGCACACCACGGTGGCGGTCGGCAATCTCGAGGAGTGCGAGGTCGCCACCGGCGAACGCGAGCCGTACGCCGCCGCGAAGGCGCTGCTCGCGGCCGGTGCCGAGCTGGCCGTCGTCAAGCAGGGTCCCCGGGGCGTGCTGGCCATGGACCGCGACGGTACGACCGCCGAGATACCGCCCGTGCCGGTGGACGTGGTCAACGGTCTGGGCGCCGGGGACGCGTTCGGCGGTGCGCTCTGCCACGCCCTGCTGTCCGGGTGGGACACCCGCCGCACGGTGTCCTTCGCCAACGCGGCCGGGGCGATCGTCGCGGGCCGGCTGGCCTGCTCCGAAGCGATGCCGACCGAAGCCGAAGTCGAACAAAAACTGCAGGAAGCGTCCTACGCCTCCGTCGCCACCGAACGAAAGGCGTGACCTCGTGCTGTCCGAGAACGTGAGAGGCATCGTGTCCGCCCGGGTGAACGATCCCGATGCCGTGGCGACGGCCGCCGCCCGCCGGGTGAAAGCCACCTCGCTGTTCGGCGAGCACGGCAAGGCGATGATCATCGCCGCCGACCACCCCGCGCGCGGAGCCACCGGCGTCGGCGGCGATCCCCACGCCATGGCGGATCGTTTCGAGCTGCTGGACCGGCTGTGCACAGCGCTCGAACGCCCCGGGGTGACAGGCGTGTTGGCCACGGCCGACATCCTCGAGGATCTGCTCCTGCTCGGCGTCCTGGACGGCAAGAGCGTGTTCGGTTCGATGAACCGGGCGGGGCTGGCGGGCTCGGTGTTCGAGATCGACGACCGCTTCACCGGCTACGACGCCGAGACGATCGCCTCGATGGGCTTCGACGGCGGCAAGACGCTCACCCGGATCGCGCTGGGTGATCCGGCCACCCCCTCGGTCCTGGCGAACACCGCCCAAGCGATCAACGAGCTCAACGACCGTCGGCTCATCGCGATGGTCGAGCCGTTCCTCTCCGTCTGGCAGGACGGGAAGATCCGCAACGACCTCTCCACGGACGCGGTCGTCAAGTCGATCGCCATCGCCTCCGGGCTGGGCCGACGCAGCGCGTACACCTGGCTGAAGCTGCCGGTCGTCGAACAGATGGAGCGGGTCCTGGCCGCCTCGACCCTTCCGGCACTGCTGCTGGGCGGCGAAGTGAAGGACGCGGAGGCGGCGTTCGCGTCCTGGGGCAAGGCGCTCAAGCAGCCGACCGCGCAGGGGCTGGTCGTGGGGCGCTCCCTGCTCTACCCGGCGGCCGGCGACGTGGCCGGTGCGGTGGACAAGGCGGTGAGCCTGCTGTGAGCAGCAAGTACCACCTGCCGGCCGGGACTTCGGCGGACGGCCCCTACGACGTGCTGGTCACGCCGGAGTCGGCGGGCTGGGGACACTCCGGCCTCAGGATCCTGACCCTGGGACCGGGAGAGGCACACGCCCTGTCCACCTCGGACTGCGAGTTTCTGGTCCTGCCGCTGACGGGCTCGTGCACCGTCACCACCGACGGCACGGCCTTCGAACTCGAAGGCAGGACAGATGTGTTCGCCTCGGTCACCGACTTCGCCTACCTCCCCCGCGAGTCGGAGGCCCTCATCAGCAGCGCGCACGGCGGGACGTTCGCGCTGCCCAGCGCCCGTATCGGACGGAGCTCACTCTCCGCCCGGTACGGGGCCAAGGAGAACGTCCCCGTCGAGCTGCGCGGGGCCGGGGCGTGCTCGCGCCAGGTCAACAACTACTGCCTGCCGGGCACCTTCGACGCCGAGCAACTGCTGGTGTGCGAGGTACTCACCCCAGGCGGCAACTGGTCGTCGTACCCGCCGCACAAGCACGACGAGAGTCGGCCAGGAGCCGAGTCCGAGCTGGAGGAGATCTACTACTTCCAGGTCGCAGGCGGCGAGAACGCGTTCGGCTACCAGCGGGTGTACGGCACCGAGGACCGGCCCATCGACGTGCTCGCCGAGATCCGCTCCGGCGACACCGTGCTGATCCCGCACGGCTGGCACGGGCCGTCCGTCGCCGCGCCCGGCTACGACCTCTACTACCTCAACGTCATGGCCGGTCCCGGGCAGGACCGCGCCTGGCTGATCTGCGACGACCCCGCACACGGCTGGGTGCGCTCGACGTGGGACGCGCAGGATGTCGACGACCGGCTGCCCTTCGGAGAGAACTGATGAACACCGTACGGCTGACGACCGCGCAGGCGCTGGTGCGCTTCCTCGCCAATCAGTACAGCGAGCGCGACGGGCA
>NZ_JBSFDB010000099.1:0-15999 GCF_053593695.1 Streptomyces sp. NPDC002144
GCGATCGTCCGCCAGTACATCGAGCAGCAAAAACGTCCGCTCTAACGTGCACGTCAGAGCAGCCTTGAGATCCATTCATCCCCGGCGTGAACGCCAGCGCTTTCTGCAAGAAACCCGGTAACTCACTGCGCATCGTCAGCATATGTTGACGCACCCCTGTCGTCAGCATATGCTGACGAGCATGCAGAACACACTCGAAATCGCCGAGGGCGCCGCCAGCAACGACCCGGACGTCGGACTCCGCGCGGTGGCCGCCCTGCGAGAACTCAGTGAAAGGCTGGAACTCCTCCAGGTCGACAACGCACGGAAACTGGGATGGTCCTGGCAGGACATTGCCCAGCGGCTCGGCGTCACCAAGCAGACCGTGCATCGCAAGTACGGCCCGCTGATCGGGAGGCGATGATGTTCGAACACTTCACCCCCGACGCCCGCACCGTCGTAGTCCACGCCCAGGAGCACGCACGCCGGCTCGGGCACCACCACATCGGCAGCGAACACCTCCTGCTCGCCCTCGTCCTGACCGACCAGCCCGCGAGCTCCGTCCTGCGCGAGCACGGTCTCACGCCGCAGCGCGTCGAGGAGGAGATCGTCCGCCAGGTCGGCCTCGGTGCAGGGTCACTCCTGTTCGGCACCCTCAACCGCGATGCGCTGGCCTCGATCGGGATCGATCTCGACGCCGTACGCGCCAGGATCGAGGAATCCTTCGGGCCAGAAGCTCTCGCCCGCGCCGGCCGGACCGTACACAGGCCACCGCGCCCCTCCAGGCTCAACCCCCGACGCGCAGTACCCCCGCGCCACTGGCGCAGCCAACGCCGCGCCCGGCGCACCGTCCTTACGGCACCCACCCCCGCTCCCGCCGGCCTCTACCAGACCGACGGTACCCGCCCCACCGGGCACATCCCCTTCACCCCGCACGCCAAGGAGAGCCTGTCCAACGCCGTCCACGAGGCACAGGCGCAGCACGAGACCGACATCGGCCCCAAGCACCTCGCACTCGGCCTCATCGCCATGAAAAGCGGGCAGGTGCCCTCCGTACTGTCAGCACTCGGCGCATCGGCCCCGGCGCTGCGCACCGCAATCGTCGACCGCTACCGCCAGGCGAGCTGATCGCTCCCCGCCCATCGCCAACGTCCAGCATCACGTCCCTCAGGACCAGATCAACCGAGATTTCCAGCGCCCTCACGTCTCAACTCATCCGGTCGCCGCAGGCCACAGTCCCGAGCCGAGGCCAGATCGTTTGAGACGGGACACCAGTCAGAATCGGAGGGTGAGGACAGCTTCGGCTCCGGGAACGCTCCACCGGCTGCAGGTGATATCGAGCAGGTCGGCCACCAGATGACGTGCTGCTCCTTCGACGCTGCCGCCGGCGATCGGCCATCCGGCCTCGAGGCCTTGCCGTACTGGTAATGGGCAGCGTTGTTCTCCAGGTAGCGGCCGGCCGCCCCGACCCAGGTCATTGGCCGCGGGATCGGTGGCGGTGCAAAAACACCGCGAGGCCGCACATAACTTGTCGATCACGTGGACGATGTCGAGAAGGACATGGACGGTGACGCCTCGTCGGACGGCTTCCGCATGGATCAACTCCCGTTGGTGCTCGGCGCCGTCGACCAGGACCACCCAGCACCGGCGGTGCTGCCGGTCACGGGCTTCTGCCTCGTCGAACGCGGCGGCGATGACCTGGTCCGCGTCGTGTTCCACCGATGGCGGCTGCTTCGCTGACGCTGGCGGTGGCGTTCGCGTCGGCCCGCGGCCGATGGCCCACTTCCGTCTTCCGTACCGGAGCCACCGGTCGTATCGAGGGGCGCAGAGGGCGCGTGCCGTCAAGCAGCTGCTCGGCGTGCTGCCAGAACGCGTTCGAACACTTCGAGTACCTGAGGCGCGACGACTCCTACGGTGAAACGCCGTGCTCGCTGCCGGCCGGCTTCGCCCATCCGCGAACGCCGCGCCGCATCGCCGAGCACGGAGTCGATGGCCGCGGCCAGAGCACCAGGATCGCGGGGAGGCACGAGCAGGCCGGTGACCTGGTCCTCGACGACATCGCGCAGGCCGCCGACGTCGGAGGCGACCACTGGTCGTCCGGCGAGCATCGCCTCCACTGCCACCTGGCCCATCGGTTCGTCCCAGGTGGACGGCACGACCGCCACCGAGGAGTGCCGCCATGCCGACATCACCTGGGCGGAGGGGATGTCACGGGCGACGATGACGTCGCTGCCCAGGATCGGAGGGGTGTCCGCGCGGGGCGTGCCGATCAGAACGAGCGGGACCCGGTGCCGCAGGAGCCGGTGGGCTTCCAGCAGGGTGTCGAGGCCTTTGTGCGGGCCAAGCGCGCCTACGAACAGCAGGTACCCGTCGTCTTTGGGGAGGAAATCCGGTCGGTTGGTGTTGAGGGCGAGTTCGTCCATGCCGTTGGGCACCATACTGGGAACGACCTCGACCTCGATGTCTGCTGGCAGTGCCGGCCGGGCGGCTTGGGCCACAGCGGAGCTGACAGCGAGATAGGCGTCGGCTCGGCGGTGCAGCGGGCGGCTGGCCCTGAGTCCGACGGTCAGTGCGGTGCCCTTGAGCAGCCCGTAGTCGCGTCCGGCGCAGCCCAGGCACTTGGCGAGGGTCGGTCCACTGCAGCGGCTCGAGTTGTGCTGGTTGGTCTTCTTGACGCATCCCAGCCCGTAGTCGTGCAACGTGACGATGTGCCCGGGCGCATCGGCTGCCGAGGAGTGGAGGGGGAAGTAGGAGTACTGCAGCCAACTGTGGCTGTGGACGATGTCGGGGCGCGCCTCCCGTATGATCCGGCGCAGCGCCGCCAGCGCACCTGGGTCGGGCGTGGTCGGATGGAATGGCCGAGTCGCGTCCGCGTACAGGGCTGTTGTGCGACTGGTCCAGCTGTCGAGGCGGACCACGCGCACGCCGTCGATCCACTCCTGCGCAGGCCGGTCACCGATCCGCAGCGTGGCGACTGTCACGTCGTGGCCCAGTCGGACCATTTGCCTGGACAGCGTCTCCACGTGGCGTTCCAGGCCACCGATGGTGGGACGGTAGAAGTCGGTGAGCTGCAGGATGCGCACGGGGGCCTCTCACTTGGTGCGTGGTGGTCGGTGGTCACGTCTGTGGCAGCAGACGGCGGCGTAGGAGGAGGACGGCGAGTGCCCCCACGGTTTGCGCGCCCAGCCAGGCCAGTCCGGCGCCGAGGATGCCGAGTCTGGGGGTGTCCAGCCAGGCGCCGGCCAGGGCGACGACCGCGATGAGCAGGTTCAGTGCGGCCGCCCGGCCCAGCAGTCCGCGTACCCGCAGGGTCGCCACGGTCGCGTTGCTCACCGTGTCCGGAAAGGCCGACAGCACGAGCGCGACGAGCAGGGAGTAGCCGACGGTGTAGCCGGAGCCGAACAGGGTGAGCACATTGCGTCCGATCAGACACAGCACGCCCGATGGCAGGATGAGCGCGGCCAGGGTGATCAGCGATGCCCGCCGTGCCAGCTGAAGCAGCCTCGCACTGCCGTGACTTCCCTCGGCGAACAGGGCGGAGGACACCGCCGGGCTGATCATGAAGACCGCGCTGCCGATCATCCACGTGGTGTAGAAGTAGGCGTTCTCGGCGGCGCCCAGGCGGGCCGTCACCACCACTGGCAGCAGGTAGGTGGGCAGCAGCCCGCACACGCTGATCGCGTGATGTCCGATGGACGGACGCATCAGGCTGATCAGCTCACGGCCCATGGATCTCAGCGGCACGCGGGAGAGCGGGTGCAGGCTGCGGTGGCAGAGCAACAAGCCCACCACGGTGCCGACACTTGCTGAGAGGGCCCAGGTGGCCAGGATCGCCGTTGCGCCGACGGGCCGCAGGGAGGCGGCGAGCAGCGCCAGGCCGGCGAGCTTGGCGACGGCTGTGGAGGCGTTGCGGACCAGCATGAGATCGCTGCGGCGCTCGGCGATGAAGATGTAGTCGAGCACCCCCGCCCCGGTCCAGGCGGTGGCGCCCAGCACGAACCAGGCCGCGGCGTCCCAGCGGCCGGTGAGCGCCCGCAGCGGTGTCACCACGGCCCCCAGCGGGAACAGGGCGGCCAAGGCGACGATGAGGGTGACGAGTGTGGTGGCCAGCAGTGTCGCGGTGACGGTGAGCCGCCATTGGTGAGGGGTTCGGCGTCCGGGCAGGCGGGCGATCAGACCGCTGCCGGCGCCCAGGTGCACCGCCAGGGAGATGATCACCAACGCCGAGGTGGCCGCCGAGCCGAGTCCCACCTGCATCGTGGGCATCAGGCCTGCGGCCAGCACCCAGTAGCCGTAGCCGAGCAGGGCGTTGACGACGCTGGTGGCCATGATGCCGCCGCTGTTGCGGACCAACGACCGCATGGCCCTGGCCGGTGCGGGATCCGAAGATGTCGGCCACGGCTCGGTCGAGGAGGCTTCAGTGGCGGACACAGTGGGTCACGTCCTGCGTGCGGAGATAGATGTCCACGCTGCGCAGCTCCGTGCCGGCGTGGGTGAGTCGGAGCAGGACCCGGTGTTCACAGCCGCGCGGTACGCGCACGTGGACGGCGGCGTCTGCGTGGTCGGCCGAGGAGGCCGCCACCGGGACCGGTGTACCGACCGTCTTGCCGTCCACCTCGGTGCTCACCGACAGATGCGTGGGCAGTGCCTTCGCCGTGGACGCCGAGACACTCACCGGGATGGTCAGCATCTGGCCGGCGCGGACCGGCAGTACCCCGCTGATCCGGGTGTACGAGCCCCCCAGCGAGAAGGACAGGTACGGCTTCTGTGCGGTGGTGGGAAGGTGAGCGACCACCAGGGACAGGACCGCCGCGGAGGCCGCACCCGCCAAGCCGAACACGGCGACCGGCCGTGCCGTCGCCAGCAGCGTGCGGGGCGCGGGGTGTTCATCGCGCCACTCCCTGAGGTTCAGCGGCAGCAGCAGGGCACTCACCCACAGGGGCAGCTCCGCCAGGGGAACGTGCCCCGTGCCCCATTGGCACAGCAGCCCCGCGGCGATCAACGCCACGAAGCTCAGGACCACGGACAACGCGGCGGTGTATCGGCCCGCCGCCCGGCCGATTCCCAGTCCCGCCACGAGACTGCGGCCCGGTACCCACAGCAGCGCCGGCGCGACGAGCAGTGCGCGCAGCGGGCCGGCGGGGGCCAGCAGGTGCCCGGTCACGGAGAGCGCCACCAGAGCGGCGGGCAGGCCGAGATGGACCATGGCCGCCCCGGTTCGGTGCCGGACGGGCAGCGATGTGCGTGGCGTTGCGCTCACCGGGCCTCCTCGGGAACGGTGTCGTGGATCGCGTCGAAGTCGAAGCGGTAGATGGAGTACGAGTCGCTGTCGTAGACCTTGGTCGTCCACGGAAGGCTGTCGTAGCGAGTCAGTTTCTGACGCGTGATGGGATTGTCCTCGCCGTGTGCGAACGGCTCGTCCGGCTCGAAGAACACGCCGATGGCGGGCAGTTCGGTCGCCATGCGCTTGTCGATGATCAAGTAGGTGTAGTCCGATGAGCTCAGCTCGTGGACCAGGTAGTCCGATGGCGGTGCCGAGTCGAAGTACAGGTCGTAGGTCTGGAAGCCCTTGCCCGGCGCGGCGGGCAGTGCGTCGGCGTCCCTGACCAGGATCAGCCCGGTGTAGCGGTCGGAGACGACATGGTTGCGGGTGCCGATGTGGCTGCGGAACCATGCCGACGTCCCCACGAGTTCGGCGGTGACGGACCTGGTGTCGGAGCCGAAGACGAACGGTCCGGGGAAGCGGTAGTCCGTGTCCAGTCCGGCCGCCACGTTACCCACCAGGGCGTCGCAGCCCACCAGCATGGCCGCCAGGCCTCCCGCCACGGCGGTGCGCCCGCGCGCCCGCCGGACACGGTCGACGGCCGCCAGGACCACCGGGGTGACCAGTACCGCCACTCCTATGTAGGTGAACCCCCAGGTTCGGCGGGCGCCTTCGGCGCCGAACTGCACCAGGATGAACGGCAGCGAGGGGAAGTAGAGCAGGCCGAACAGGACAAGCGCCCTGCGCATCGGTTGGGCCCGGCGCTCCGCGATCGGCGCCCGGCGCCACGACCTGAACGCCACGACCGCCGTCGCAAAGGCCAGCGGAGGCACGCTGAATGCCGCGGCCTTCTCATACAGCGGTTCGGTGCTGGCGTGGAACAGCGTCCGGCTGCCGCTCTTGTCCGAGAACATGTGCAGCAGCTGGGACATCCCCCCGCCCAGGTACGGGGAGAGGTAGGCGAAGGTGGCCGGTGCGGCCCCGACGAGCCAGCCGACCGCCGATCCCGCCACCGTGGCGGCCACCGAGGCGGTGACCGCAGCCGCCGCCCACGAGGTCCCGCCGCGGCAGGCACTGACCACGGTGACCGTCGTGATGAGCAGGAGCAGCACACCGAGGATGACGGTCGTGAGGTGATGGGTCGGCACCGCGCCGAGACCGGTCAGCACGGCTCCGGCCGCCCAGGCCGCCCGCTCGTTCCACCGTGTACTGCGCTGGGCACGAGCCAGGCACGCCAGGCACCAGAGGAACAAGGGCATCGCCAGGGACTCGTAAGCGAACTCGGTGTCGAAGTACAGGAAGCTGGAGTTGAGGCTGTAGACGAGCGCGACCACCGCACCGGCCCGCGGGGAGCCCAGCACCGCCTCGCCCAGGGCGTAGGCGCCGCAGACCGCGAGGACATGCGCCACGACCATGACGCACACCGCGCTCTGCCACACGGTCATTCCCGTACTGTCACTGACAGTGGCCGTCAGGACGTGCAGCCCGGGGAAGTCGGCGACGATGCCGATCAGGTGGTTCTGCTGGAAGAGCAGGCCGTCGGCGGCGAGGTCGGCGGACTGCCGCCAGTGTGCGATCTCGTCGTGGAAGAGCGGCTGTCCGGGATTGCGCAGCAGTTTGGGCAGATAGGTGAAGACGGCGTAGGCCAGCATCCAGGCATACCGCGTCCCGGCACTGGTGCTCCGGCTGACGGCCACGGCCGCGGTGGGTATGAACACCGCCAGAACACCGAGCCAGAAGACGGCGTAGTGCGCCGTATCGGTGCCGTTGGTGGCGGACATGGCGTAGGCGATCGCGATGAGAAGCGCGCCGGCGGTGCAGGCGAGCCACAGCACCGTCCAGCCGGCCGGCGAGCTGCTGAGGGGCGCGCGGCGGTGCGAGCCGGTCGGCTCGAGCGTACGGGGGGTGACGGGGACAGTCGTCTGCGTCATGCCGGCACCTTTGTTCCGTTCGACGCGGCCCGTTCGTACACGTCGATCAGACGCGCGGCGATCTCGTCCCAGCCGGGAATGGTGACACCACCGGCGGCCGACGGGGCGTCGAGGGCGTCCGTGAGAGCCGCGGCCGTCTGCGCGGATCCCGCCATGGTGTCGACGATCCGAACGCCGGCCGACGTCGCCCATGCGCGGTGCGCCGGAATGTCCGACAGCACCACGCGTGCCCCCGCGACCAGCGCCTCGGCGGGGGCGAGCCCGTAGGCCTCGTGGTCCGAGAGGCTGCACAGCACGTGCGCGGTCCGCAGCCACCGGTGCAGCGTCTCGTCGTCCACGCGGCCCAGGAAGCGGACGCGGTCGGCCAGTCCTGCCCGGGCCGCCACCGTCTCCAGCCGCGACCGGTCCGCTCCGGTGCCGATCACGACGAGCTGCGGGGCTCGGCCGGATGCCGGGAGCCCTGACCGGCCGAACGCTTCGATGAGCAGGTCGACGCGCTTGTACGGTTCCAGACGTCCGACACTGATCACGGTCGGCGGCTCGTCTTCAAAAGGAGAGGCTGCGCGGATGGCCGCCTGATCCACTGCGTTGGGAATCACGGTGATCTTTCTTGCGACAGTGGGGAAATCGGCACCGAGGAGTTCTGCCTCTGGTCGGCTTACGCACAGCACCGCTCGGGAGGCCTCCAGAGCACGCTTGCCCACCGGCCCGTAGAGGTGGTGCAGGAGGACCCGCGCCCGCGTGTGACCGGTGCCGTGGTAATGCGGCGTGAACACGTACGGCGTGGAATGGCGCGGGGTTGCCAGCGACAGCGCCGCCGCCACCCCCGTCAGCGCGTGGTAACTGTGCCCGTGCACCAGGTCGTACCGGCTGTGGGCGCGCGCCAGATGGCCGTACAGCAGCGGGGCGATGCGGTAGGTGCTGGCCTGGTTGCTGGTGAACCGCCGGACCAGCACGCCGTCCTCGGTGGAGACTGCGGGCAGGTCCCGGCGGCGCTCCTGGGCCAGTACCTCGACCGAGACCCCTGCTCGGGCCAGTGCTCTGGCGGTGTGTCCGACGACGTTCTCGACGCCTCCGGGAGCGGGTGGGTAACCCGGTGTGACGATAGCGATCTTCATCTCGCGCCTGCCCGCGCGTTGCCGTCGAGATGGGCGATCACGGCCCGGGCATTGCGGTCCCAGGAGTGCGGATCGGGGAAGTGCTCTCCGGCCATGGTCCGCGCCTTCACCAGCGCTTCGGCAAGCGCCTCGGGCTCGGCAGGCGGCACGAAGACGGCTCCCGGATAGTCTTCTGCGGCCTCCACCAGACCGCCCACCGCGCTGAGCACGACGGGAAGGCCGTTGCTCATCGCGATGTGCAGTGGTCCGCTGGCCGAGGAACGCAGATAGGGCAGTACGAGTGCGTCCGCGTGGGCGAAGTGGTCCTTGGCCTCGGCGTCGGTGACGTACCGGTTGACCAGTGTGATGAGGTCCCGGCGGGGCGACGCGTCGATCCTGCTGATCGGTTCCGTGTGCCCTTCCCAGGTCTCGCCCACCACTGTCAGCCGGAATCCCGCGGCCTCCTCGTCGCTGAGCCGCTCGATGGCGTCAATGAGGTACTCCAGCCCCTTGTACGGGCGGATCAGGCCGAAGAACAGCAGGCGGAAGGTGCCGTCGGCAGACGGTGTGCGCTCCACTGTGTAGTGGTCGAAGGGGCCGTGTGGAACGACGGTCACGGGGCGTGCCGACGGGTCGAAGATCCCGGTGAGCAGTTCACGGTCGTGCTCGGAATGCACCACGAACGCGTCCGAGCGCCGCACCAGTGCCTTCAGCAGCCGACGCGTGTACGCGGCGACGAACGGGACGCGGATCTCTCCGGTGTCCTGGACCTCATGGAACTCCATCACGACCGTGGCGCCGACCGACCGGGCCACCACAGCGAGCAACAGGTAGGTGTGCGCCACCGTCCCGGTCCACCACTGAAAGGCGACGACCTCCGGCCGGCTGCGGCGCAGAAGACGCACGGCGCCGAAGAGGGAGGGCAGCCAGTACCAGTCGACTCCGTCGTACACCTCCACGCGCTCGTCATAGTCGATCCCTGCGATTTTCTGGCCCACCCGGGCTCGCCCGGGGTAGAGGAAGCGCGGCAGCAGCCGCCGCATCAGGATTGCCGTGACCTCGGCGTGGTCGGCCAGTGCGCCGGCGAGGCGACACGTGTAATGGCTCAGCCCGCCGGTGAAGCGCCACCCGGATCCGACAACGCATACCCGCCGGCCCGCCAGGGGCGGCTGCGGCTCAACCATGACTGCTCCTATGGGGGTCGGTGCTTGCGGGTGTCTCGCTCAGGTGGGCGGAGCTTGCGGGCGTCTCGGGCCTCTGGTCCGGCCCTGCCGCGTGAGGCGGCTTCAGCACCTGGTGCCGCGCTGTCTCACGCCGGACCGCGGCCACTTGCGCGGCTACGGCGTAACCGGTGTAGGCGACACGTGAGCGAAGACGCGGCCCGCAGAGGACGAACTCGGGATGCTGCTCCACCTGCTCGCTCCACCGCAGTTTTGCCACGTCGGGTCCGCAGGACAGATTCAGCTCCTCATGTCCGGCCGCGATGGCCCTCTTCGCCGCGGTCAGGTGCAGCAGCGTCACGGGGCTTGGTTGCCACCAACGCGGGTCCACACCACTGAGGGTCAGGTAGCTGGCCCGAGGCGCCCGCAGAACGACTTGTGCGGCCACCGGAACCCCTTCGACATCGAGGGTGAGGATTTCCGCCTGCCTGGTGCGGGCCATCAGGGGCAGCACGTCCGAGAGGAAGGCCGCCCGCTGCGGGACTGCCATGACATCGGGGTGCCGACGCCGGCCCGTGAGCCCGGCACGGGCAGCGTGCAGCCGGGCCAGAACCGGCAACGCCTGGCGCACTTCGTCCTCCGTGGTGTGCGCGACGACGCACCACCGCTGCCCGGTGCGATCCAGGCGGTTGCCGGCTCGCCGGGTGCTCTCGCGGACATTCCGCTTCAGCGCGTGGCGCAGCGACTGCTCGTCCCGTGGCAAAGGCAGGACGACCGATGCGCGGGTCGTCTTGTGGATGATCAACGCCCTGCCGGACAGCTCGGGCGCCAGCCACTCGGGCTCGAACCAACCCTGTTGGGCCGACAGCGGAACATCACACCAGTCCCACGAGCGGTACTGGTGGCACCAGTGCCGCACGGCTGCCCGCAGCACCGAACGGCCCTCCGGCGCCGGCGCCAGCACTCCCGGCAGTTCGGTCAGGCCCGCGTGGCGTCCGTTACCGACGAGGTGCAGCGTCCGCACTCCCGGAGCGAGGCGCCGGATGTAGGCCGGTACGACACCGATGAGTTGCGTACGCCGGAACACCGCCAGCACGTCCAGTCGTGACTCGTCGACGAAGTGCCGAGCCCAGGTCGTCACCCAGTCCGGGGAGAGGAACGGGTTGCGCTCAGCGCATTGCTCGTACAACTGCCACCACTGCGGCCTCAGTTGCTCCAGCCCACTGAGCGTCGTGATACGGGAAACCGTCAGCTGCGTTGTGTCCCGGCGCCGCCGTGGCCCGGCCGGCCGGTGCATCGTCTCGGATGCCACGAGGGCACCCCCCTCCACAGTGCCGACCTGCATCAGACGGGCTCTGCGGAGACCGAATCGCGCAGCCCGTTGTCCTCCAACGGCGATGTGGGCAGGGGCATACGCGCCAGCGGCCGACGGTAGGCTGATCTTCGGAACTGCCGTGAGAAGCGAACCTTGCTCAGGATGACCAGGCAGTCGATGCCGTCCTGCCAGGTGATCTTCTTCCCCTCGGCGTGCGTCCGGCTGTGGTAGGTGATCGGGACCTCGAACGGGCGGATGCCGCGCCGGAGGATCTGGGCCGTCATCTCCGTATCCAGCCCGAACCCGCCCGAGCGCAGGTCGAACGAGCGGAACAAGTCGATCGGTATCAGCTTCAGGCAGGTGTGCATGTCCGAGAGGTTGGCGTCGAACAGCAGGTTGGCTGCCAGCGTCGTCATCCTGTTGCCCATCGCATAGCGGTAGGACTGGTAGACGGTGTTGAACCCGAAGAGCCTGGCGCCGTAGACCACTTCGCACCGCTTCTGCAGCACCGGCCCAAGGAGCCGGGGGATGTCTGCCGGCGAGTACTCCTGGTCTGCGTCGAACGGCAGGATGTGCGTTCCCGTGGCCAACCCGGTGGCCGTCAGCAGGGCAGCTCCCTTGCCGCGGTTCACAGGGTGCCGGTGCACCGTGACGCGCGGGTCTTCGAGCTGGCCCAGCAGGTTCGGCGTACTGTCGCTACTGCCGTCATCAACAATGATCAACTCGATGTCACACGGATAATCGACAGCGAGAACCTCACGAGTCACCTCTGCGATGGTGCGCTCTTCATTAAACGCAGCCATCAAAATAGACAGCTTCATATCGCCACCCCCCAACGGATTGCAGTGCGTGATGGGCACCCTCTGCACCCGCCACGGAGTAAGTCGCGATGAGACCAGGACTAAAGCATCCCGCACATTTATTTCATCTTCTTTTACAGGCTGTGTCTGTCAGCGCAGCCGGCCGAGTGCACGGTAGGTCCAGCCGGCCGCTGTCCACCGCGCCGGTTCCAAAGTGTTGCGGCCGTCCAGGATGCTTTTTTCAGCGACGACAGAGGCCAGTACGGCCGGATCAAGATCCCGGAACTCACGCCATTCCGTGAGATGCAGGACGACATGTGCGCTGTCAGCGGCATCCATGGCCGAACGCGCGTAGTCGAGAGCGGGAAATGCTTTTCGGGCGTTGTCCATCGCCTTGGGGTCGAACACCGACACCTGGGCGCCATGCAACTGGATCTGCGCCGCGACGTTGAGCGCGGGCGAATCACGGACGTCGTCCGAGTCGGGCTTGAAGGCGGCGCCTAGAACCGCCACGCGCCGCCCGAGGAAGCTGCCGCCGCACTGCTCCCGGGCGAGCTCCACCATCCGGGAGCGACGCCGCATGTTGATCGCGTCCACTTCACGCAGGAAGGTCAGCGCCTGGTCGGCACCCAGCTCTCCGGCACGCGCCATGAAGGCACGGATGTCCTTGGGCAGGCAGCCACCGCCGAACCCGAGCCCGGCACCCAGGAACCTGCCACCGATCCGCTCGTCGAAGGACAGGGCCCTGGCCAGCTCGACGACATCGGCGCCGGCGCTCTCGCAGACCTCCGCCATGGCGTTGATGAACGAGATCTTCGTCGCGAGAAAGGCATTGGCCGCGGTCTTGGCCAGCTCCGCGGTGGGAAAGTCGGTCACGAGGAACGGCACGCCCTGGTCGATCAGCGCGGCGTACGCCTCGCGGAGCAGCGCTTCGGCCCGTGCGGTGCGCACTCCGACGACCAGCCGGTCGGGATGCAGTGTGTCGCGTACGGCGAAGCCCTCGCGGAGGAATTCCGGATTCCAGGCGAGTTCCGCCCGATCCCCCACGGGGGCCAGCTGGGCGAGCCGCTTCGCCAGCCGTTCCGCGGTGCCGACCGGTACCGTCGACTTGCCCACGACGAGGGCCGGACGGGTGAGACGCGGGGCCAGCGCGTCGATTGCCGCATCGACATGGCGCATGTCCGCTGCGATGCCGTTGCTCTTCTGGGGGGTACCCACGCACACGAAGTGCAGATCCGCGAAGTCCGCCAGCTCGTCCCACGATGTGGTGAAACGCAGTCTGCCGGTGGATTCCGGTAGACCCACGAGATGTTTTCTCAACATCTCGTCGAGTTCAGGTTCATATATCGGTGCCCGACCGGCCGACAAGGCGGCGATTTTGTCAGGGTCTATATCCAGACCCAGTACATCGAAACCGAGATCTGCCATACAGGCGGCATGGGTGGCACCCAGATATCCGGTGCCGATGACACTCATAGAGGAAATCATGAGAAGCTCCCCCCTGGCGCCGGCGGCGACCAAATACAACAGTCGCCGACCGGGTGGGACGTGTTGTGCGGGCGGAGAAAGAACGCACCCCGCAGCGGAACAAGCCCCCTTGCCCACCCCCCTGCCAGGCACCACCCCTGCAATGCCGGGCGGCGCTCCTCAACCATCACCATCGACTGTTCACCGGTCAAGTACCGTCCAAGTGGCTGAAGTTGACCCCCGAGCGTCCGTTATGCTCACATTCATCCATGAACTATGGACCGATATGTACGACTTGAGGCAATCGACCAGGAAGATGAGTTGGCGAATTTATGGATATTGCGAGATGAAGTCGTGACGATACGGAGAGTGCTCGCCATCAGAGGATGTAGTAAAGGGTCGTGGGGTGTCCGCTCGGCATCACCTGCCCTTCAGAGGTGCCCTCGTCCTGCGGTGGCCGATGCGCGGCGATGGGGCCGGCCATCATGCTCGTCACATGGCTGAGCTGCAGCTCCCTGGCATTCGTCGCAACTGTCCGAACTGCACGTTCGACCCTCGATACGCCAGCCCCTCGTGACGCCGGCGACCCTCCATCGGGAGGTGCTGATTCCGGTTACCGTCAGTGAGAACCCACCGGTATCGCCTCATAGTTGTTTTGAAGCCGATTGGTCGTCGCCGTACCTCCCCAACCGCCCCCAGCGAGCGAGGACCTCCCATCTCAGGGGAGCGTGTCCAGGAGGACTTGAACGACTTCTTCCGGCGTACGGCCATCCGTGGCCAC
The DNA here is from genome assembly GCF_053593695.1 of Streptomyces sp. NPDC002144. Taxonomy (NCBI): domain Bacteria; kingdom Bacillati; phylum Actinomycetota; class Actinomycetes; order Kitasatosporales; family Streptomycetaceae; genus Streptomyces; species Streptomyces sp. NPDC002144. Next base: position 13,794 of record NZ_JBSFDB010000099.1, read on the forward strand.
GACCGCTGTAGCGACCTGTTTGTACAAGTGCTGCCGGGCCTCGATCAGCTCCTGCCACTGCCGACGGGGGTCGTCCGCCAACAACGGAGGGGACTCGCGCAGGGCGGTGCGCTTGGCCGCCTCCTCCACGTCCATCGTGCAGCCGTCATGCTCGGCATCGTCCGCCTGTACAAGATCACCGACGTCCGCCGGAGCGACCGCCGCCACACCGACCAAAGATCGTTTCGTGGGCGGAAGACAGCAACGGTGACGGGTTCAGTGCCGCCCTCGGCGGCGGGGGCGCACGTGCGGCAGTCTCCCGCGCCGCCTGTCGCGGGAGACTGTGTGCGTCAGGACTCCCAAATGTACGGGCCTCCACCGACCCTTCCTCGATACGGGGCCGCCTCCAGCCGCGTGACGGGGCTGACGTGACAGGGCATGGCCGGCGCGGAAGTGGTCGTCGACCGGCCGGCCGCGGCCTGGAGCCATGACCGACGTGACAGCCGCGATGCTGGTCGTCAGGGGGCGTCCAGGCGAGCCGGTGCAGCTGGCTCAGTTCGAATCCACTCGAGCGCCTTCGTCCAAATGGGAGGCTCCCGGTACAGCGGCCGGCGCAGAAGGAGTGTCAGAGGACGGGGCAATCGAGGGTTCGGTGACCGTCATGGCGGGCCCGCAGGGGTTCGGCCTTGTTGCTGTGAGCCAGCTCGGCATGCCAGACGTCGAGCCCGGGCCGTCGTTGAACAGCGCCACTCCATTGACAGACTCGACTCACCGCACCCCGGCCGGGCGCCGCCGATGTGAGCTCGGGACCTCGAGAAACCGGCAGTCAGTCATCTTCGGGAGGGCCACCGGGCCTGTCCGTACGGATCAGAATCCCTGGGGAGTCCGGATCGACCTCGCCTGTGTAGTGGTCGGGCCAGAAGTATCGGCGGGTATGCGGCAGCGACACTTCCATGAGTCGGCCATCGTGCATCATCCACAGGCCAAAGCAGTCATCTTCCTCGTCGTGGATGAGTACCTGTACGGAGTGCGGCGATGGCCATGGCAGCGACTCGAGGTGTTTCAGCAGCCCGGTCCACCGACTCCGTCGCACAAACTCGATGGCCCAGCCACCGAACATGCCATGTCCGATGTCGCTGAATTGGCCAGCCCACTCACGACTGTCGTCCGGCTGGGTCAGCGGTTCCATGATCTCTTCGGCGCCACTGGCCAACACGATGACCTCGGCGAATCTGCTCATGGATAAGTATCCCCTGACGCCAGGGAGGAAGGGCAATCGAGTTTCGTCCCTGGAGCCCGAGTCAGCCTGGAACCACACGTGCCACTTCGACCTCCCCAGGCGTTGGGGGTCCTTCCCGTGACCCTCCGCACGGAGATGGACGACGTCGGCGTCGATGGAGCGGGTCGTGAAGCGCACCACGGCGTTCAGGACCGGGCCGGGGGGAGGCGAGCCGGTCTGGCCATCGCATGAGTAATCGTGGTTACTGAGGTGGAACTCGTGATGTCGCCGGGTGGCTTAGGTGGGTCTGATTGTCGGGCCGGTCTCGGCGAGGCGGCCGTCTATGACCAGACCGCTGGCCGCCGCTGATTACCTGGTGTGCTCAGTGCGGTCGTCGTACTCTTCGCGGGCGGTGATGACTTCTTCGATGTGCAGCACGGACCACTCCGTGAGCGCCTTCAGCGGTTCCCGTAGCGTTTGGCCGAGCGCGGTCAGCTCATACTCCACGTGCGGCGGCACCTCTGGGTAGACGGTCCGGCTGACCAGCCCGTCGCGTTCGAGGGTGCGCAGCGTCTGGGTGAGCATCTTCTCGCTCACGCCCGCCAGCGCCTGCCGGAGATGACCGAACCGGGAGGTCCCGTTCCGGCCGAGTTCGCCCAGTACGAGGACCGCCCACTTGCTGCCGATCTGGTCGAGCAGGTCCCGCGACGGGCAGCCGCGCTCGTACGGATCGAATGACGGCATGGGCCCGGTCACCTTCTCGACAGCAGCCATACGGCTCACCTCAATGCTTTCGCTTCGGTAAGTACCCTACCAAGAAGTGGCTACTCCCCAACAGAGAGTGTCCAGGTCATTCTGTGTTCCATCCCGCGGCGGACGGACCGCGGCAGGCGTGCAAGGCACGCGCGGAAGGAAGGAATGACCATCATGCCGATCGTCGTCACCGGAGCCACCGGCCAGCTGGGCAGGCTCACCGTCGAGGCACTGCTGCGGCGCGGGATCCCGGCC
>NZ_JBSFDB010000100.1:0-15427 GCF_053593695.1 Streptomyces sp. NPDC002144
GCGCCACGGCGCGCCGGGGCATGCCCCGGCGCTACCGCGCGTACCCCTCCAAAGACCCCCGGCCTGTCATTGAGCGCACGTCTCCTGCCGATGACTACGCACAGTAATTGTGATTGCCGGGCGTGCCTTGCCTATTCGGCCCCCTGTTCCTGTAAAACGAGGCAGCCGTGGACCAACCAGCTTGAGGAAGGAGCGGTGGATGTGGCGAGATGGGGTGGCTACGGTAACGGCGTCATCGTTCCCCGCTCGGGGCTTGCCCGGTGCAGGATTTCTCCGGCATCACCTGCGGCACCGCTGCAGCGGGATGCCACGCGCGCCGGTAATGAAAGAAGGTCGATGATGCCTACGCCCGGTTTTCCGCCGAGCACACTTGATTCCGAAGGAGCGCCGATATGGATCACTGATCTGGCCTCCGGTGATCCGAACCACATCCTTCACGTCGTGCGCGGTATCGAACCGGCGGAAGCGCTGGAAGTGCTGGGCGCCAAGCCGGAGTTGATCCAATCCTGCGAACTGCCTGACAGCAAGCCGGACGAGTGGACGTCACTGCCCTGTGCGGCTCTTGGTATCAAGCCGGGAACCTCTGCAGCACTGTTGGCGGGACGCATCGGCGAGTGGACCTTCGTCTACGACGACTCCGGGTACACCTTCGACGACGCGGCGACGAACGCGCTGTCCGCCGATGGCCGGACAGCGGCCACAAGCGTTTACACCATCAACGCGGACGCCCATCTCACCTATGCCGTCGCCGGAGAACAGGTCGAGTGGGTCAACGTCGACGACCTCGATCTGAATGAGGACCTTCCCAGCATGCCTGCCGAGTTGCGTGCGGCATTCGAGGCTGCCGGCAACGTCCCGGCGGAGGACTTCGAGCCCGGCGAAGCCGACGGCGACATCGTCATGCGTGTTGCCTGCGCCCTGGCGGGCCTCGCGCTCACCCTGGACGACATACGCCGAGTCCCGCTGCTGGTCGCGCCGCTCGGCTGACGATTTCCAGAGGGCGTCAGAGAAGGACCGCTGCCTTGCGGGCGGCCAGGCGCAGGGCGAGGGGGCTGCCCATGTCCAGCTAGTCGGCCAGGACCTGATCGGCGCCCTTGTCGACGACGTGCTCCTCCAAAGACCCACGGCCTGTCTGGCGGGTACCAGAATGATGCTGGTGTGGGACTCTCCGTTGTAGGTGATCACGGTCGCCCTGCTGTGTCGGCCTGTGCTTCCTCGGCGTGGAGGCCTGGGTCGTAGGCGGGCGGGGGTATGTGGAGCTGGTCGGTGGTGTAGTCGCCGAAGCGGAGCACGTTCTCGCGCCGGTAGGGGCTGAGTACCGCCAGATCGCTGGTTGTGCAGGGTCCAGCCTTCGCGGGCCATGCGGGACAGCGTCTCGCTCATATCTATGGTGGTCGAGAAGATTACGCTCGCGGCGGTGAGGTCGAGAAACTTGACTGCCTCGTCCTGCAGTTCCGGGTCACGGCTGGTCAGCCAGCCGGCGTTGCCGAAGTGGAGCCACTTCGTGAACTCGTTGTAGGCCTCGGCCTTGTTCGTCGCTCGCTGGATCTGCTCGCGCAACGCGGGGGCGGACAGATAGCGCAGCAGCATGGCCGTGCGTACGGCGCGTCCGACTTCGCGGAAGGCCTGGTAGATCTGGTTCTTGCGGGACCGGTTGTTCAGGCGGCGCAGCAGTGTGACCGAGGAGACGGTGCCCTGCTTGACCGAGAGTGCGACCTGTATGAGGTCGGGCCAGTGGCGACGGATGAGGTCGCAGTCGATGGCGGTGCGGGGTCGGTGGAGAACAGCGGGTCGATGTGGCGGTAGCGCACCTTCGGGTCGGGGCGGTGGAAAGTGAGGTCCTGGAAGTTGCGGATCCTGGGCAGCAGGTCGATACCGAGCAGATGGGCGAGCCCGAAGACCTACCCTGGCCTGCTCCGCGAACGCGCTGACCTTCGCCGCGGCCACGCCTACGACCCAGCTCCCGGCGTCGCCGAGGCCGTCGACCAGATCCACGCGCTCGCCGTGCTGCCGGACCCTGGACCATGTCGCCCGCCGCCCCGGCTCCTAGACCACGTCGAACCAGCTACGGCGCTCGCCGTCCGGCACAACCAGCAGCCCCGCCAGGCGGGGCCGGGCCGGACCCATCTGCTCGGCGATCCGAGCGCAGATCTCGCCCTCCACCCGCGCCCGGACCGAGGCCGCCGTCCGGTGCAGCGTAGAGAACCCCGGCAGCTCCAGACCCGCACGAACCAGCTCCTCCAACGCCACGTTCACCAGGTCCACCACCGAGGCCCGGACCGGCGCCGCCCCCTCCATCGCAGCAGCGGCGATCTCACGGGTACGGGCCGGGTCGTGCACCAGGCCCAGATACTGGCGCACCCATGAGCGGTAGCGCTCCGCGGACCGTCCCGCGGCCACAGCCGCTGCATTCACCGGAAGCCCGGCCGCGACACGGACCCGGTTAACGACCCGCTCAGGGACCTGCTCCAGGTCGGGGAAGTAACCCAACCGGGCACACGACTTCGCTTCGTGGCGCACACCCGGTGTCGTCGGTGATCAGGACACCATCGCCCTCGCCGAGCTTGTCGGCGACGTATTCCTGCAGGTCGTCGCGGGTGTCATCGGCCTCCCACTTCAATCCGGTAAGGAGGTGTTGCAGGCCGTCAGGGGTGGAGTGGCCAGCCTGTTCGGCCAGCTGCCAGCTGTTCTTGCGGGGCACCGGGGCGAGTAGCCCGCGCACATGGTCCCGCACGCGGCGGCGGAGCTCCACTCGGCCGAAGCGGTGTCCGATGGTCAGGAAGAGGTCGTCCGGTTCGAGGTCCTACTGCTCGGCGGCAGGCCCGGTGATCACCCTCGGAGGCTGCCCTGTCGCTGTCACTACGCAGCGTTGTCGGACGATCGAAGGGCGGTCTCCGTGAGACCGCCCCGCACGATCGAAGTCCCGCTACGCTCCCACCACCCGGCGAATTGACCAGGTCAGACAGGAGATCCTGCTGAAGTACTAGTAGTTCCAGGCTCGGTGGGATGCGTTCTCACTGGTTGTCGCGGCGTGGGTTTGGCGGTCTGGCGCAGTGAGGAGGCCGTAGAGGACGAGTCGCAGGGCGGCCTCGAGTTCTTCGGCGACGTAGCCAGGTGCGGCGGAGGTCTGCTGGCACCAGCGGTAGAGGGTGCCGAGGTAGATGTCGCGCAGGATGTGGCCCACGCGCTGGGCGCTGACGTCGCCGACGAGTTCGCCGTTGTCGTAGCCTCGGGCGACGATACGGGTGAAGACGTCAGCGACGTATGGTTCTTCGACCAGTGGCCGGCCGGCTTTGACCCAGGCGGTGAGCATGGGTGCGGCGAGGTCGCGTTCCGTTTCGTTGATCTCGCTGAGGATGCTCATACAGCGGCGCAGCTCGCTGACGGAGGTGCCAGGACTGGCAGGGTCGCTGTGGTCCATGGTGGTCATGAGTTTCTCTCGGCGTCGTTCACCCCAGGCGCTGACGATGTCTTCTTTGCGCTGGAAGTAGTTGAAGAACGTTCCGCGGGCGACATCGGCGCGTTCGGCGATCTGGTCGATCGAGGTTTTGTCGTAGCCCTGTTCCCGGAACAGGGTGAGCGCAGAGGAGTAGAGGCGTTCTTTCACCTTCTGCTTGTTCCTCTCCCTGCGTCCGACCGAGCCGACCGCTTCTGTCGTGTCGGTGTTCATGAAAGCCTCCTGGCTGTACGGGCCCGCCGCGGGCGGCAACGCGCCGACCAAGTCGGCACCGGGAGCGGCGGCGTCTGCGTTACATCTGTGAACCACTCTCCAAATTCTTATACCACAGTACAAGAATGGGTTGAAGTCCGGTCTCATAGACGGCTGTGCGGACGGAATCCCTCACCGGGCATCCCGTCCGCACAGGTTGGTTCACCGCGTAAGGCGGCGTGGGTCAGGTGTACTGGCCTTCCTGCAGGAGCCGTTCGATGGTCTCGATGCTGTCGTCACCGAGGAGTCGTCCGGCGGTGATCTCCCAGCCGCACTCGGTGCGCAGTTGCTGTTTGAGCTGGGCAGCCATCAGCGAGTCGAGCCCGAAGTCGCGCAGGGGGCGGCGCCCGTCGAGGTCGGCGACCGCCATGCCGAGCAGGGCGGCGGCCCGGGTGCGCAGCTCCTCGCCACTGCGAGGGGGCCGGCTCGCGGTGATCTGGGCGGCCACCGGTCGGGGCGTGGGGATGATGACCGGGCGGGGTTGACGCGGACGGCCGGTCTGGCGCTGGGGTATGCGGATGGCTTGCGGCAGGCCGCGTACGGCGGAGGTCAGCATCCAGCCGAGTCCGGTGAGCCTGGAGGTGAGGGCGGACGGTCCGGGGCCAGCCTCGGTGGGGGAGCCGGGAAGGCGGTGCAGGCGGATTCCGGTGAAACGGGCGAGTTCGCGGCCGTCGGGGGAGAGCAGCAGGACGTGGGCGCGGGCGGTGCGGGCGCTGAGCGGCTGGAGCGAGCACACGGACCAGTACTCGTCGCCGGGTTCGTCCAGGAAGCGGACCCGGTCGAATCCGGTGGGCACGTACGGGGTTGTGTGCTCGCCCGCCGGCCAGGCGGCGACGAGGGGCAGCAGCCCGGACTCCCAGGCGGCGGGCAGGGGCGCCTTGGGCTGTCGCAGGCGTGCCACCGCCCGGCCGTCGCCACGCCACAGCTGCTCCACCGCACGGAAGGGTTCGCCTATCTCGATGCCGCGCCGCGCCGCGAGGTCCTCGAAGGCGGCGGCGGGGAGGTAACGGCGGCAGCGGGCGAGAGCGGCGTCGACCGTTCCCGCGCTGTGGGCGCCGGGTTCGTCCTGCACCGGTGTGAGGTGTCCGGCGGCGAACAGGAGGCGCTCTGCGGTGCCGGGGACGACCACCTCCGCCCTGACGGGGCGTGTGCCGTCGGCGCGCGGCTGGGCGAGCGTGATCTGGAGGTCGCTGTCGAGGGAGCTCTCCGTGTCGACGGGGTGGTCACCGAGCTGGACGTTCTCCAGGGCGAAGGCGCTGCCGGGAGCCGTCTGGCGGCCCGCTTCCAACATCAGTGCGAGGGGCAGGACGGGTGGTACGGGAGTCAGTCCGCGTACCCGTACGCCGCCGGCCCAGTCGGCGGCGCCGAGCTGGCCCAGGCTGGCGCCCAATACGCGGGTCCCGGAGGGGCCGACGGGCTGGGAGGCGGTGTCCTGCCGGTACTGGGTGGTGTCCCAGTGGTAAGGGGGCAGGGCCACGGGGGGTGTTTGCGCGGCGTACCAGCGGCTGAAATCGATCCTGCCGCCGGCGGCGAAGAAACGGCCCGCGCTGCGGATCAGTTCCGTGTGTTCGTCCTGGCCGCGTCGCAGGGATGCCACCGCGTATCCGTCGAGTCCGTGTGCGGCCAGTGTCTCGCCGACGGCTGCGGACAGTACCGGGTGCGGGCTGATCTCGACGAAGACGCTTCGTTCGCGTTCGGCGACCGTGCGGACGGTCTCGGCAAAGCGGACGGGCCGGCGGAGGTTGTCGATCCAGTAGGCGGCGGTGAGTTCGGGTCCGGCGACGAGTCGGCCGGTGACCGTGGAGACCATGTGGCAGCTGGTGTCGGCCGGGGTGAGGCCGTTGAGGAGGTCGCCCAGGTCGTCACGTAAGGAGTCCATGTCGGGTGAGTGGGAGGCGACGTTGACCTTCACCCGCCGGCACAGGACGTCGTTTGCGCGCAGTTGTTCCTCCAGGGCGGTCAGCGCCGTGTCGCTGCCTGCGACGACCGTGGTGGTCGGTGAGTTCTCCGCGGCGACGCAGACGGTGTCGGCGTAGGGGGCGATGACCTGCCGTGTCCGGTCGGGGCCGAGTTCGACGACCAGCATGGCACCCCGTCCCTCGCGGCGCCGCATGAGTCGGCTGCGGCGGCAGATGACGGCCGCGGCGTCGGCCGGGGACATGGCGTCGCTGATGCGGGCCGCGGCCACCTCTCCCATGCTGTGGCCGATCACGACGTCGGGTTCGACTCCCTTTTCCCGCCAGGCGGCGGCCAGGGCGACCTGCATCGCCCACAGCGCGGGCTGCACGAGGTCCACGTCGTCGGGCAGCGCGTCGACGTCCCGGGTGAGCAGGTCGATCACGGACCATCCCGCCTCGCGGCGCACGGCCCGGTCGCAGATCTGCAGGGCTTCCTTGAAGGCGGGGGAGGAGGCGAGCAGGCCACGGCCCATGCCGAGCCACTGCGAGCCCTGTCCGGGCAGGACGAAGACGGTCTGCCGGGGGGTGCCCGTGCCGGCGTCGGAGATGCCTCCGTCGGGGTGGCTGCGGCCGTCGGCGAGGGCGCGCAGCACGGTGGCCAGGTCGTCGTGGGTGGTGCCGACGGCCCAGAGCCGGTGCGGGTGCGCCTGCCTGCGCAGGGCGGCCGTCGCGCAGACGTCGTGCAGGGGCACGTTGCGGCCGGCTCCCGCAGGCTCGAGCCAGGAGGCGAAGGAGGCGGCCTGTCGCAGCAGCGAGGCGCGGCTGCGGGCGCTCAGGACGAGCAGCCGCGCTGGGGGGACGCCGGGCTCGGGCCGGGGCTGCCGGTGTGCCGCAGGAAGGTGTTCGGCGAGTACGACGTGGGCGTTGGTGCCGGTCAGTCCGAAGCTGCTCACGCCCACCAGTGCCCGGCGGCCCGCCTTGTTGAGCGGGGTGTTGGTGCGCACGACCTCGACCGGTATCCGGTTCTCCGCGAGCAGGGGGTGGGGCTGCTCGAGGTGCAGGGAGGCGGGGATGACGCCGTGGCGGGCGATGAGCGCCGCTTTGATCAGCCCGGCCAGTCCTGCGGCGGCCTCGGTGTGGCCGATGTTCGTCTTCACCGAGCCCGTGCGCAGCGGGGCGCCCGCCTCGCGTCCGTGGCCGGCCGCTTGGGCCAGTGCCTGCAGTTCGACGGCGTCGCCCACGGGGGTCCCGGTGCCGTGTGCTTCGACGTAGTCGAGTCGGGCAGGGTCGATGTTCGCGCTGCGGCACGCCTCCTGCAGCATCTGTGCCTGGCCGGCGACGGAGGGGTGCAGCAGGAGGCCGCTGGCCTTGCCGTCGTTGGTGACGGCGCTGCCCAGGACGAGGGCTGTCACGCTGTCGCCGTCACGCAGTGCGTCGGGGAGGCGCTTGAGGATGACCGCTGCCACGCCCTCGCTGCGCACGAAGCCGTCGGCATGGGCGTCGCCGAAGCGGCAGCGGCCCTTGGCGGAGAGCATTCCGCCCTGGGAGTAGGCGATGGAGTCCGCCGGGGAGAGGATCACGCTGACGGCGCCCGCGACGGCGAGGTCGCTCTCGCCGGTCAGCAGGCTCTGGCGGGCGGCGTGCACCGCCACCAGCGACGAGGAGCACGCCGTGTCCAGGACGACGCTGGGACCGCGCAGGTCCAGCGCGTAGGAGACCCGCCCGGCCGTCGCGGCCCGCAGCCGGCTGCCGACCATCTCGCGCACGCCAGCCTGTGATCCCGGGCCGGTCTCGGCGTACTCGGTGGTGGCCTGTCCGACGAACACGCCGCCGCGGGTGCCGGCCAGGCTGGAGGGGAGCACGCCGGCGTCCTCGAGGGCCTCCCACACGACCTGGAGCAGGATGCGCTGCTGCGGGTCCATGCCACGGGCTTCCACTGGGGGGATCCCGAAGAACGCGGCGTCGAAGCCGAACACGTCGTCCAGGAAACCGCCGTGGCGCGAGACGGTCTTGCCGGCCGTGGCCGGCGCCGGGGCGTAGTAGTCCGTGATGTCGAAGCGGTCCGCCGGTATCGGGCCGACGGCGTCGGTGTTGGCGAGGAGTTGCTTCCAGTACTCGTCCACTCCGCCGGCCCGCGGAAACCGGCAACCCATGCCGATGATCGCGACAGCGTTGTCAAGCTCTTCCGAGTGCTCCATGTCCGTTGACCACCTTTGGGTGCGGAGGAAGGCAAGGGCGGCGACTCGTCGAACGGCGGCCGCCGTCACACACGGCTGCAAGTGCCGTACAGATATACACCCGAGAACAACTTTGAACCTAGGGCTCGCGGAAATTGAGAAAAATGAGCCCACATAAATCCCTTTTGTGCAAATTTGCACAAAAGAGAGCTGGCCCGGATGCGGTGGCAGTTGTGACACAGATCACAGTAGTTTTGGACTTGCATACATCTATCTACGAGAATCTATTCTTGCGTTGCGATTGAAAGTTGCATGGCAGTAATCCAAGTTGTCGGGGCCCGGCGACTCGCCGCCCCGCGGGCGGCACCCAAACCGGAGTGGGCCAGTGACTTCGTCCGCCCGATGGCTCCAGCGCCCCTCGATACGTCTGCTGATCATGGAAAAGGAGAGTGGAACCGATGCCCGACCGGACACTCCACGTCGCGATCATCGGCATGGGCCCGCGCGGCCTGTCCGTACTGGAACGTCTTGTCGCACGTCTGACGGCCGCACGCCCTCCGCAGCCGGTACGCATCCACACGATCGACCCAGGTGAGGCGGGCGCCGGCCGCATCTGGCGCACCGACCAGCCGGACACCCTGCTGATGAACACGGCCGCCGGCGAAGTGAGTCTCTATTCGGGCGAACCAGACGACGGCCCCTGGCGGGCCGGTGCGGGACCGTCCCTCTATCAGTGGCTTCAAGCGGCGCCCCAGCCGGAAGTTGACGCCTTGACCCCCAACACGTATGCGCCACGCCGGGTGTACGGCCGCTACCTGCACGACGTCTTCGACCGGATCACCTGCGCCCTCCCACCGGACGTGACCGTCTCCCCGGTGACCGCCCGGGCCAGGAACCTGCGCCGGGACGGCGACGGCCGCTACACGATCACCACCAGCGAGGGCCGGCGCATCACTGCCGACAAGGTGGTTCTCACCACCGGCCACCCCCACCACATCGCCGGCAGGGCCGACCGCGACCTGCTGGACTTCGCCTCCCGCCACCGCGGCACCCGCTACCTGCGCGGCGCGTCCGCCGCCGACATGGAGCTCGACGAACTCACCGCCGGAAGCCCGGTGGGCATCCTCGGACTCGGACTGACGTTCTACGACGTCGCCGCGGAACTGACCGTCGGCCGGGGCGGACACTTCGTGCAGCGCTCCGACGGCAGCCTGGAGTACGCACCTTCCGGTCACGAGCCGCACATCGTCGCCGGCTCGCGCAGCGGCCTGCCCATGCTGGCCCGCGGGCGCAACCAGAAGGACGCCTACTACCGCTACCAGCCGGTGTTCTTCACCTCCGAGGCCCTGGCCGACCTGCGCCGGGCGAACCGCTCGGCGACGGGCGACGGCCAGTTACGTTTCCGTTCGCAGGTCCTGCCGCTGATGCTCCGCGAGGTCGAGCACGTCTACTACACCACCCACGTGCGCCGACGCGACGGCGAACTCGCGGCGCAGGTCTTCGCGAACTGGCACCGCGCCGCGGCCGGAGACGCCGAGAGCACGGCGACCCTCCTGAAGGAGGCCGGCCTCGCCGACCTGCCCGCGATCGACCTGGAGACCATGGCCCGCCCCTTCACGGGCCAGACCTTCACCAGCCCGGGCGCGTTCCACGAGCGGCTGACCTCGCTGCTGCGCGAGGACGCCCGCCAGGCCGAACAGGGAAACCTCGACAACCCGCTCAAGGCCGCCCTGGACATCATGCGCGACATCCGCGGAGTGGTGCGCGACGCGGTGGAATTCTCCAGCCTGCACCCCGACTCGCACCGCGACGAGTTCCTCGGCTGGTTCAACCCCATCAACACCATGGTGTCCGCCGGCCCTCCGGCCGTGCGGGTCTCCCAGGCGATCGCCCTCATCGAGGCCGGCGTCCTGACCGTGGTCGGCCCCAGCCTGCGCATCGGGACCAACGAGGACACCGGCCGCTTCACCCTCCAGTCGCCGCAGGTCGCCGGGTCGTACCAGGAGACCGAGATCCTCATCGACGCCCGCATTCCGCGCGCCGATGCCCGCATCGACGCCTCCCCCCTGATGCGCCAGCTCATCGACGACGGTCTGGCATCCATGCACGTCAACATCAACGCAAGAGACGGCGCCCGCTTCGCCACGGGCGCGCTGGCAGTGACCGAGAAGCCCTACCGCCTGGTCGACGCGACTGGCCGGCCCTCGCGAGGCCTGTACGCGCTGGGCATCCCGACCGAGGACCTGCGCTGGTTCACCCAGATCGGCAACGGACGGCCCGGCCCCATGGTCGGCTTCCACACCGACGCCGACGCCATCGCCGCAGACGTCCTCGGCCACAAGCCCCCCATCGGCGCGCACCCCGTCCGGCACTCGCTGCCGACCACCGCGCTGTCCCGGCCCATCGCCGCCGACCTCTGACCTGACGGCCCCACCCCACAAGGAGCACCGCCGTGACAGGCCACAACCCCGCCGCCACCGAGGAATTCCGCAACGCACGCGACCTCCTGCTCTCCCTGCGCACCGACCACGACGCCGCCGTCGCCCGCTTCACCTGGCCACGCCCCACCCACTTCAACTGGGCCCTCGACTGGTTCGACCAGATCGCCCGCGGCAACGACCGTGTCGCCGTGAAGATCATCGGACCTGACCGCCGGTCCGAATCCGTCACCTACGCGCAGTTATCCGAGCGCTCGGCCCGCGTCGCCAACTGGCTGCGCCGCCTCGGGGTCCGCCCCGGTGAACGCCTCCTACTCATGCTCGACAACCAGGTCGCCGTCTGGGAGGCACTGCTCGCGGCGATGAAGGTCGGCGCAGTCGTCATCCCGACCTACACCACCGTTTCGCGGGCCGACCTCCACGACCGCCTCACCCGCGGCGAGGTTGCGCACATCATCACGGCCGACCACCTCACCGGCGCCTTCGCCGACGCACCAGCCCACCTCACCCGCATTGCCGCCGGGTCCGACACCGCCGGATGGACGCCGTACTGCGAGGCCTACACCGAGTCCCCTGACTTCCGCCCCGACCGGCTCACCCACGCCGACGACCCGCTGTTCGTCTACTTCACCTCCGGCACTACCTCCCGGCCCAAGATGGTCTCCCACACCCACAGCAGCTACCCCATCGGCCACCTGACCGGCATGTACTGGAACGGCCTCGTCCCGGGCGACGTCCATGTCAACATCTCCGCCCCCGGCTGGGCCAAGCACGCCTGGTCGAGCTTCTTCGGTCCCTTCAACGCCGAGGCGAGCGTCCTGTCGGTCAACCTCCCCGCCAGCGGCGACCCGACGCTTCTCCTGGACATTCTCCGTGAGGAACATGCCACCAGCCTGTGCGCCCCGCCCACCGCATGGCGCACCCTCCTCCAGCACGACCTGGGCGAACGCCCGCCCACCCTGCGGGAGGCGTCCTCGGTCGGCGAGCCGCTCAACCCCGAGGTCATCGACCGTGTCCGCAGCGCATGGGGTCTGACCGTGCGCGACGGGTACGGGCAGACCGAGACCACCGCGCAGATAGGCAACACCACCGCCCTGCCGGTCCGCCCCGGCTCGATGGGCAAGCCACTGCCGGGCTATCCCATTGTGCTCGTCGACCCCCGCACCAAGGAGCGGGGCGACGAAGGGGAGATATGCGTCGACTTGGCCGAACGCCCCGTCGGCATCATGACGGGATACCTGGGCGACGCCGACAAGACAGCCCGCACGTTCGCCGACGGCCTTTACCACACCGGCGATATTGCCCGGCGTGACAGCGACGGCTACCTCACCTACATCGGCCGCACGGACGACGTGTTCAAGTCCTACGACCATCGCATCTCCCCGTTCGAGCTGGAGAGCGTCCTGCTGCGGCACCCCGCGGTCGCCGAGGCCGCAGTGGTCCCGGTACCCGACGCCGTCGGGTACCAGGTCCCCAAGGCCTACGTGTCGCTCGCCGCCGGCCACCCGCCAACGGCCGAGACCGCCCGGTCCGTGCTCGCTTTCGCGGCCGAGAACCTCGCCCCCCACCAGCAGATCTCCTGCCTGGAGTTCGGCGGGCTGCCCAAAACCACCTCGGGCAAGATCCGCCGGGCCGAACTGCGCGCCGCACGAGAGGCCTCCAGCACGCCGTCCGCGCAGGAGTACCGCACGGGCGACCTGCTGGAGAGCTCGGTCGTGCACAGCGCCCCCGGTCTGTGACCCGCCCCGGCCGGCCGCGCCCGCCGCCCCGGCCGGCCGCGCCCGCACCACTCCTTCCACCGAACGCCGCCACCCAGCACACGTTGTTCACCAGCAGATCCGCGGCGGCACTGCCCGCCCCCTCACTGCCCGAAGGACACACCATGACGGACATCGCGTACGTACCCCAGGAGCGCCAGATCGAGGTTATCGGCGACCTCTTCGGCACCGGACTGACGGACGGCCGGATCCTGTGGCGGCCCTACATCCAGCCCGGTCGGGAGGCCGTCGACGTGCACTGGCTCTACACCGGCGAGGAAACCGGCCCCGACGGAGCCGAGGCGTACATCGCCCACTTCTTGCCCGGCGCGCATGGCGACCTCCACCGCCACTTGGGATTCGAGATCCTGCTGGTCCTGGAGGGCGAACTGGTCAACGACAACGGCGACGTCTATCCCGCCGGCACCCTCGTCGTGGAGCGCCCCGACAGCATCCACCGCGTCTCCAGCCCCGACGGCTGCAAGATGCTCGTCATCCGCGAGAAGCGCACCCTCCCCCTGCGGCCGGGCGAGCTGCCCGACGACGGTCTCGCCCTCGACGGCGCCCCGCTGACCACCGGCTGACCCCACACCGCCGTCCCATCACGCCTCACCGGCGACGGGTCGCCGGGTGCCGGCCGGGCACCGGCCCGGCCGGCACCCGGCCACCGCTCGCTCGCCCGCGCCGTCCCGTACACACCACACCCAGGAGCCCCACGGTGCCCGACCAACTCCAAAAAACAGCCCCCCTCGCCGCTACCGCCCCCGCGCCCGCGGCCGCCCCGTCGGACGACATACGCGTCGGCAGGTCCGGCAAGACCCATTCCTCCCGCTACAAATGGGGAATCCTCGGCGTAGGCATCGGCGCACAAGCCGCCTTCAGCGCCGCGTTCCAGGGAATCCCCACCTCCGGCTCCATCATGCAGAACGCCTACCGGTTGTCCACAGCCGAACTCGGGCTCGTCATGGCGGCCGTGACCTGCGGCATCGCGGTCACCGATGTGTTCTGGGGCATCCTGTCCGACCGAATCGGCGAACGAAAGGTCCTGATCACCGGGCTCTCCGGCACCACGCTCTCGCTCGCCGCCGTGACCGCGTTCCTGGTGCCCTCCGGGAACACCACCCCCACGTACTGGGCCCTCGCCCTCGTCCTGTTCATGGCCGGCGCCCTGGGCGGCTGCGTCAACGGCGCCTCGGGCCGGGCCGTGATGGGCTGGTTCCCGCCCGCCAAACGCGGCTTCGCCATCAGCCTCCGCGTCGCCGCCGTGCCCGCGGGCGGGGCCATCGGCGCGGCGGTGCTCCCGCCCCTGGCCCTGGGAGCGGGATTCCGCTGGGTCTTCGCCTTCCTCACCGCCATCACCCTCGCCGCCACCGTCGCGGTCGTGGCCTGGCTGGACGAACCGCCGCTGGCCAAGACCAAGAACGACGGCGACCTCGCCGCCACCACCGTGCCCAACCCCCTCAAACGCTGGGACATCTGGCGGGTTGCCATCACCGCCTTCCTGCTGGACCTCCCGCAGTTCACGGTGCTCACCTTCGGTTCCGTCTTCCTTCACACCGTCAAGCACATGTCCATCCCGCGCATCGCCATGCTGCTGGTCGTCGTCCAGGTCCTCGGCGCCGTCTCCCGGGTCTGGGGCGGCCGGTGGACCGACAACCACGGCGGCCGGTACCGCAGGAGCCTGGTGACCACCTACAGCTGGATCATCGCCGCCGCCTTCACCGCGATCGCCCTCTTCGGCTCCGCACCCGCCTGGACGGTGGCCGGCCTCCTCGTCACCGCCGGCTTCCTCTCCTGCGGCTGGCACGGCGTCCACTACGCGGAGATCGCCACCATGGCCGGCGCCGAACGCTCGGGCACGGCGCTCGGCCTGGAGAACACGATGGTCTTCGGCGGAGCGTTCGTCACCCCCCTGATGATCCCGCCGCTGCTGTCGATCTCGAACTGGCCGACCGTCATGCTCCTCGTCGGCGCCCTCCCCGCAGTCCTCTCCGCTCTCCTGATGCCCTCCGAGAAGGCTCCCTGACAGGCGGGTCGGACCGAGGGGCGTGGCCGCTTTCGTCCGAGGATCTCGAAGATCCGACGCAAGACGCTGCGCTCGAGGCATCGCCGCGCCTCGGCCAGGGCTTCGGCCCTCGCCGAGGCGACGGGCGACCTACGTCTTCGAACCGGGTGGCCGGGGCCGCTCCTCGGCGACATACGGCGGCCCGTGGGGAGTGTGCGTCGCAGGCAGTGGCGCCGCATCCTTCCTGCTGTGAGGACAGAGACCTTCGACAAGCCTCATCTTCCAGCCCAGAAGGCACATTCGCTTTCCCGATCAAGACTCGGACACCGCGGATTGCGCGGGCGTCGTCACCGATGTCGGTGCCAAGGTGTCCGGTGTGCGCATCGGTGACGAGGTCATCGTGTACCCCGTGACGGCCGCCTACGCCGATTACGTCACAGCTCCGGCCACCTCGATCCTCGCCAAGCCCGCCGGGCTGGGGTGGGCCGAGGCCGGGTCGCTGCTGCTGAGCGGCACCACCGCGTTCCATGCGCTGCACGCGACCGGCGTGGGAGCGGGCGACACGATGCTCATCCACGGCGGCGCCGTCGGGGTCGGCCTGATGGGGGTGCAACTGGCCGCCGCTGCGGGGGCCACGGTCTCGCCAAGCCGACACACAAGGTTGTCCCAGCCGTTGGCCAGTACCTCAACCGGCAAGTCCGCCATGTCGGGGTGCCGTTCGTCGAGTAGGCAGCACACCAAGTCGACAGAGTCCAGCAGACATACGCGACGTGGCTTCTCACCCCGGCCGTCCCCCTTGGGCTGACCCGTTGCCCGCTCCGGGGTACATACGCGCTTGACCATGGGAGCGGTTTTTCGTCAGATGAACGTCTTCAAGTCAGTCTCTGGTGAAGATCGAACCCTGTTGAGTTGCGATCCCGTAGTGACAGGTGGATGGGGTTTGCCTCGAGGTGAGTTTCTGCCTGCCGGGCCACGCGTCACGGAGGGCAGGGCTCGCCACCATCCGTGCTGGTCTCGGCCCTCATCCGAGGCCAGAATGCCGTGGCCCGGGCGCCTTGCCGTCCCTCGTAGCCCGGGCCACGGCACAGTGAACTGTTTTGTACCTGGGGTCCGTAACGGTCGATATGGTTCCCGCTGCGCCACAGTGGGAGCCCAGATGTGAGGACTGGGGAGTTCTCCGCCTGGTTTACCTGCCATCGACTCGCGGTTGCGGGCAGAAGCGCTGCAGCGAGAACCTCCCAGCAGCGCGGAGTGGGCTGGCCCTTCATCGGGATTCCTCCGTGGATACCCCCGCCTTCAGGCGGGGGAGGAAACGGACTCCTGCGGAGCAGGGCAGGGCAAGCCGATTCGCCGCCAGGGCGGATCGGCGTTCACCGCCAACCACCCGCAGGAGAGTGGTAGTTTGTATGCCGTCCGGCCGGCGATAACCAAGCTGGCCGGGCC
>NZ_JBSFDB010000101.1:0-15186 GCF_053593695.1 Streptomyces sp. NPDC002144
CCCGCTCCACCAGCAGCGGCAGCGTCTCCGAGGCCGTCACCAGCTCCCGCAGCGGATGCCGGGCCAGCACCGCGTCCACCTCCGGCGTCAACGCCACCGCCAGACGCGTGGCGATGGGCAGTGAGTCGTCGCGCAGGGTCTCGGCGGCCAGCAGGATCGTGGCGCGCCCGGCGCCCTCGGGCACTCCGGCGGCGACCCGTTCGTACAGCTCGGCGCCCTCCTCCAGGACCAGGCCGGCGTCGATGCCGGCCGGGATCTTGATGCGGGCGCGGTGCCGCCAGCTCGCGACCGGGTCGCTCCAGGCCTCCACCCGGAAGGTCCAGTGGCCCTCCGCGGTCGGCGTGATCTCGGCGCCCCAGCGGTCGGAACCGGGGGCCAGCTCGCGCATCGGCGTCCAGGGTCCGTGGGTGCCCTCGGGATCGGTCAGGACGACGTTCGCGGCGACGGCGTCGTGCCCCTCGCGGAACACGGTGGCGGTCACCTGGAACGTTTCTCCTGCGACCGCCTTCGCGGGACGTCTGCCGCACTCGACGACCGGATGGACGTCGCGCACCGGGATACGGCCGATGGCCGGGATCGAACTCATGGGTGTCACCTCCGCCGTGCTCGAGGCCGGGCGCGGAGCCCGGCCGGGGATACGAACCGCGCCGGAAGGGTCACCTTCCGGCGAGAAAACCGCGCACCTCGGTAGGCGGACCGTGCCGGTCGGCCTCCTCGGCGCGGGGACGCTCGTCCTGCTCCGCCAGATAGGCGACCAGACTCGACCGCAGATAACGCTCGGCGGCGTCCGCGGCCTCGCGGGCACAGCGCTTGCCCATCAACACGCACAGCGTGTACCCGGAGTCCTCGAAGGTGGCCCGCACCGCGCGGTCCGCGGGGGACGCGAGCATGACGCGTTCCCACGCCCGGTACCGCCGCAGTTGGCGGGCCACTTCGGCTTTGGCCGGTAGCAGCATGACGCCCTTCACTTTCGGGGCTCGATGGCGCGTTTCCCGACCGTCGGGCGGCGGCCGTGCGCGTGGAGTGGACACGCACGGATCCGTTACGGGCATCGAGATCTGTGACACATGGTGCATGTGCAACAACGCAGCGTCTTGTTGGAAATTCAACCGTGTCGTGTGCGCCACCCACCTGGCGTCCGCTCGTGTTGCACGAATGGCGTAGTTCGCCCACGCTTGGGGTGACTCAGGAGCGATCAGTGCTCACGCTTCGCGTTCGGGGCCCCGTCCCACCAGGGGCGAGGAGGAGCGAGAGCTTCGCCGGTGAGGAGCCAACGACGATGAAGACCGCAGTGCCCTGCTACTACCACCTCGACGTGGAAGTCAGTCCGGAGCGAGTCGGACAGGTCAGGCGCATCCTGGCCGCTCACCTCAGGCTCTGGGACCTCGAGACGCTGGTCGACCCCGTCTGCCGCGGCGCCGAGCTGCTGCTGAAGGCCATCGACGAGCACGCGACGGACAAGAACACGTCGATCGAGATGTGGTGGAACGGCCAGCACCTGATCACCGCCATCGGGGAGAACGACTGTGAACTGCGCCCGGACCAGGACCTGCGGTCCTGTCTGCAGCGTATCGCCGCGATGAGCGACGGCTGGGGCTGCTGTGCCACGGACACCGGCAGCAAGGTCATCTGGTTCTCGCAGCGCGCCCGCGCCGGAGAACGCGTCCCCCTCGTACCGGTGGCGCCCGCGCCCAGTCTGCGCGAGGTGCGCCAGGTGCCCCGCGAGGTGCCCGTCGCGGCCCTCGCGGCCCCGGCCGACGGCGCCGGCGTGCTGGAGGACGCCCGGTGACCGCGAAGCGCCGCCGCAAGGCAGGGGTGCCCGTGTGGAGCGGGCACCCCTACCCGTTGGGTGCCACCTACGACGGCAGGGGCACCAACTTCGCCCTCTTCAGCGAGGTCGCCGAGCGCGTGGAGCTCGTCCTCGTCGACGACGAGGGCGCCGAGAGCACCGCCGCGGTGACGGAGGTCGACGGGTTCGTCTGGCACTGCTACCTGCCCGACATCGGACCCGGACAGCGCTACGGCTACCGGGTGCACGGCCCCTGGCACCCGGAACTCGGCCACCGCTGCAATCCGGCGAAGCTGCTCCTGGACCCGTACACCAAGGCGGTCGACGGACAGGTGGACAACCACGCCTCCCTCTTCGAGCGCGCACCGCACGGCCGCTCCCGCGCCGACAGCGCCGGGCACACCATGCTCGGCGTGGTGACCGATCCGGCCTTCGACTGGGGCGACGACCGGCCGCCGGGGCGGCCGTACGCCGAGAGCGTCATCTACGAGGCCCATGTCCGCGGCCTGACCCGCACCCACCCCGACGTCCCCGAGGAACTGCGCGGCACCTACGCCGGCCTCGCCCACCCGGCGGTCATCGAGCACCTGACCGCGCTCGGGGTCACCGCCGTCGAGCTGATGCCGGTGCACCAGTACGTGCAGGACGGCGTGCTGCAGGACAAGGGCCTCGCCAACTACTGGGGCTACAACACGATCGGCTTCTTCGCCCCGCACAACGCCTACGCCGCCCACGGCACCCGCGGCCAGCAGGTCACCGAGTTCAAGACCATGGTCAAGGCGCTGCACGCGGCCGGACTCGAGGTCGTCCTCGACGTCGTCTACAACCACACCGCCGAGGGCAACGAGAAGGGTCCCACCCTCTCCTTCCGCGGCATCGACAACGCCTCCTACTACCGCCTGGTCGACGGCGACTGGAAGCACTACTACGACACCACCGGCACCGGCAACAGCCTGCTGATGCGCCACCCGTACGTGCTGCAGCTGATTATGGACTCGCTGCGGTACTGGGTCACCGAGATGCACGTCGACGGCTTCCGCTTCGACCTCGCGGCCACGCTGGCCCGGCAGTTCCACGAGGTGGACCGGCTCTCGGCGTTCTTCGACCTCATCCAGCAGGACCCGGTGATCAGCCGCGTCAAGCTGATCGCCGAGCCCTGGGACGTGGGGGAGGGCGGCTACCAGGTCGGCAACTTCCCGCCGCTGTGGTCGGAGTGGAACGGCCGTTACCGCGACGCCGTACGGGACTTCTGGCGCGCGGAGGAGCACACGCTGGGCGAGTTCGCGTCCCGGCTGACCGGCTCCTCCGACCTGTACCAGCACAGCAGGCGCCGCCCCCGCGCGAGCGTCAACTTCGTCACCGCGCACGACGGATTCACCCTGCGCGACCTGGTGTCGTACAACGACAAGCACAACGAGGCCAACGGCGAGGACAACCAGGACGGCGAGAGCGTCAACCGGTCCTGGAACTGCGGTGCCGAGGGCGAGACCGACGACCCGGCAGTCCTGGAGCTGCGGGCCCGCCAGCAGCGCAACTTCATCGCCACGCTGCTACTGTCGCAGGGCATCCCGATGCTGTGCCACGGCGACGAACTTGGGCGTACCCAGGGCGGCAACAACAACGCCTACTGCCAGGACAACGAAGTCTCCTGGGTGGACTGGGAGTTGAGCGAGGAGCAGCGGGACCTCGCGGACTTCACGCGCTATGTGATCGGGTTGCGGGCCGCCCATCCGGTGCTGCGCCGCCGCCGCTTCTTCCGCGGTGAGACCCCCGTCCGCGCCCGTCGGCCGCTGCCCGACCTGGTGTGGTTCGCGCCGGGCGGCGAGGAGATGACGGAGGAGGACTGGCAGCGCCCGGACGCTCACTCGGTGGCCGCGTTCCTCAACGGCGACGCCATCGCCGAACACGACTCCTGCGGCCGCCGCGTGGTGGACGACTCCTTCCTGCTGCTGTTCAACAGCTACTGGGAGCCGATGGAATTCCACCTCCCGGACGCCGCGTACGGCGAGCGGTGGACGACCCTGATCGACACCGCCGTCACCAAGGGACCGCCCGACGAGACGGAACACAAGGCCGGCACCCGGATGCTGGTGGAGCCGCGCAGCCTGGTGCTGCTGTCACGCCCCTCCCGCAGAAAACCCTGAGGTGAACGGCCGCGGGGGCAGGGCCGGGAACGGGCCACCGGACGACTGGTCAAGCCCTTCGGCCTCCCCGCCGCACCCCGCCCGCCCGTCGGCCGGCGCCGCCTCCTTCCGCGCCCCGGCGCCGTCTGGAGAAGGCACCGCGGGAGGCTGAGCAGGCCGAGGCCGAGCTCAGAACCCAAGCGGGACGCTACCGTTCGCGGCGCGACGTCACCGTGAACTGCGCCCCGTCCGCGTCCCGCAGCACCGCCTCGTCGCTGCCCTTGGACAGCACGCTTCCGCCGTGCAGTTCCGCGGCCCGCACACACGCGGCGACATCCTCCACCGCGAAGTGGACCTGCCAGTGCGGCCGGATGGTGGGGTCCGGCGCCGCTCCGAGCGCCCCGGACTCGATGCGGGCCACGATGTCGCCCTGGCTGCGCAGCACCACCTCGCCGCCCTCGTAGTGCACCTCGCAGCAGCCGGGCCGCTCGGTGGCCCACTCCAGCACCTCGCCGTAGAAGATCGCCGCGTCGAAGGCGTCGCGGGTGTGCAGCCGGACGAAGGTAGGGGCGGCGTGGCGCCACTTGTCCCAGTCGGAGACGAGCTCGCCCTCCCAGATCCCGAAGGTCGCCCCGTCCCGGTCGGCGAGCAGGGCGGCCCGTCCCGGCGGGAAGGAGATCGGCCCGACCGCGGCCGTACCGCCGCGCTCCTGGGCGCGGGCCACGGCTTCGTCGGCGCTCCGCACGGCGAAGTACGCCGTCCAGGCCACCGCCATCTGCCACATGGAGGCGACACCGGCGATCCCGGCCACCGGCGTGCCGTCCACCATGGCCATCCGGAACCGGTCACCGAGCTTGGCCGAGCGCCACTGCCAGCCGAGTACGGCCGAGTAGAAGTCCTCGGTGGCGTCGAGGTCACGGCTGGTCAGGCTCACCCAGCAGGGGGCCCCGAACACGGAGTGCGTGGAGACGACGTTGGTCGTACCGCCGCGGCGTGTCGTGTGGTCGTTCATGGCGCTCGCGTCCTGGGGTCTCGTCCACCGGCGGCCACCGGTGTGTCACCAGTGTCCAACCGGAACCGCTCGATGCGCCTGCCGAGTACCCCGGGGTGGGGGCCGAAACGGTGGCCCCCACCCGTGCGGCGCCTCGGCTGGCGCGGGGCGCGGCGAGTGCGGACCATGGATGCGTGGCAGCGCAGCAGCACGAGCAGTCCGCCCAGACCCAGCGGATCTTCGAGCTGGAGGAGCAGGTGGACCAGCTCAAGGAAGCCGTGGCGTCGCATGCCGTCGTGGACCAGGCGATCGGTATGGTCGTCGCTCTCGGCAGGGTGTCACCCGATCAGGGGTGGGCGGTTCTGAAGGACGTCTCCCAGCACACCAACATCAAGCTGCGCAATGTGGCGGAGCTGATCGTCATCTGGGGCCGCAGCGGCATGATGCCGGCGGAGATCCGGGCCGAACTCGAGGACGCCCTGGACCGTTACGGCCCGACACAGGTGCCCGGCGCCCCACCGGAGGAGTGAGAGGCCGGGGTACGCGCGCCCTCAGCGGGTCTGGGCCTGGGCCAGCAACTGCTCCCGCAGCTGAGCGAAGCAGGCGCTGAGCAGACGGGAGACGTGCATCTGCGAGATGCCGAGCTGCTCGGCGATCCGGCTCTGTGTCATTCCGCGGAAGAACCGCAGGTAGAGAATGGTCCGTTCGCGCTCGGGCAGCGCCTGCAGGCACGGGCTCGCCGCCACGCGGTCGACCACGACGTCGTAGCCCGGATCCGGTCCGCCGATCGCGTCCGCCAGGGCGTAGCCGTCCGTTCCGGGCATCTCGGCGTCGAGGGACAGCGTGGAGAAGCAGTCCAGGGCCTCCATCCCCATGCGCACCTCGGCCTCGCTCAGCTGCGCCCGCTCGGCGATCTCGGCGGCGGTCGGCGCCCGGCCCGGAGTGGTCTGCGACAGGTCCTTGGCCGCCTGCCGTACCCGGTTGCGCAGGTCCTGGACCCGGCGCGGCACGTGCAGGGTCCACATGTGGTCGCGGAAGTGCCGCTTGATCTCGCCGGTGACGGTGGGGACCGCATAGGCCTCGAAGGCGTGTCCGCGGCCCGGGTCGTAGTGGTCGACCGCCTTGACCAGGCCGAGTGCGGCGACCTGGTAGAGGTCCTCCAGGGTCTCGCCGCGCCCCTTGAACCGCACGGCGATCCGCTCGGCCATGGGCAGCCAGATGCGTACCAGTTCGTCCCGCAGCGCCTTGCGCTCGGGGCCGTCGGGCATCCGGGTCAGTCGCTCGAAGGCGTCGGCCGTGTCGGGGGCGTCGTCATGCGGGTGGGGTTTGGTTCTGCTGGTGGTGACGCGCATCGCGCGCACCTCCCTCGGGCGGTGCTGGGTGGACAGACACCGCGGGAGGCGCGGACCGGGCCTGCGGAGGACATCCGGGGCCTGACCGGCTCCCACGGACGTGCCTCCAGTCCGAAGCACTTGAGATTCGGATGCCCCGGACCACCCCTTTCAAAACAAAACGGGCCATACGGTAACGGATCGCGATCGGCTGGCCGCGCAGCGCGGCTTGACCCTCTCTTGAGATTGGTTACCTCTGCTACAGAGGTAATCTCTTGGACGTGGAACCGGAAAACCTCCCGGACGACCTGATCGACGCCCTCATCGGCGTCCAGCGCAGGCTCAGGCGCCGGCTTCGTCAGCAGATCGCCCCGCAGCTGCGCGGCGCCGAGGTCGAGTTGCTGCGCCTGGTCGTGGCCCGGCCCGGCATCGGCATCTCGGACGCGGCCAAGGACCTCCACCTGGCCGGGAACTCGGTGTCGACGCTGGTCAACCAGTTGTCCCGGCAGGGCTATCTGGTCCGCGAGACCGACCCGGCCGACCGCCGTGCCGCCCGGCTGCT
Source organism: Streptomyces sp. NPDC002144 (assembly GCF_053593695.1). Taxonomy (NCBI): domain Bacteria; kingdom Bacillati; phylum Actinomycetota; class Actinomycetes; order Kitasatosporales; family Streptomycetaceae; genus Streptomyces; species Streptomyces sp. NPDC002144. The sequence continues at coordinate 6,797 of NZ_JBSFDB010000101.1, forward strand.
GCCCACCCCGGCCGCCGGGGCGCGGATCGCCGAATGGCGCAAACGGCGCGCGGAACTCGTACGAGGCGGCCTCGCCGGGCTCGACGAGACGGACCGGGAGGCCCTGCGCGCGGCCGTCCCCGCCCTGCGCAGGCTGGCCGAGAACCTGCACGAGGAGGCCGAGGAATCATGACGCCGGACGCCGGGACCGAACGCGCCGAGGCCATCGCCTGCACCGGCCTCAGGTACTCCTTCGGCGAGACCAACGCGGTCGACGGACTCGATCTGACGGTGGGGGAGGGCGAGGTCTTCGGCCTGCTCGGCCCGAACGGCGCCGGCAAGACCACCGCCATCCGCTGCATCACCACCCTGCTGCCGGTCCCCGCCGGCATGGTCCGTGTCTTCGGGCACGACGCCGCCGAGGACCGTATGGCCGTACGACGCCTGATCGGCTACGTGCCGCAGCAGCTGTCCGCCGACGCCGGTCTCACCGGACGCGAGAACGTCGAACTGTTCGCCCGTGTCTTCGACGTCTCCCGGCGCGAGCGGGCCGCGCGGGTCGGCCAGGCCCTGGCCGCCGTCGACCTCACCGACGCCGCCGAGCGGCTCGCCAAGACCTACTCCGGCGGCATGATCCGCCGCCTCGAACTCGCCCAGGCCCTGGTCAGCGCGCCCCGGCTGCTGATCCTCGACGAGCCGACCATCGGCCTCGACCCCATCGCCCGCACCGGCGTGTGGGAGCACATCAACGCCGTGCGCGAGGCCACCGGCATGACCGTGCTGGTGACCACCCACTACATGGACGAGGCCGACCAGTACTGCGACCGGGTCGCGCTGATGCACCGCGGCCGCATCCGGGCCCTCGGCACGCCCACCGAGCTGCGTCAGGGTCTCGCCGACCGCCGGGGCACCGACACCCTGCCGACCCTGGAGGACGTCTTCCGTGACGTCGCCGGCAGCGGTCTCGACGAGGAGTCAGGAGATTTCCGCGATGTCCGAAGCACCCGCCGCACCGCGCACCGTGTCGGCTGACGCCCCTCGCGCCGCCGGCATCGACCTGCTCCTGCGGCCGCCCCGGCCGCGCGCGGGCTGGCGGCTGCTGCCCGCCCGGGTCGGGGCGATGTGCGCCGTCGAACTGCAGAAGCTGCGCCACGACCGCACCGAGCTGTACACCCGCGCGGTCCAGCCCGCCCTGTGGCTGCTGATCTTCGGCCAGACCTTCACCCGGATCCGGGCGATACCCACCGGCGGCATCCCCTACATCGACTACATGGCGCCCGGCATCATCGCCCAGTCCGCGATGTTCATCGCGATCTTCTACGGCATCCAGATCATCTGGGAACGCGACGCCGGCGTCCTCAACAAGCTGCTGGTCACACCGACCCCGCGCTCGGCACTGATCACCGGCAAGGCGTTCGCGGCCGGAGTGAAGTCGGTGATCCAGGCCGTCGTGGTCGTCATCATCGCCGCGCTGCTCGGCGTGGCCCTGACCTGGAACCCGCTGAAGCTGCTCGCCGTGGCGGCCATCGTGATCCTGGGATCCGCCTTCTTCTCCTGTCTGTCGATGACCATCGCCGGCATCGTCCTGAGCCGCGACCGCCTGATGGGTATCGGACAGGCCATCACCATGCCGCTGTTCTTCGGCTCCAACGCCCTCTACCCGGTCTCCGTCATGCCGGGCTGGCTCCAGGCGGTCAGCAAGGTCAACCCGCTCAGCTACGAGGTGGACGCCCTGCGCGGGCTGCTCATCGGCGTCCACGCGCACGTGGCGCTCGACTTCGGGGTGCTGCTCGGGGCCGCCGCGCTCGGCATCACCGCGGCCTCCTCGCTCCTGGGCCGGCTGGCCCGCTGATCACACCCGGGGAACGTGATGTGCGGCACGCACGCGGGAGAGGGCGAGTGGCCGGTTTTCGCGATTGTTCCTGCGCACGGCTTGATCAGTGATCAAAGGGGGCGAATTCGCTGGCCACAGCGCATTCTGCTCATTTGACAGTGCACTGAGCACACAGATAGGAAGCAGCTCTCTGAGGTCGAGAGGTGGACTGTGTACGAGCCGAACGTGGTCGGGGACTGGCAGGAGTACGACGAGCATGCCGGCCTGCGTGTCCGCGTCCACCGTCTGGAAGCGGCCGAGCCCCCGCGCGGACGGGACGACGCGGCCGCCGGGCTGACCTACTTCGCCCTGCGGGTGACCGTCGAGAACCGGGGCGAGCAGGCCTGCACCATCCATCTTGAGGACGGCCAGATCGACGTGCGGATCGGCCCCGACGGCGAGTCCGCGTTCATCGACTGGCGCAACTCGCAGTTCATCGAGGGCTTCGACGTCTACCCGCTGCGCCGCGCCACCGCCGTGCTGTACGCGGCCGGTCCCGAGGACTGGCTGAGCCAGGTCGACGTCCAGATCCAGCTGCGCGTCGACGACGACTGGGCCGACCGCCGGCTGTGGGCGGGCGGCATCGGACTGCACGAGGACTCCGTCGGCGCCCCCGCCGGCACCCTGCGCGAGGGACTGGCCCACCAGGTCAGCAACTTCCTGCGCGACCAGGCCGAAGAGGGCACCGCCTGAGCGGCGTTGATGACGGGTGTCAGTGCGGGATGCCGTCGATGATCTCCCGGGCGCCCTGACGCAGCAGCGCCACGGCCACCGACGTACCCAGCGTGGCCGGGTCGAGCCGGCCCGCCCACTCGTGCGCATTGAGCCGGGTCTTGCCGTCGGGGGTGAAGACGCAGGCGCGCAGCGACAGTTCCCCGGCGTGGTCCACGCGCGCGTAGCCGGCGATCGGGCTGTTGCAGTGGCCCTGCAGGACGTGCAGGAACATCCGTTCGGCGGTGGCCTCCCGGTGCGTGCCGGGGTCGCCCAGCCCGCTGACGGCGTCGATCAGCTCGGTGTCGCCCTCCCGGCACTGCAGCGCGAGGATGCCCGCGCCGATGGACGGCATCATCGTCTCCGGCGACAGGGCCTCACTGATCACGTCCGTACGGCCGATGCGCTCCAGCCCCGACACCGCCAGCAGCAGCGCGTCCGCCTCGCCCGCCTCCAGCTTGGCCAGCCGCCGGTTGGCGTTCCCGCGGAACGGCACGCACTCCAGGTGCGGGTGGGTGGCCGCGAGCTGGGCGACCCGGCGCACCGCGGAGGTGCCGATCCGCGTCCCCTCCGGCAGCTCGTCCAGCGTCAGACCCTCCGGATGCACCAGCGCGTCCCGGATGTCGTCCCGCTTGAGGAACGCGGCGAAGGTCGTCCCCGCCGGCAGCGGACGGTCGGCGGGCACGTCCTTGAGGCAGTGCACCGCGAGATCGGCCGCGCCCGCCAGCAGCGCCGCGTCCACCTCCTTGGTGAACGCGCCCTTGCCCTCCACCTGGGACAGCACGCCCATCCACTTGTCACCGGTCGTCTTCACCGGCACGACGTCGGTGCGCACACCGGGGTGCAGCGCGGCCAACTCGGCGCGGACACGCTCCACTTGGGCCAGCGCCATGGGCGAGTCGCGGGAGACGATACGGATCAGTTCGGGGAGGGACATGCGGACACGATAGACCGCCGGGAGGGGGTGTCCGTGCCGTATCACCCCAATCGGGACGCGCATCACGCCGCAGAGGTGCTCAGCCGTCCGTCGAAGGGGTACAGGTCCGTCTCCCATCCGGGCGTACCGCTGAGTTCGGCGGCGTTGACCGGTGTGCGCACCAGACACCGGTGACGCAGCAGATCACGACGCTCCTCGGCGGTCAGCGCCGCGTCGGTGAAGCCGTCGGTGTCGTCGATGTCACCGCGGGCGCAGGCGTTGAGTTCGTAGCCGTTCTCGGTGCGCAGGTCGACTCGAATGTCCGTACGCCACTGGGAGTTGTGTCCCCATCCCATCGACTGGTCGACCGTCGGGCGGTGCCGGCGCCGGTGGGCCCAGTACAGCGGAGAGCGGTCGGCGACACCCCGCTCGGCGTTCCGAACCCCTGCCCGCACCCGTACACCGGCACGGTTGAACAGCAGATCGCCCATCCACAGTCCCGGCCAGACGACCTCGGTGATCCGGATCGGCTCCTCCGGGTCCGCGGACTGCTCCACGTCCACGATCTCGTGCAGGACGGGATCGAAGACGGCGGTCTCCTCGAAGGACGTCATGCCCAGGCGGCCGAACAACTCCACGTACCGTGGCAGGGGCACCGACGGCGACCAGGGCTCCTCGTCCTCCCCCTCCGGCTGAAAGGCCGACAGGAGTGCGTCACTGACCCGGCTGAGCGCGTACAGCTCCCACAGCACGTCCCGGCACCGCTCGTCCGGCCCGTCGAGGGCCGTACGCGCCAGCAGCGCGGCTCCCTCGCCGAGCGCGGTGCGGTAACCGCCCTCGGCCCGGTCGAGCCACGGCCGAACCACGTCGGCGAACGGCTCCACCCCCGCGTGGTCGAGCAACGCCACGTACAACCGGCGTGCCCGGCCCCATGTCTCCTCCTCGCCCATGCGGGCACGGTAACGACGGATGCCGGCCGCGATCCACGGGATTACCGCGTCCGGGCGGGCGCTGTCGCCGGCCTGGGGGCGGACCAGGTCAGCACCGTGAGAGCTCCCGCCGTGAGCAGTGCCCCGGCCAGGAAGGTGCCGCGCAGGCCGACGAGCGGCAACAGGCCGCCGCCCAAGAGGGCCCCGGCGGCCACCCCCACGTTGAAGGCGGCCGAGTTCGCCGCCAGAGCCGTCTCGGTACGGCCGGGGGCGACCCGCAGGACCTGGCTCTGGGTCGCCATGAACACGGGCCCCACGGACGCGCCGAGCAGCATCAGCAGCGCGACGGCCGTCACCTGGTCGCTCCCGCCCGCGTACAGACCGAGCAGGGCCGCCGTCTGCGCCGCCACCGGCACGCTCAGCGTGGCGCGCGGGAAGCGGTCGAGCAGCGGGCCGGTCAGGGTGACACCGGCCAGTCCCGCCACACCGAAGGCGAACAGCACGGCGCTGACCGCGTCCTCGCCGAATCCGCCGACCTCGTCCAGGAAGGCCACGACGTACGTCCATCCCGTGAACGCCCCGGTCACCGACAGGGCGGTGGTGGCGAGGACGACGAGGAACCGGTGCCGGTCCGGCGCGGCGCCGTACGCGGCGTGGCTCTCCCGCGGACGCGATGTCGGCAGCAGGGCGGCGACGACCAGGAGCGAGACCAGCGCCAGCACCCCGAGCGCCGCGAACGGCGCCCGCCAGCCGCCGTGTCCGCCCAGCCAGGTGCCGGCCGGGACCCCCAGCACCGTGGCCAGCGAACCGCCCACGGACAGCAACCCGATGACGCGCCCGCGCCGCTCGGGTGGATACAGGCCGACCGCCACCGGCCCCATCACCGCCCAGAACAGCGCCTGCGCCAGCGCGGTCGCGACGCGCGCCGCCAGCAGCAGCCCGTACGACGCCGTGGCGAGGGTCGAGGCCCAGCAGCCCACCGCCAGCACGCCCAGCAGCCCGGCGAGCAGATACCGGCGGGGCACGGACCGGGTGACATGGGCGACCGGCAGCGACACCGCGGCCACCGTCAGGCCGTACCCGGTCACCAGCGCCCCCACGGCCGTCAGTGAGACACCCAGGTCGTCCGCCATCAGGGAGAGCAGGCCCACGGGCAGGTTCTCGGTGGTGTTGAAGGTGAACGCCGCCAGCATCAGCGCCGCGACGACGGCGGCCCTGCGCCAGTGGGCCGGAGGCGGGTTACCCATCCGAAGGTCTCCGTGGTGTAGGGGGACGGCCAAGTGCGGCCGACGGCAAGCGTGTTGGTTCCGGGAGAGGGGCTTCTACTATTTCGTTCGGGATCGAATCGCAACCGCTCACGGAGGCCGCTTTGCCGTTGACCCTGCACCTGGGTACCGAGGACCTGACGCGCTGCCGGTTCGCCATCTCGCCGCTGTGCCAGACCCACGAGGCGCTGCGCATGCTGCGCCGTCCGGCCCGGCACGGCTACCACCGCACCTGGCTGCGCCGGATGCGCCGCACCCTGGCCGGCCTCGACCTGTCACCGCTGTGGCTGTTCATCCCGCGCACCGGCGGCTACACCCCCGACTTCCTCGGCCCGCCCCCGCGGGAACCCTCCCCCTCCATGGAGGACGAACTCGCCCGGATGCGCGCCACCGACCCCGCCCTTGCCCACGCCGAGATCGCGCGCTCACTCGCCGGCACGCCAGGTCTGGCCGAGTCGCCCCAGGGCCGCGCCGCCCTGGACGACCCGGCCGCGACCGTCCGACGGCTGGCCGACCTCACCGAACTGGCCTGGCACGCCCTGCTCGCCCCCGACTGGCCGCGCCACCATGCCGTCCTCGCCGCCGACATCGCCGACCGCTCACGCCAGGCGGCCGACGGCGGCCTCGACGCCCTCCTCACCGGCCTCCACCCCGGCATCGACTGGGCCGGTCACACCCTCACCCTGCGCATGTACGGCGACCTGGCCGACGCCCAACGGGCCGACGGACGCGGCATCCTGCTCATGCCGAGCGTCTTCGTCTGGCCGGACGTGGTCAGCGGCTTCGCCCGCCCGTGGCAGCCGACGGTGATCTACCCCGCCGTGGGCATGGGCCGCTTCCATGCCACCCCGGTACCGCGCCCGCCCGCCGCGCTGGCCCGCCTCCTGGGCCGGCAACGCGCCGCGCTTCTCGCAGACCTGACGCTCCCCGCCGCGACGACGGAACTCGCCGAGCGCCACGGTCTGGCACCGTCCACCGTGTCGGCCCATCTGACGACCCTGCGACAGGCGGGACTGCTCGACGCACGGCGCCAGGGCTATTACGTGCGCTATGAGCGGACGGCGCTGGGGGACGCGCTGGTCACGGGCGGATAGGGCGCTGTGGGGGCGACTTGCCGAGCGGGCCTGTTCAGTTGGGGCGAGGCCAGGCGGCATGCTGGCTGCCTCAGTGGGGTTGACTGCCTAGCGCCGGCGGACGTGGTGGGGGCAGGTGCCCACAACCTCATCAACGCCGCCCGCCGCGCCCTGAACCTCCGATGCGGCGCTGCATGAACATAGAGCAGGGCCCGTCGCGTTCGACGGGCCGGACCCTACTCTAGGGCGCTGCTCAACGCGGGGTTGCGTGCGCTGGGGCCGCGGCATGCGGGGTGAACGGGCCGATTGTCACTCCTCGGCCGGCACCACCCGCGTCACCTTGCCCTGGGGATCGGCCGCCACGTAGCAGGTGCCGTAGTCGTCGCTGAGGTAGACGGCCATGCCGGCTGGGGAGTTGGTGAAGCGGTTCGGTGACTGCAGGAGCAGATAGTGGCTCGTCGGTTTGTCGACATGGCACTTCTTCTCGGCGAGCGCGAGCAGTGAGGGCACCGCGTCCCAGTTGAAGCCCTTGAGGCTGACGGGCTTCTCGGACCCCAGGGAGCCGCTGATGATGTCCTTCTTGACTCCCTCGCCGGGGCGGTAGGTGTAGCTGTCGTAGTGGGTGGGGCTCCCGGGGACCAGCATCCGCATGGACGCGTACTCGGGATAGACGTTCAGGGAGCCGAAGCTGGTCCTCCCGGTCTTGTCCTCGACCGCCTTGATGGCGGTGCGGATTCCGGTGGGCGTCAGCATGCCGGTGGCCAGCTTCGACGTCGCGCCGGGCGCGGGCGTCCCACCGGAGGCGGTGGTGGAGGCCGAGGTCGTGGGTGTGGAGTGCGGGCCGGGGCTCGAGTTCGCCGACGCCTTGTCGCCGTCCCCGCCGGACAGGGCCACCCAGGTTCCCGTCCCGACGAGCACCGCGCCCGCCACGACCGAGGCGATCACGGCACCGCGCCGCCGTCGCGGGCCGGCCACGACCGTGCTGGGCTGCGGCGGGCGCCGTGGTTGTGGTGGCGCGAGGGGATAGGAGGTCGTGGCCGGTCGGGCGGCGTCCGTGGCCGCCGCGGCCAGCAGTCCGTCCACGGCGTCCGCGTCCGGCCGTGCGCCGGGATCCCGCACCAGCAGGCGTTCCAGTACGGCCGTCAGCGCCCCGGCCCGCCGGGGCGGCGGCACGTCTTCGTGGAGTACGGCGGCCAGCGTGGCCAGCGTCGTTCCGCGCTGCAGCGGATGGTGCCCCTCGACGGCCACGTACAGCATCATCGCCAGGGACCACAGGTCCGACGCGGGTCCGCCGTCGCCGCCGGAGATGCGCTCGGGTGCCATGTAGTCGGGCGTGCCGATGATCGAACCGGTGGCGGTCAGGGCGGTGGACTCACGGATCGCGGCGATGCCGAAGTCGGTGAGCACGGGCCTGCCGTCGGTGCGCAGCAGGACGTTGGCGGGCTTCACGTCGCGGTGCTGGACGCCGACGGCGTGGGCGGCGCGCAGCGCGTCCAGTACTCCTCGGCCGATGCGGGCGGCCTCGGCGGGCGCCATGGGGCCACGGGCCAGCCGGTCGGCGAGGGAGCCGCCGTCGACGAGTTCCATGACGATCCAGGGATAGGTGCCCTCGCCGCCGTCGACGATGTGATGGATCGTCACCAC
>NZ_JBSFDB010000102.1:0-14783 GCF_053593695.1 Streptomyces sp. NPDC002144
GCCCTGGCGGCGAACCGGCTCTTCCTGCCCTGCTCCGCAGGATCTTCGTTTCCTCCCCCGGCTGAAGCCGGGGGTATCCACGAAGGAGAGACCCGGTGAAGCCATCGATAGCGCAGGGACGTGAGGTTCATGCATTGCCTTCCGGCCCTGCATGACCAGGACACCCGCTCGGCAGGGCGGTCGCCGAGCCGCGGGGGCGCCGGCAGGGATCAGACGCGTGCGGATGGACAGACGGTGCGGCAGTGGTCGACGTGCCCTCGGGTGCAGGCACCCAGCGGTGCGCCGACCGCCAACGCGATGTCAGGGGCTGCTGATGCGGAGGCTTCACACCCCCAGGCCAAGCCGGGCCCACAGCGGCGACGAGCCGGCGGGTGTAGTCGTCCTGGGGGCTGCGGAGCACCTGGCCGGTGGATCCCTCCTCGGCGATCCGTCCCCGGTGCAGCACGATCACCCGGTCGGCGACCTGTTCGACGACGGCCAGGTCGTGGCTGACGAACAGTGCTGCGAAGCCGAGCTCCTGCTGGAGCTCGGTGAACAGGTCGAGCACCTTGGCCTGCACGGACACGTCCAGAGCCGAGGTCGGCTCGTCGGCGACGAGCAGGTTCGGTCGTAGTGCCAACGCCCGGGCGAGACTGGCGCGTTGACGCTGGCCTCCGCTGAGTTCGTGCGGGTAGCGGTCTGCGTAGGCGCGGGGGAGGTGCACCGCTTCGAGCAGCGTCTCAGCCTGGGCTCGGATGTCCTTCGCGTCCAGCTCGCGCCGGTGCACGACGAGAGGTTCCGCGATGCTCTCGGCGATCGTCAGCAGGGGGTTGAAGCTGGTGGCGGGATCCTGGAAGACGTACCCGATCCGCCCGGCTGCCGCCGTCCGTTTCCGTGTCAACGGCTCGTCGAACAGCTCCAGTCGGCCGCCTGTCACCGGGGTCAGTCCGGCGATGGCCCGCCCGATGGTGGTCTTGCCGCTGCCGCTCTCACCCACGAGGCCCAGCACTTCACCCGGCCGGATATCGAAGTTCACCCCGTCCACCGCCCGGAAACCCTTGCTGCCGAGCCGCCCCGGGTAGTCGACGACCAGTTGGGAAGCCCGCACGACCGGCTGTTCGTCGTTTTCCGCCGCAGCCGGTCGTGCCCGGCCGCCGGTGCCGAAGTCCGGTACGGCGGCGAGGAGTTCGCGGGTGTAGGGGGCGGTGGGGGCGGCGAAGAGGCTGCGTACCGGCGCCTGTTCCACCAGTTGGCCCGCGCGCATGACCGCCACGCGGTCGGCGAGGTCGGCGACGACGCCCATGTTGTGGGTGATGAGCAGGACGGCCGTGTCGAAGTCGGTGCGGCAGCGGTGGAGGAGTTCCAGGATCTCCGCCTGGACCGTGACGTCGAGGGCGGTGGTGGGTTCGTCGGCGACGATGAGCCGGGTGCCCAGGGCGAGGGCCATGGCGATGACCGCGCGTTGCTTCTGGCCGCCGGAGAGCTGGTGGGGGTAGTGGTCGAGGCGGGTGGCCGGGTCGGGGATGCCGACCTTGTCGAGCCATTCCACGGCGAGCGCCCGCCGCTCGGTCTTGCTGCCGCCGCGTCCGTGGGCGCGCAGGCCCTCGGTGAGCTGCCAGCCGATGGTGAAGACGGGGTTGAGCGCGGTGGAGGACTCCTGGAACACCATCGCGGCGTGTGTGCCGCGCAGGGCGCGCAGCCGGGCCGGAGAGGCGGTCAGTACGTCCTCGTCGGGTTCGGCGGTGCCGTCGCCGAGCAGCACGCGGCCGCGGGCGGTCGCGGTGGCGGGCAGCAGGCCGAGGACCGAGCGGGCGGTTACGGTCTTGCCGCTGCCGCTCTCGCCGACCAGGGCCAGCACCTCGCCGGGCGCGACGGACAGGCTGACCCCGCTGGCGGCGGGCGCGGGGCCGGCGTCCGGCCGGTGTGAAGGGCCATCAGGATTATCTACTTCCGCGTCAGGGATGCGTGAGGCAGCCATGGCGCAGGGCTGTGCCATGCCGTGCGAGATCAGGTGAGAAAGAGGGGGTTACACCGACGGGTGGTGGCTCTGCCGACCGTCGGAGGGCGCAATCAGCCCGTACACAGACAGCTGGACACCAGTAGCAGGTCGACATGGAGCCGGGAGCACAGCATCAGGGCTCCAGCCACGCCGTCCTCCCGGGGTCTGGCCCGCCTCGGGGCCGATGTGAGCGCACTTGCAGAAAGAAGAGATCCGCCGAGCCTTCACCTGGGGCACCCCGCTGCGTCGAGGGTTGCCGTCCGGCCAGCCAGGGCTTGATCACCGGAACTCGTAGCTCGCGCTCACCGTAGATCGGCTGTTCTACCGGCGTCAATACCGCCCCAGGATGCCCGGAGCCGGTGGAACGCGTGGTGGACGCATCCATCCTGGGTGTGCTTTCATCCGGGCATGGAGATTTCTGGCACGGCACACATGGTGCTGCTCGACCCGTTCTGGGTGAGCCGCCGCGCCGACCAGTTCGACCAGGTCTGTTGCTGATCGCCGTCCCACGGCCCGCGACCTCGTTCCCTTCTTGCTGTCTGCTCGTTCCGGCTGCCTCCGACTAGCCCTTGTCCAGGGCGGGTTGCGAGGGCCGGGGTCGGCCGCCGTTGCCGCGAAGGAACTCCCATGGCCCAGCCCACAGCCTTGCCCGTCATCGACATCTCCCGCTTCCGCGCCCCGGTCACGGAGCGGGCCGCCTTTCTCGCCGAACGTCGGTCCGCGGCACACGAGGTGGGCATCTTCTACGTCACCGGACACGATGTCCCCGAGGCCCTGCGGGACGAGGTGCTGAGCGCGGCCCGCGCCTTCTTCGCCCGGCCCGAGGAGCGGCGGCTGTTCAGCCATCTCGCGAACATCGGCGACGTCCGCAGGCTCGTCATCAAACCCGCCTCCACCACCCACGCGCCAGCTGGATCCCGTTCAGCAGGCCGCGGCAGGGGTCGGTCATCCCCGGCCTGGTGCCGCTGTCGGTCGGCATCGAAGGCGTCGACGACCTGATCGCCGACCTCGACGCAGGCCCGCGAGCAGCCGCCATATGACATCCACCGCACGCCCGGGGAGCCCGCTGCTCCGCGACCACATCGCGGCTGCCCCGGCTGCCCGGACCTCCTCACCCCACACCCGCACCCGCCGCAGCAGAAGGACAACGCCATGACCACCGTCGCCCGTTTCGAGATCCTCCGGGCAGGCCCCCGCTTCGGCGCCGAAGTCGTCGGCGTCGACCTGACCGCACCCGTCGACGACATCACCGCCGAGGAACTGCGCCGGGCCTTCCGCGAGCACAAGGTCCTCGTGTTCCGGGGCCAGCACCTGACGCCCGATCAGCAGGTGGCCGCCGTCAGCGTCTTCGCGCGGCCCTTCGACCACCCGACCGCCGTGAAGCACCCGGCCAACCCGTTGGTGTACCCGTACAACGTGAAGCAGACCGGCAAGGCCAGTACCTGGCACATCGGCGGCCTGTGGCGCCACCCCGTGTTCGCGATCGAGTCCCTGACCTACGAGGTGGTGCCCGAGCTGGGCGGCCACACCCTGTGGGCGGACCTCCAGGCCGCGTACGACGACCTGTCAGAGCCGTTCAAGGTGCTGCTGGAGTCGGTCGGCGCCCTCTACGACGGCAACGCGGAGAACTACGCGCAGGGCAGCAAGAAGAACGCTCCCGGCGAACCCGTCGAGCACCCGGTCGTCCTCACCCACCCGGTCACCGGCCGCAAGGGCCTCTTCATCAGCAGCTCGGCGAAGCAACTCACCGGAGTGACCCCGGCCGAGAGCAGGGCGCTGCTCGACCATCTGCTCCGGCACGCCTCCTCACCGAACTACACCATCCGGTTCGGCTGGAAGCCCGGCGACTTCGTCCTCTGGGACAACCGGGCGACCTGGCACTACGCCGTCGACGACTACGGCGACGGCGAGCGCGTCTACCGCAAGGTCCTCGGTGTGGAGCCGGACGCTGGCACCACCGAGCGGCCCGCCTGAATGCTCCCCGGACAAGACCGCGCCACCCGCCGCGTACTGCTGGTGTGCATGGCCGCCGGGGCAACGACCCTGCTGGACCAGGCAGTCCTGAACATCGCGATCCCGAGCATGCGGCACTCGCTCGGGGCCGGTGCGGCGGACATCCAGTGGATCGTGGCCGGCTACTCACTGGCCTTCGGAGTGGCCCTCGTACCCGGGGGCAGCCTCGGAGACCTGCACGGCCGCAAGTGGCTCTTCATCGCAGGCATAGCCGTGTTCCTCCTGGCGGGGGTGGCGGCCGCGACCGGCGGAGGGCCGGGAGTCGTGATCGGCGCGCGGCTGGTGCAGGGCGCCGCGGCGGGGCTCGTCAACTCCCAGGTGATCGGCACCATCCAGGACGTGTTCCACGGGCTCGACCGAGGCCGGGCGCTCGGCCTGTACGCGGTGACGGGCGGCGTCGCCGCGGCCCTCGGCCCACCGCTCGGCGGCGCACTGGTCGCCGGGCTCGGGCCCGAGGCCGGCTGGCGGTACTGTCTCCTGCTGAGCGCACCGTGCGCGGTGCTCACCCTGGTCCTCGCGGCCCGCTGGCTGCCACCGCCCCGGCGTACCGCCCGCGACTCCCGGCTGGACGTTCTCGGCCTCGCCCTGGCCTGCGGATGCACACTGACGCTGATGGTGCCGTTCATCCGCACACCGGACAGCGGGGGACAGGCACTTCTGTGGGCGGCCGGAGTGGCCGTCCTGGCCTGCGCGTTCACCGTGCACCAGCGGCTGCGCGTGCGCAGGGGGCGGGTGCCGCTGGTCCATCCGGCGCTCGCGTCGTCGAAGCCGTACCTTCTGGGCACGGCCGTCGCCATGGCCCAGTTCGGCTCCTCGATCGCCGCGTCCCTCGTGCTCACCGTCTTCCTCCAGGATGGGCTCGGCCTGTCCGCCCTCCTCACGGCGGCGGTCTCGCTCCCCGCGGCCATCGCGATGGGTGTCTCCTCGGCACTCGCCTGGCGGCTGGTGCGACGGATCGGACCGCGCACGGTGAACATCGGCCTGGCGATCGGCATCTGCGCCGCCCTGGGCGGGGCGGTGGCCGCGTTCCTTGCGCCGTCCGCCGCCCTGCCGGTCCTCCTGGCCGTGACACAACTGCTGTCGGGTGCCGCCGGCGGGCTCTCCGTCTCGCCCAACCAGACCCAGGTCCTTCAGCACGCGCCGGCCGAGGCCGCCGGCGTGGGCGGCGGCATCCTGCAGATGGCCCAGCGCATCGCGGCCGCCGTGTGCCTCAGCGCCGTATCGGCGGTCTATCTGCACTCCGCCTCCGGCTCGTCCGGGGGCAGCGGCCCACGAGCCGCGTACGCGTTCGCCTCCTGCGTCTGCGCCGGGCTGCTCACCGTCGCGCTGGTGCTGTCGAGGCTGCGCGGGGTCACCGCCGCACCCCGTTCACCGAGACCCGAATTCCCTACTCTGAGGAGTCCCCGAGACGACCGGCACCACGACGACCGCAGCCCGCAAGAACGGTAGGAGCCCGGAAGATCCGGAGCATGTGCTCGCCACGGCACCCGACCCCGCGGGCCGCTCCTGTCACAGGGCGAGCAGCTCAAGGCCCGGTTCACCACCCTCGAACGGCACATCGTCGTCCTGGAGTTCAAACTCCGGGACCGAGGTGACGAGCTCGCCGCTGCCCGGGCGGCCAACCGTGAGCTCATGGCCCAGCTCAACCGCCCACCGGGCTGAGCAGAGACTGGGCCGGTCGCTCGATGGCCGACGGTCGGCGGCGTATCTGTTCTTGTGGTCCGGCGGTGCGGATCAGCGGGCGATCGAGATCGCGAAGGGCGCGAATCCGCTGGATCGAATCACGTGGGGTACGAACAGGATCGCGGCCTCCGTGGCACGGGCGGTTTTGATCCCGCCGAGATCGGTGATCCACTCCCTGTGCCAGCCGAGGTCGACGAGCAGATCTCGGACGGTCTGCTTGGCCTGCGGGTCCTCGCCGGAGAGGAAGGCGTCGGGGGCCTGGGGGAGCGTGGCCGGGGAGGTCATCACCGGGAAGAGCATGGTGTTGAGTGTCTTGACGACGCGCGTTTCGGGGAGCGCTTCCTGGAGTTGTTCGGCGAGGCTTGAGCCGGGGTAGATCAGGTCGGCGGGCAGTCCGTCCGGACCGTCGATGGTGGCGTTGGAGACGTCGACGAGGATCTTGTCGCGCAGTTCCTCGCGCAGAGCGACGAGCCGGTCCAGCGAGCCGGCGCCCGGGGTGGCGTTGATGACGATCTGGGCTGTCCGGGCAGCGGCGCCGGCGGCGCCCGGCGCGCGGTCCGCCACGGTCACCTCATGCCCGGCCCGGGTGAGGGCTGTGGCCAGGTTGCCGCCGACGCGGCCGTTTCCGAGAACTGCGATCGTGGTCATGACGATCTGGTCCTTCCGTGCGCGCAGGCTGTGGTGGGCGGTCAGTGTGAGAGCGTGGCGACGGCCTCGGCGTGTACGCCGGGCGCTGCGGCCAGGAAGCTGTCGCTCTGCGGGGTCCAGGGGCGGCCCTCGGCGTCGGAGATCCGTCCGCCGGCCTCGGTGACGAGCAGCGCCCCGGGCAGCAGGTCCGCGCGGGCGCCGGCAAACTGCCAGAAGGCGTCGATCCGGCCGGCGGCCACGTTCAGCAGGTGCAGGGTCGCGGGCACGGCGGTGCGGACGACGAGCGCGTCGAAAAGCATCGCGGTGATCGAGGAGCCGACGCGCCGCACGACCTTCTCGTCCTCGTCCGGCCGGGCTTGGCTGGTGGCCACGATGCTCAGGCCGAGGTCCGCGGTCTGGGAGACGTGCAGCTGCCGGCCGTCGAGGTGGGCGCCCGCGCCGGTGAGCGCGGTGTAGGTTTCGCCGGTCAACGGCAGGTGGACGGCGGTGAGCACCGGCTGGTTCTCACGCACGAGGGTGGCGGTCACCGCCCATTCCGGCAGGGCGTGCAGGTGGTTGATGTTGCCTTCGGCTGGATCCACGACCCACCATTCGCCGGGCGGCAGCGCCCCGCCGTCCAGTTCGTCCTCCACCCAGCCGGCGTCCGGGCGCAGGCGCGTGAGGCGGGGGCGCAGGATGTCCAGGGCCGTGTCGTCGTTGGCGGCGAGCGCGGCCATCAGCTCTTCGCGAGTCTGGTATCGGACCACCTCGCCGAAGCGCTCGCGCAGGGCCGAGCCGGCCGCGCGCACGGCGATCACGGTCTGGCCGAGCAGGTCGGCGTCGGAGGCGGCGACGCCAGGGGTCTGAAGCGTTTCGGACATGGTGAACTCCTTTTTGAGAAAGAGGTGATGGGGCCGTTCGGGCCGAACTGTGCGCGCTGTTTCAGCGCTCTGATCTCGAAGGTATAGAGCCCTTTGATTAACTTCAAATGCATGTAAAGCACGGCTAGGATTACTCGCATGCAATTGGATTTGAACCTGCTGGCTGCGCTCGATGCGCTGCTGGAGGAGGGGAGTGTGGCCGGGGCGGCCGCGCGTCTGCATGTCACCGCCCCCGCGATGAGTCGGAGTCTGGGGCGAATCCGTCGCACGACCGGGGATCAGATCCTGGTGCGCACCGGCCGCACGATGACCCCGACGCCGTATGCGATCGCTGTCCGGGAACAGGTGCACGAGCTGCTGCACCAGGTCCAGGGGGTGCTGGCACCGAGCCGTGAACTCGATCTGGCCACACTGGAACGCACTTTCACACTCCGCTGGCATGATTCGCTGGTCGCCTTGAGCGGCCCCGCACTGCTCTCGGCCGTGCGTGAAGCGGCGCCGGGCGTGCGATTGCGCTTCGTCGCGGAATCAAGCATCGACACCCCCGAACTGCGGCGCGGCGAGGTGGACCTGGAGGCGAACGCCAACCGTCCGAGCGCACCGGACATCCATGCCGAGAACGTGGGCGAGACCCGCCTCGTCATCGTCGTGAGGCAGGGGCACCCCCTCACCCGCTTTGGGACCATTACCGCAAAGCAGTACGCCGCCGCTGAGCACGTCGCCGTCTCGCGACGTGGAAACCTCAGCAATGCCCTCGACGACGCCCTCGCGCGGCTCGGCCTCACCCGCCGCGTGGTGGCGACCGCGCCCACGGAAGCGTCCGCGCTGGAGTTCGCGCGCGGCTCCGATCTGCTGATCAGCGTCCCCGAAGCCACCACACGGTCCGCGGTCGCCGACCTCGGCCTGGTCGTGCTCCCCCTCCCGCTCGAACTGCCGTCGGCACCGATCTACCTGTCGTGGCATCAGCGCTACGACACCGACCACGCCCACGCCTGGTTGCGCGGGCTGGCGCGAACCGCGCTGGCCAAGGGAGGAGCGTCGTCGTAGCCGGCACCACCCGGCCGCGTCACCGTGGCCGAAGGCCACTTCAGGGGACGGTGTTTCCGCTGTCCCGCCCCGCGCCCGCAGGGCACTTAAGTGCCCTTCTTGGCCGTTTGGCTAGATGTTCTGGAGAGCGAGAGCCGCTCCACCTGCCCCAGTACCGTGACTTCGCATGACCGGCTCTGAGATCGAGATCACCGCAAACCTGGTCCGCGAGTTGCTGCAGGAGCAGCATCCGGACCTCGCGGGGTTGGCCATCCGTGAAGTACCAGGCGGCTGGGGCAACCAGATGTGGCGCCTTGGGGACGAGTTGGCCGTGCGCATGCCGCGCATGGAAGGTGCCACGGATCTCCTGCGCAAGGAGTGCCGGTGGCTGCCTGTCCTGGCCCCGCGTCTTCCGCTGCCGGTTCCGACGCCTGTGCGGATCGGCCAACCGTCCGCGCGTTTTCCGAGGCCCTGGAGCGTTATGACGTGGGTCCCCGGCGAGCCACTGGACTACAGCTCGATCAGCCGTGGCGACCACTCGGCCGACACTCTGGCGGGCTTCCTCAGGGCACTCCATGTGGAAGCGCCCACCGAGGCGCCCACCATGTCGGACCGTGGCGCCCACCCCAAGAAGTGCACGGACGGCTTCGAGAATTTCCTGCAAGGCGTTGCCCCGGGCGGCCTCGCCGCCGACGTCCGGGCCGTCCGGGCCGTTTGGGACGATGCCGTTGCGGCCCCCGAGTGGGAGGGCCCGCGGGTGTGGCTGCACGGTGACCTCCATCCCGCCAATGTCGTCGTCTCGGACGGGACGCTCTCGGGCGTGATCGACTTCGATGCCATGTTCGCCGGCGATCCGGCCTGGGACCTCGCGGCCGCGTGGGTGCTGCTTCCTGCGGGCGTGGGCCGACGGTTCTTCGAGGTGTACGCGCATGCGGACGAGGCGACGGTCCGGCGCGCCCGCGGGCTGGCTGCCATGAAGAGCCTCTTCCTCATCCTCATGGGCCAGGCCGGAGATCGGGGCCTTCCGGGCGGCAAGCCGACCTGGGGACCCGCAGGCCGGGCAGCGCTCGATCGTGTTCTGGCAGCGTGATGAGGTTGAGCATCGTGTTCTGGCCCGCCGCACCTGGTCATCACTGTGATCGCGGCCCAGGTCATCAAACGACACCGTGAGTTGTTGCTGAGCCAGTAACGGCGCGGACATGACTGTCGGGCAGGGACATGAGGTCGGTTGCCCAGACGGTGAGGGCTGCGATGTCCGTCCTGCCGAGGATGCCGGTGTGTTCCGTCCGGTGTGCGACCTCGTGAAGGACCTCGTCGTAGGGGGGTGAGATGTGGGCGAGGTAGCCGGCGCGGGCGGGGATCAGGCCGTCCCACATGCCTCTGACTGGGGGACACGGCCGGGTGAGGACGTGGGTGCGGAGGAGTTCGAACGAAGCTCGACTGTACATGGCTCGCCTGAGCGTTTTCACGCGGTTCACACGCCCTTCGACGCAGGCACCGCCGCAGCCTGGTCAGCGCAACACCTCTCAGGGTCTGGCGTTGCGACCACTTCTGGAACCCAGGCTGTTGGACGGGGCCAGCACATAGTGCCGAAGCCCCCAGGCCTGCGGGAGCGGCTGGCCGAGGACGTGGGCCCCCGGGATGCCGTGTCCGTCCACCCCCCTGCCCGATCGGGCTCTGTCGAGTGGGCCGGTCGTCATCGCGGGGCGGCCGGAGCGCCGCGATCGACGCCCGTCCAGGCCAGCGCGACCGTTCCGTCGAGCAGGGCTCGCTTCGCCGTCCCGCCCACGCAGTACGCGGCGAACTCGCGCTGGTGGTTGGTGGCGGGCAGGGAGCCGATGCCGATGTAGGGATGGATGGCCGGGACCACCTGGGAGACGTTGCCCATGTCGGTGGAGGCACGGTTCATCCTTCCTGCCTGGCCGTGCGGTGCGAACTCCCGCCCAGGGCAAGTGCGTTTGCGACGGTAGTGGCCGAGGGCGGTTTTGTCCGTGCGGAACTCCGCGTAGGGCTTGCTATCCGGCTCGATCTGCAGGTCGCAGCCGGTGGCGAGGGCCCCCGCCTGGAACGCGCGCATTACGCGCGGCTCCAGTCTGGCCAGTTCGGCAGAGGGGCGACCTGGCAGCCCATGTCTCGGGCCACTGCGATGGGCAGGGCGCCGATGGAGGCCGGCTGGTCGACGACCACGAGCACGGTGCCGTGCTTGGCCTGCAACTTCGTGAAGAACTGGCGGAGTTTGGGTTCGCTGTTGGGCAGCCGCTTGTCGAAGGCTTTCTTCCCGGCCGGAGTGACGGCGGTGGCGTGGTGTTCGCCCTTGCCGACGTCCAGGCCGAGGAAGACGCCGACGTCGCTGGTGTCGATCACGTGCAGTCTCCGGTCGTACTCGCCCGGCCGTCCAGCGGCACCGATCGCCACATACACATTACGAAGAGCCTCCCTGCCTCCGGAGGAGCCGGTGGTCATGCCCCTAATCAGCGGTCTGTCGATGCCTCCGGAGCTGGTGACACCACCCCCCGGGCGATGCGTTCGACAGGGGGGGACCAGTCATGCCAGCTCCAGAGGCCGGGAGCCCCATTGCGGGGCCACGAAGAAGGTAATGGGGGGCGCCGCCGCTCGCCCTGCACCTGGGCCGCCTGAAGGACCAGGGCCGCATCCGCCCCGAACAGATCAGCGTGGGCAAGCTCAACAACGTCCGGGAGGCGATCGCCATCGCTCGGGACGCGGATCTATCAGCGAACCACCGTCAACCTCGGCATCCCCGACTCAGCCGCATCGCCGGCTGCACGATCGAAACCAACGGCCGGCAAGGCCATGGCCAGCCTCCGGCCAGTCGTTCCGGAGTCGGACGCGTGCCAGGACGTCCACAATGGGTTTCGCCTTTGGTCATCCTCGTGGATCGGAGATAGATGCAGCCTGGACAGTATGAGGGGGGGTCGGCACTGCAGGGCTTCCGGCACGATTGCGGCACGTTTTCTGGATCGGTGGCGGGAGCGGAGCAGGCAAGTCGACGACCGCCCGCCGACTGGCCGACCACTACGGTTGGCGCCTCTATGCGACTGACGACGTGATGCGGGATCACGCGGGGAGGACCACCCCCGAGGAAGCCCCCTTCCTGCACAAGTTCCTCGCCATGGACATGGACGAGCGATGGGTGAGACGGTCTCCGGAAGTCATGCTTGAGACGTTCCATTGGTTTCGAGGTGAGGGCTTCGATCTGATCGTTGAAGACCTCCTTCGCATGCCGCCGAAGCCGTGCGTCATCGTCGAGGGATTCCGGTTGCTGCCGCACCTCGTCAAGCCACTACTCGCTGCTCCTGAGCACGCCGTATGGCTTCTTCCCACACCCGCCTTCCGCCAGGCCGCCATCCGCGGTCGGTCGGTACGAGGGGAAGGGTTCGTATGGAGGACCAGTGATCCGTCAAAGGCCAGCCGCAACATTGCAGAACGTGACGGCATGTTCACAAGACGCCTCAAGGAGGAAACCGAGCGTCTCCGGCTGCACACCATTGAGGTCGACACCACGATGACGGAAGACGATCTCGCTGAGCAGGTGACGACTGCGTTCCGACTCTGACGTCGGCCGGCACGAGGAGCTGCAAACCTTGGTTCGTCTCTGCGAGGGTGCGACCGGCCCTGCTATCTGTGGCAAGGGGGGTCTCAGAACCTTGCCGCCCGGGTGGCACCGGCCGCCGGCACTTGGGGTGACGCACAGCCCCGCGTCCTGCGACCGGTGCCCCGGGTCAGGTCACCGGTTCGGGTGCAAGACGACCTTGGTGTAGCCCTCGACGCGCTTGTCGAACTTTTCGTACGCCGCCGGCGCCTCGTCGAGCGACAGCTCGTGCGAGACGACGAAGCTGGGCCGCGCGCGCCCCTCGATGATCATGTCGCGCAGCTGCCGGTTGTACCGCTTGACGTTGCACTGGCCGGTCCCCAGTCGCAGCCCCTTCTCGAAAAGCCTGCCGATCGCCACCAGCAGCAAGCCCTGCTTGGCCTGCTCGTCGGGGCCGCCGGGGTCGGAGGGGACGTAGAGGCCCGGAATGCCGAGCGCTCCGGTCGGTCGCACCGTCTCGACGAGCGAGTTCAGGACGGTTGCCGGCTCCTCGCGTTCCTCGCCCCGTGCCTGGGCCTGGTAGCCCACCGCGTCGATGCCCTTGTCGGTGCCTTCCCCTTCCGTCTGGTCCTTGATCTGTTCTACTGGATTGCCCTCGCCGAAGTTGACGGGGATCGCGCCGATCTCCTCGGCCTTCTGCAGCCGCTCGGCGACCCGGTCGACGACGAACACCTTCCTGGCTCCGCGCAGCATGGCCGAGTAGGCAGCCATCAGGCCGACCGGACCGCCGCCGTACACCGCGACGCTCTCGCCAGGACGGACGTCGGCCAGTTCGTTGCCGTGGTAGCCGGTCGGGAAGATGTCGGCGAGCAGGACGAAGTCGCTCTCGTTGGCGTCGCCCTCCGGCAGCTTCAGGCAGTTGAAGTCGGCGTACGGCACCCGTACGTACTCGGCTTGGCCTCCGCTGAACGGACCCATCGCGACGTAGCCGTACGCACCGCCGGCGAAGCCGGGGTTCACGGTGACGCAGAAGCCCGTGAAGCCGGCCGTACAGTTCTTGCAGAATCCGCAAGCGACGTTGAAGGGCATGACCACCCGGTCGCCCGCCTTGAGCGACGAGACGCCGTCCCCGGTCTCCTCGATGATCCCCAGGTTCTCGTGGCCGAAGACGATGCCGGGCTCGGCGGCGGTACGGCCCTCGTACATGTGCAGGTCGGAACCGCAGATTGCCGTGGACGTCACGCGGACGATCACGTCGTTCGGGTGTTGGAGCCTGGGCTTCTCCACTTGCTCGACCGCTACTTCGAACGGTCCCTTATAGACGACGGCCTTCATGCCTGTGCACCTCCGCTCGGCATCGCTGCCATCAGACCTCGGTCATTTGTGCTCTATCTCATGTTCCGTCCGTTGTGCGCCGTAAGCCAAATTGGCTACTGTCATCACGCACTTGCGGATCACGCGAGCCCGCATACCAAGCCCCGGGAAAGAGAAAGCCCACAGTGACGCCACGTTTCGGGACCCTCCTCGTCCCCGTGTCCGGACTGTCCGGCACCACCTACCCCGCCGGAACCGCCGTGTCGATCAACGGCCGAGGCTCGGCAGTCGACGGTTTCGTCAATGGAGACTGGCTCCCGCTCGCCTGGTGGGAGTTCGCCGAGGGGCGAGGAGAGGACGCCGCTGAGGGCTGACCGGCCGTACCACTGCGGACGATCGGTAGGCCGCGCCCGGCCAGAAGCGGGGCGAGCGGCGTGAGGCGCTGGCCACCTCGAGGGAGTCCCCTCCCACCGCTTGCGGCGGAAGGTCGCCGGCCCAATGAACTGGCGATCATGCCCGGCCGGTTCTGGTCCGGTTCCTACTGCGCCGCAACTGAGCACGGCCGTCGGCATGGAGCAGGTCGCGGCCACGGAGTTCGGGCTCCTGACCGGCTATCCGCCGGGCACCGAGAGGTCATCTCATGTGGGGTTGAGGGCATTTCGGGTGGCTCGAGGCTTGACGGGTGAGGCCCGGTGTCGTGTCATCGTGAAAGGGTGAGGAAACGGGGGGTGACATGACGGCGACGGAGAGGCATGACGGGCCTGACGCCGATCCCGCGGGCGACGAAGCGAGCCCGCAGCTCAGCGCCCGGAAAGCTCGGGCGAGCCAGAGCAGTTGGGCTGCGGACAACGTCCCGCTGATTGTCCTGGCTCTCATCGTCGTGGTGCTGGGGATCATAGGCGCGGTGTCCAACGACAGCGTCACCTGCCCCGGCGGAGCCACCAGCTGCAACGTTCCCTGAGACACCTCCGCCACCGGGCGCCTCACGCGTGCGAGGGGAGCAGAGAGGCGTGTGCAGGAGGAGCCATGGTGATACTCCGCAAGATCCTTTTGATCACTGAGCGGACCGGACTGCCCCTATCTGTCGGGATCTCCGGTGCGAACCTGCACGACAGCCAGGCCCTCGAACCGCTCGTACCCGGCATCTCGCCCATCCGCTCCCGCCGTGGACCTCGCCGCCGACGGCCAGCCAAGCTCCACGGCGACACGGGTTACGACCACGACCACCTGCGCCGATGGTTGCGCCGGCGCGGCATCCGGCAGCGCATCGAGCGCAAAAGCATCGAGTCCTCCCAGCGGCTGGGATGACACCGCTGGACCATCGAACGCTGCATGGCCTGGCTCGCCGGATGCCGCTGACTCCATCGCCGCTATGAACGCAAGGCCCTCCACTTCCTGGCCTTCATCGGCCTCGCCTGCACCCATATCGCCCACGCTGAGGATGTGTCTCGCAGCCTCGCGCTCACCCAACTCGTGCCGTGGTGGCGTGTTCGCCGGTGGTCAGGGCGCTCCGCAGTCGTTGGTAGCGGTCGAGGTCTTCCCAGGTGTCGTGGTCGGGCATGACGGGGTTGTGGCGTCCGGTGCCCCAGGCCCAGGCGCGACCGGCGAAGAGGGGGTTGACTTCCTCCCCCGCCTAAAGGCGGGGGATTCCAGCGGTCGCCCGCTGGGGTTCCTGCTTCACCGACGACCGCCCCGTCCGGGAGGACTCCCG
>NZ_JBSFDB010000103.1:0-14572 GCF_053593695.1 Streptomyces sp. NPDC002144
AGGCAATTCCAGCCGTTCGCACCGCCCGCAGCCCGATGACCTGCACCTTCAGCCCGCAAGAGCCTCCAAGGCGCTCGAATTACGTCGAACCCGGGCCTGACTGCCGCGGCAGGCGCCGCCATGGTCCCGGGCGGGGGCTCTTGATAAGCGATCACCATGCTCCGTGGCAGTTGCTGATCCATGTTGTGGTAGCCCAGGAAGAGCCCCAGACCACGGCAAAGAGCGTGGGCCTCTCGCGCCTCGACGTTGGGTCTGATGCAGATTCGGGTAACAGGCGCGGTCACGCGGTCTGGAGGGCCAGCGTGGTCATGACGGTTTCGAATTCGTCCTGACCAGCGGTGTACGCGGTCGACTCCCACGCCCGCCGGCGGATGGCCGCGAGATCCGCAGGACACGGCGCGCCGTCGCTGCGCGAGGTGGCGGAGACGGCGCGCCGGTGTCGGCTCACTTGTGCGGGGTGCAGTCGTAGAGGGCGAAGCTGCCGTCGGCGCGACGGCCGTAGGCGGCAGGCCTGATGCGGGTGCAGTGGGACTTCACCCAGGAGGTGGCCGCAGTGCTGGGGCGCTGGGTGGTGAGCAGGGCATAGCGCAGCTCACGGGCGGTGACCAGGTCGCTGAGCTGCTGGGTGGTCGGGAAGGGGGTTTTGCCGGTGAAGCCACCCATGACGAGGATGGGCTCGGATTTCGCGCGCAGGAGGGGTTCGGCGGTGTACGCGGCCTGGGTGGCGAGCAGGTACTTCTCCCCGTGGCGGTGCGTGGTGAGGTAGTCGAGCAGGGCCTTGTCGCGGGTGCTGGGCTGGCCGAGTCCCTTCCTCCGGGGGGCGTGGCGGGGATGTTCGAAGTACGACTTGCCGACCGGGCCGGCCATCGGCGATGTGGTGGCGCCCGCGTAGAGCGGGTTGAGGCTGGAGAGGGCCCACCCCGCCGGCATGACCAGGGTGGCCGCGATTCCCGCGGCAAGGGCGGCGTTGATCCTCCGTGGGGAGGTGCGTGGCCCCCGGCTCCACAGGCCCACCACGCCGCACAGGGCGAGCATCACGGCGATCGGCAGCAGCCAGGACACGAACCGGGTGGGCCAGTCGATCACCAGCGCCCACGCGGCGGTCACAGCGATCGCCGCCGGCAGCGCCGTGTGCCATCGGTCGGCCGCCTCGTGCTGCGCGTCGGGGTGGTGCTTCGCCTCGTACTCCGAGCGGAAGAGGGCGAGGCCGCCGCCGGCCAGCGCGGCCAGGGCCGGAGCGATGACGGCGGTGTAGTAGGCGTGGTTGCCGTTCGAGATGCTGAACACCACGGTGTGCATGGCCAGCCAGCCGCCCCACAGCAGAAATCCCGCGCGTGGCGGGTCGGTTCGCGGTCGGCCGGTCCGCCGGACGACGCCCAGGATCGCGGCGAGCACGGCGAGCGGCAGGAACCAGGCGATCTGCGGGCCCACCGTGTGGTTGATGAGCATGTCCCAGCCGGTGTTGCCGGTGGTGCGGCTGGCGGCGGTGCCCGCGACGGCGCCGAACGCGGTGGGATCGCTGGTGAAGCGGCTCAGACCGTTGTAGCCGAAGACCAGGGCGAAGGGGTTGTTGTCGGACGTGCCGTCGAGGTACGGGCGGCTGCCCACCGGTGTCACCGAGGCGATCAGCATCCACGAGCAGGAGACCGCCAGCGCGACGGCGCCGCCCACCACGAGGCGCACTGCCCGGTGCAACGGCTTGCCGGGGGAGGCGAGTTGGTACACGACGGCGAAGACCGGCAGCACCAGCCACGCCTGCAGCATCTTCGCCTGGAAGGCGAGCCCCACCCAGAGTCCGCAAGTGATGATCGGCAGGAGTCGTTCGGTGCGCAGCGCCTTCTGCAGCGCCCCGGCAGCCGCCACCAGGAGCAGCGTGAGCGCGGTGTCCGGGATGGTGGCACGGGTGAGCGCCACGGTGACCGGGGTGAGGGTGAGCACGAGCGCGGCGATCAGCGCGGCGAACGGGCCGGCCCAGGCCCGTACGATCCGGTGCAGCAGCCATACGGTGAGCACGCCCTCGACGACCTGCGGCAGCGCGGCCGCCCAGGTGTGCGGGCCGAAGAGCCAGACGGAGACGGCGTCGGGCCAGAAGGCGCCGGGCAGCTTGTCGATGCTGATCGAACCGCTGGCGTCGAGCCCGCCGAAGAAGAAGGCGCGCCAGCTGCCGGCCATCGAGCGTATCGCCGCACCGTAGAAGGGGTGCAGTGCGGCGTGGCCGCTGCCCCAGAAGTACAGCACGGCGGCGACGGCCAGCACCGCGGCGAGCGCGGGACGCTCCCAGTGGGGGGTGCCTTCGGGCAGGCCGGAACGGCGGTTCGCCGCGCGGCGGCCCCGGTGCGAGCCGGTGGGCTGGACGGCGGGGATGGCGGTCATGACGGTGGTCCTCGGATCGGCAGGTCAGGTGGAGCGGCGGTGCACCAGTGGTGCGGTCACGGCCGACGGGATCACAGGCGGCGGGCCGCCCTGAACCCGCGGGCGTAGAAGTCGGTGCCGTCCAGCAGTGCGTGGCCCGACAGGTCGCCCAGGGTCGGGCCGTTGGCGGCGGAGCGGCTGGAGTAGAAGCGGTGCCGTCCTTGGTCGTCGAGGCCCATGTACATGCCGACGTGGTCGATGAAGTCCGGCTTGTCCTTGATGATGGCAAAGAAGACCAGATCGCCGGGTTGCAGGACGTCCAGGTCGGTGGCCTGCTTCGTGCCGGTGTGGGGGATCACCGTGCGGCCGGGACCGTAGGCGGCGATGGCGTACGCGCGGCGCGGCAGACCGGCGCCCGCGGTGTTGGTGTTGTGCATGGGGATGCCCATGCGGTACCCCCACACCAGCCGCTGGAAGCCGGAGCAGTCGACATCGCCGTAGCGGGCCTGCTCCGGCTGCACGCGTGTGCCGTCCGGGAAGGTCCAGTCGATGCCCAGATAGTCGTAGAAATCCGACTTCTCGTCGTAGTAGGCGAAGTCCAGCGGGTTCTTCACCGTGGAGTTGCGTGGGCCGAAGTGTGCGGTGCCCGCGTAGCGCACGCCCTTGGCGTTGCGCTTGTCGGGCGCGCCGGCGCTGCTGTACTGGAAGGCCACCGCGAAGACGTCCGGGCTGTCGTCGTCCAGCGTCTTGGCGAACCAGCTCTTGAACGAGGCGGATTTCTCCATGCCCCGCTGCCACGGCTTCGGCAGTACGCGCACCCAGGCGTCCGTGGTCACCGTGGCCTCGGTGGTCCGTGGCTCGCTGAAGGTGCGGGTCGGCCCGGTGAGTACGGCCGTTCGGGCGCCGTCCGTGAAGGTGGCGAGGGTGCTGCCGTCGCTCGCGCGGACCACGGTGCGGCTGGGCGCGGACAGCCGCTCGAAGGTGTGGGGCCCGGTGGGCCGGGAGCTGGAGGCGGAGCCGGCGCCGTCCGCGACCGTGCCGCCGTCGTTGTCGCCGTCGTGCCCGAGGCGATTCCAGGCGTACCCGCCGGCCGCACCGGCGACGGCCACGCCCGCGATCGTTCGGAACACGGCGCGGCGGGTCGGGTTGCTCCGTCTGCGGACAGGTTGGGAGTGCATGGCCGATCCTCCTGGAAGGGGTGCGGTGGGTGGGTGGTGGGCCGGTCAGCCCGTGGGCAGAGCGCCCATCAACAGGCCGGAGATCAGTACCACGTACGTGGCCAGCGTCACCGCGGTGGTCGAGATGACCGTGGCCGCGAGCGGCTGCCGGACCATCTGGTACGAGACCAGGCCGGGAACGATGAAGCCGAGGGTCTGTGAGGTGTAGAGCAACGGGAACTCGTGGCTGAGGGCGAGCATCACGGTGGTCTGCATCAGCACCGCGCACAGCACCACGGCGGCGAACAGCCGTTTGCCGTAGAGGATCACCGTGCGCTGCAGCAGCTTGGTCATGAAGTACGTGAGCGCCGCCACAGCGACCATGAGCCCGGCCATTTCCACGTTGGTGACGAGCGTGAGGGCGATCCAGCCAGGGGTGATCATCCCTCCGGGGGAGAGGTTGGTGGTCAGATAGCAGACGAGCGAGAAGACCAGCCCGAGGGCGATCCCGAGTGCGGCGGTCTGTGCGTTGAGGTTGGCGGGGATCACGGGTTCCTCGTGGACTGGGGCGGATCGTAGGAGTGGTGCAGCTCGTCGTGGTGGTACGGGGCGTGGGAGGAGTACGGGTCGTCCTTGTGTGCCTGCTCGACCGCCTGGCCCTGGCGGGCGGCGAGACGGCGGGCGGGATCGCGTTGTTCCGGGATACGGATGGTCTGCGTCGGCGAGTCCAGCGGCGCGACCCAGCTGTACGGCTCGGGCTCGGGCGGCCTGGCCACGGAGATCCGTGGCCGGGGCAGGGCGATCTGCATGGTCTCCTGGTCCAGGCCGTCGCCGTCGGGAACGGCGTCGAACAGGTCCTCGGACTCGTCCAGCGGCAGCTCGGCGAGGCATTCCAGGAACAGCTCGCCCTGGCCGTGGATGTTGCCGATCGCCACGAGTGAGGAGATCGGGGCGAGTTCGGCGAGGATCGTCGCGGTCAGTTCCTCGGGGTCCCGGCGGTCGCCGCCCAGATCCACCACCCGCCCGGTGAAGCCCGCCGGAATCGCGTCGCGGGCGCTCTTGGTCGGGTGGCCGATGAGGAACACCGTCTCGGCGCCGAGATCCGGGATGATCGTGCCCATCTGGCCGTTGCGCTCGACGCGGTCCGGCCGGCAGTTGATGACCACGCTGAGCGGCCGTCTGATCGCGCCCAGGTCCTCGAGCTGCTGCACGTTCATCAGCGTCGACTCGGGGTCGTTGGCCGCGAACACGTTGGCGAACCGCAGCCGCTTGCCCTCGGGGGTGACGTAGCGCTCCACGGACAGCACACCCGGGTCGGGCGGCGCGTCCCACATGCCCTGCATCGCGGTCTGCCGCTCCACGCCCAGCAGCTCGGCGACGGCGAGCGCGATCGCCACGTTCTCCTTGAAGGTGAACCAGCTGAAACCGCGCAGTTCGGCGTCGGTCACCGTCTCGGGATCGACCGCGATCAGCCGGCAGTTCCGCTTGTCGGCCTCCTCCTGGAGGATGTGCAGCCGGTCCTTCTCCGCCGTCACGCACACCCCGCCCACCGGCATCGAGCGCGAGAGCGAGCGGGCGACGTCGTCCAACGTCGGCCCCATCTCCTCCAGATGGTCCTCGCGGACGTTGCAGAGCACGCCGATCGTGGAACGGATCAGCTTCTCCTGATTGATCTCCTGCAGCGCGGGCATCACCGCCATGCACTCGATCACCAGGGCGTCCGGCCGATAGGTCGCCGCCCGCCTCACGATGCCGATCTGCTCGACGATGTTGGAGATGCCGAACTTGCGGTACACCGGCTCCTCGGTGGCATCCGGATGGATGAACCGGGCCGCGGTGCCGGTGGTCTTGGCGACTGTGACCAGGCCGCCGCCGCGCAGGGCGCCCGCACACAGCCGGGTGATCGAACTCTTGCCGCGGATGCCGTTGACCAGTACGCGCGTCGGAATCTGCTCCAGCGAGGCGAAGTGCCTCCGCTGCTCGAGGATTCCGGCGAGCCACAGCCCGGCACAGCACAGCAGAACGACGACATAGAGGAAGAGCACGCCTATTCCGTCCTTCTACCGCTGGAGAGTGTTCGCATGCAGGCGCCGGGAGGGCCCGGCGGTGTGGCTCGATCTGGCAGCCCGGTCGCGTTCCGCCAGGGTCTGGCGGATCAGTTCCAGGCTGCGGGTGACCGAGCCGATCTCGTCGTGGTTGACCGGGTGCAGCACGGTACGGCGGTCTCCGCCGGCGAGCCGCTCGACGAGCACGGCGACCGTGCGCAGCGGCCGGATCACCACGACATGGAGCCAGCCCAGACACGCCGCGCCCATGGTGAGGCCGAGGATCCCGGCGAGCATGGTGTGCTGCTGGGCCTGCACCGCGGGGATCTGGAGGGCGGCCGCCGGCTCCTCGGTGACCACGTGCCAGCCCAGACGAGCGGTCGGACCGCTCTGCGCCAGCGGCGCGGCCGCGTCGAGCGACGGACCGGAAGAGGTGAGACGCACCGCCGAGGTCGCGGTGCCCGGCGTACCCGGAGCGCCCTGGGTGGCGCGCGCCAGACGGGTCAGTTCCGGGGCGGGCAACGACTGGAAGGCCTGGTAGCCCACGCTCGCCGCCAGCACCTTGTCGTGGCGGTCCGTCACCCAGACGCTGCCCAGCTTCGGTCTGGGCAGAAGGGAGTTGAGCGCCTTCACGTCGATTTCGCCGAACAGGACGACTCCGGTCCCCGCGGCCTTGGCCTTGCCGGACGGGACCTGGGCGTAGGCGGCGATCACCGGGATCCGACCAGAGGTGTTGACGTTGGTGATCCCGCCGCCGGAGGGCACGTGGACGAGGGTGCGCAGCGGTGTCTCGCCGACCCGCAGCGTGATCTTGCCCGAGCGGTCCAGGACGTACAGCGAGCGGTACTGCTTGTGTTCGGCGAGGGACCGCCGCAGAACCTCGGTCTGGGCGGCCCGGCTTCGGCCAAGGCTCGCGGCGGCGTCCCTCAGATCCGTGTAGGAGTGGTCGAGGGACTGTCGTATCCGGTTCGTGGCGATCTCGGTGCGTGCCTGATGATCCGCGAGGACCCCGGCGGGAACCGCGGTCGCGGAGTCCGCCCGGTTCAGCAGGAAGATCATCGGGACCGACCAGCAGGCCACCACGAGCACGCCGACTACCGCCAGCGCACGGTAGCCCGGTCCGCGCCGGGCCGGGAACTCCTGCGGGCCGCTCTCGCCGAGTAGTTGCCGGCGCAGTGAGTCCAGCGCCCGCCCGATACGGGCCAGTTCCCCGAAGCCGTGCACCGGGACCGGCCGGGACAGTTCCGACAACGCGGTCGGCCCGTCTCCGGTGGCACCGCGGGCCACACGCCCGGCGGAAAGATACAGCCGCAGAAGCGGCCGTTGCACGCACAGGTGCAGAGCCAGCCCGAGCAGCAGCGCGACCGCGACCAGCGCCGCAGCGGCCCCGAACGCGAAGCCCGAGTAGTCGGCGGCCGGGGTCGGGGCCGGGGCCGGGCTGGCGGTGAAGACGACCAGGCCGAGGTCGTCGGTGTCGCCCGAGCCCGTCGCCGACGCGACCTGGGCCCAGCCCGCCACGGTGCTCCGGCCGCCCGCAGTGGCACGCAGCAGGCTGCCCGAACCACCGGTGTCACGCCCCGATCCATGAGCCGCGCGAGTCACCGCTGTGACCAGAGTGCTGTCGGCGGCCGCGGGCGACACCGCGCCGTGGGCCGTGCGCGCGATCGCCGCGCCCCCGGCGTCCAGCACTTCGGCGGTGCGGCCCTGACCGTACGCCGTGGGGGTGGGTACGGGCTCGGACACCACCAGCAGCCACTGCCGCTCCGTTTGGTTCGGAGTCTGGTCCTGGTCGGGGTCCTGCTGTGCGGGCAGCGCGACTTTGGCGAAGTACAGCAGTTGCCGCGTGCCCGCCGAGGTCACCAGCCGGGGCGGAACCGCCCCGTGTCCGGCTGCCTTCCTGGCGTCATCGAGTCCGGCCAGCGGCACCACCCTGCCGCTCGCGGCGAGCAGTTGGCCGGTCCGCCGGTCGAGCAGCACGCTGCCCAGGACGGTCTTCCGGGCGGAGGTGAGGGCCTTGAGCGTGGTCACGGGGGTCGACGTGCTCGTCGCCGGGTACGCGTTGGCCGTACGGCGGACGGTGCTCGCCTCGGAATCGATCGCGCTGCGCATCGCCAGGGCGGTGTCCGCGGCGATCTGCTGCTCCTCGTCGAGCACGGCCTGCGGGACACGCGTGCTGCGGACAGAGTCGAGGCTGATCACGGTCAGGGCGGCGACCGCCAGCAAAAGCGCCACAAACGCGGCTATCGGCGGGCGCACCCCGCCGAGAATCGGCATATCGGCGCGGCGACGAATGCGGTGCCGACGCGGCGCACGAGGTGCGGAGGACAGAGGAGCGGATCCTTCCTCAACTGGCGTCAAGCGCCCAGACGTTCGATAGGGCAAACAATTTAACGCCCTGCGGTCACATAACCATCACACTTCCGCGCCGTATCGTCCAAGTTAACGAGGGCGGGGTGACGCGACACACACGGGGCCGCCGCCCCGACGCGTCGAAGGGCGGGCCTGCGGACAAGTCCGGCCCTTCGGCGTCCGGGCAGCCGTCCGGTCAGCGGACGAAAGAAATTTCCGGGTACTTGCTGGAGGGCCCGTCGAGCAGCGTGCTGTGCTTGTGACTCAGCGTCTGGCCGAAGAAGGCGGCGAGGTAGGTGGACTGGACCAGGACCGACCGCTTCGGATCGATCGTGCCGTACTGCTGCTGCAGCTGAGCCTGGGAGAGCCCGAGCAGACCCGCCTCCTGCGGCACCATCCACGCGTTGTCGCTGAACGACTGGTGGGCGGCACCATGAAGCTTGATGTCGACCCGGTACCCCTTCAGATGCGACCACAGCGTGCGCCACGACGCGTCGTTGTTCCGGTTGTGGCTACCAGAGCTGAAGAGCATGAAGGGCCGGTCCAGGTCCTTGCTCGGAGCCGTTCCGAAGAACTGACCGTCCAAGTTGGCGCCGGCGCCGATCCGGTGGTCGAGTTGCATGGCGTTGTCGACCGCCGCGCCGCCCAGCGACCAGCCGAACATCCCGATACGGGACATGTCCACCGATTGCTTCAACCCGGTGGGGAGCGTCGCGTGGCCGGCGTCCGGGTTGCCACCCGTGCTGATCTTGCCGAGCTGGTTGATGACGAACCGCATGTCCGCCGCGCGCACCTTGAGCGTGTCGGAGGAGTGGGTGCCCGCCGGCATCCTGTTGAGCTCCAGCCGGTTACCGGGGAACTGCACCTCGTTGGCGTCGTGGGTGTGGTCGACGGTGACGACGAGGTAGCCGCGGCTGGCCAGATCCTGCGCGAGCGCGGTGCCCATCGCACGGTCCGAGTGCAGCCCTGTCGAGTACAGCAGGACGGGCAGCTTGCCGAGCGAGGTCTTCACCGGAGCCAGGACGTGACCTGCGGTCTTCGGCAGGGTCACCTGCTGCGGCGACAGGCCGCGTGTCGCGAGGAAGTGGGCGCCGGAGATCGACGGCATCCACGGTGCCTGGTAGTGCCCGGACGTGGCGGTGGCCGGATACCAGAGCGAGACCATCAACTCGCGCTTCGTGCCGGGCACGTACGGATCCGTACGGGAGTTGTCGACGAGATGCAGACCGACCATGCCGACGCTGTTCGGACCCGTCGGCGTGGGCATCGTGAGCTGCAGAGCGGCCGCGGTCGTGCGGCTGGATGAGAGAGCCTGAGGGTGCACGGTTTTGGCGGACAGCGCAGCCGCGTCGTTCTCGGGCG
This sequence comes from Streptomyces sp. NPDC002144, assembly GCF_053593695.1. Lineage (NCBI taxonomy): Bacteria > Bacillati > Actinomycetota > Actinomycetes > Kitasatosporales > Streptomycetaceae > Streptomyces > Streptomyces sp. NPDC002144. The sequence goes on from NZ_JBSFDB010000103.1 coordinate 9,266, forward strand.
CCCAAGCCGTGTTCCCGCCGGGCTCGTCGGGCGAGACCCCGGTGGCCGCAGGCTGGTCGGACGTCTTCTCGGCGGCCATGGCCGGTGATATGCCCACGCCCAGCGCGACGGCCACCGCACCTGCCGAACCGACCGCTCGGGCGATCATTCTACGAGGCGGGCGCGGACGACGGTGCTTCATAAAACCCCCTTGATGGTCAGCGATCACAGAACACGCGATCGACTGCGGCATACCGTACCGCCACGGGGGGAGCCGTCTGCCAAGTGGTGGTGCGTAAGTCGGCCAACTGGCCTTCGCGCAGCCGTTGAACCGGCCAAAGCAACCGGAACAGGAGCAGATCGGCTCCGCCGGGGCCCGGCGATCCTGGTCGCCAACGCGGACATCCGCGCCACCGGAGTTCGATCGCGGATGCGCCCGCCTGCGCTCGCCGCGCCCAGGCTGCCGGCCCCTACCGGATCCGCCGGCTGACGGCTCCCGCGATGAAGCGGGCGAGCTTGTGAACCTCGCCGGTCACCACGGGCCGTGGAAGCGCCGCCCAAAGTCAGAGCGGCCGTCGCGGCGGCCCGGAACACGATCCCGCCGACAGTGTTGCGTGAGCCCACCCGCGGGTGGGCGATGAAGTACAGCACGAGGCCGGAGGCGGCGAGGGCTCCCAACAGCGGCACGGGGAGCCCGCCGCCAGCACGCAGCAAGCGGACATTCCCGGTCTCGCCGTCTCCTGACCTCGGGCTCGGAACGACCCGGCACATCGCGAGCCGGGCCGCGAAGCACCTACTTGCTCTCGGTGCTGACGGCGCCGGTGCTGTGGCTGATCCGGTCCTGCAGGGCCCGCCAGCTTCGTGCGTCGGCGCAGAGGACCTCGTGCAGGTAGGCGGAGACGGCGTCGGCGACGAGGACGACGCGGGCGGGGTCCTCGTCGGTGGTGTCCTTGGCGGCCTCGCCGGAGATTCCGCCGAAGAGGTGCTCGGCCTCGGCGATGGTGAGCAGTCGCTTCGGGCCCGGGCTGAGGTGGTAGGCATCGGTGAACCATTCCGGTCCGCGGGTCGTCATCACCGACTGGTCCTTTCCGCCGGCGATGACCAGGGCGGGGGCCGTCATACCGGAGAAGTCCGGGCGCGCGAACGGGAGATACGCGAGCGCGAAGGGCGTCAGGGCGTCCCCGGCACCGGCCGCCGCAATGAGCGCGCCCGCCTTGACGGCGGGGTGGGAGAAGTCCTCGCCCGGTTTGCCCTCGGAGTCGAGGACGCGGGCGCCCAGGAGGGCTCCGGCGGTCTGTGCTCCCCAGGAGTGCCCGACGACAGCGACGCGATCGCGGTCGACGCGCGCGGCCAGACCGCCGACCTCGTCGAGGATGTCACCGAGGCCGTCCAGGACACTGTGCAGATCGGCTATGCGCACGCGCCAGATGGTGGCGAAACGGGGATCGTCGAAGCCGATGCCATGGCGGCGGGAGTCCAGATGGGTGGGCTGCACCACGACGAACCCGGCAGCGGCCCAGCGGTCGACGAGGGGCTCGTAACCGTCCATCGACCAGGCGTTGCCGTGGGAGAAGACGATGACGGGCAGGTCTCTCCCGTCGACCGGTGCGGTGACCTTGACCTGCAGGTCGATGCCGCGGTCGGTGGTGGCAACGGTGATCGGCTTGACGGCCACGACCTGGCGGTCGAGCGGGGCCGTGGGGTGGCTCTGACCGGAGTGAAGTTCCATGGCGTCGACGTTAGGAAGCCGATAGGCACCAAAGGGTAACCTTCGGCTCGTGAACATGACCACTGCCGACCTGGCGAGCGCGGCAAAGGAGCTGGAAGCGGGCACGGTGTTCCTCGCCGACTGCCCCGCACGGCTGGCGATCGAGATCATCGCCAACAAGTGGTCCCTGGTTGTCCTGTTCGCTCTCACCGGCGGACCCAAGAGACACAGCGAACTCGTCACGCTCTCCGGCGGGATCTCACGCAAGGTACTGACGCAAACCCTTCGCCGCCTGCAGAGCAACGGCCTGGTCGACCGGCAGGTGTACGCCGAAGCGCCGCCGCGGGTCGAGTACAGCCTGACCCCGCTCGGCCAGACACTCCAGGAGCCGATCGTGACGCTGACCGAGTGGGCGCGAACCAACGGCGAAGCTGTCGTCGACTTCCGGGAGTCGGCAGCCGCCAGGTCAATCAGCTGAGAGGCCTTCTTCGCGCTTTTCGGCGGGCCTGGCCTTGCGCCGGGTCGACCGTCGCATCATCAGCGTGATCGCGGCCCAGGTGATCAGCGATCAACTCATCGGGATTCCTCCGTGGATACCCCCGCCTGCAGGCGGGGGAGGAAACGAAGATCCTGCGGAGCAGGGCAGGAGGAGCCGGTTCGCTGTCAGGGCGGACCGGCGTTCGCCGGCAGCCGGCCGACACCCAGCGCTCACACGGGATCTGATAGGGTGTGAGGTATGGCGGAGCAGGTCAAGCGGGCGTTCAAGTACCGCTTTTACCCCACGGACGAGCAGGCGGCGGAGCTGTCGCGCACGTTCGGCTGTGTCCGCCTGGTGTACAACAAGGCGTTGGAGGAGCGCACCCGGGCCTGGTACGGCGAGCAGCGCCGCATCTCCTACGTGCAGTCCTCCGCCGCGCTGACGGAGTGGAAGAAGACCGGGGAACTCGCCTTTTTGACCGAGGTGTCCTCCGTCCCGCTCCAGCAGGCGCTGCGTCATCTGCAGACGGCGTTCGCCCACTTCTTCGCCAAGCGGGCGCAGTACCCGCGGTACAAGTCGCGGAAGAAGTCCCGGTTGTCGGCCGAGTACACCCGCAGCGCCTTCACCTGGCGCGAGGGGCGACTGACGCTGGCGAAGATGGCGCAGCCCCTGGACATCCGCTGGTCGCGTCCGCTGCCCGAGGGTGCGGTGCCGACCACGGTGACCGTGTCCCGGGATGCGGCGGGCCGCTGGTTCGTGTCCCTGCTGTGCGAGGACACCATCACGCCCGCCGCCGCGACGACGAATGCGGTTGGCCTGGACGCCGGGATCACCTCGCTGGTGACCCTGTCCACCGGGGAGAAGATCGCCAACCCCCGGCACGAGCGCCGTGACCGCGCCCGTCTGGCCAGGGCGCAGCGGGAGCTGGCGCGCAAGGCGAAGGGCTCCGCGAACCGGGCCAAGGCCCGGCGCAAGGTCGCCAAGGTCCATGCGCGGATCGCCGACCGGCGCCGGGACTTCCTGCACAAGCTGTCGACTCGACTCGTCCGCGAGAACCAAACGGTCGTGATCGAGGACCTCACCGTCCGCAACCTGCTGAAGAACGGGCGCCTGGCGCGCGCGATCTCGGATGCGGCCTGGACGGACCTGCGCATGATGCTGGAGTACAAGTGCGCCTGGTACGGGCGCGACCTCGTCGTGATCGACCGCTTCTTCCCCAGCTCCAAGCTGTGCGGGGCCTGCGGCACGGTCGCGGCGAAGCTGCCGCTGAACGTCCGCGCGTGGACGTGCGAGCACTGCGGCGCGGTGCATGACCGTGACGTGAACGCGGCGCGCAACATCCTGGCCGCCGGGCTGGCGGCAGCAGCCTGTGGAGACGGTGTAAGACCTCAACGGGAGTCCTCCCGGACGGGGCGGTCGTCGGTGAAGCAGGAACCCCAGCGGGCGACCGCTGGAATCCCCCGCCTTTAGGCCAAGGCCATGAAGTTACGAGTGGGCGCCGCAGCAAGTGGGGTCTGATCTGGAAGGACGCCGGACGCGAGAAGCGGAGCCCCGGTAGAACTGGCTCGTCCGCCAAGACATGCCGTTCACAAAGACCGGAGGCTCCGCTGTCCGGACAGTGTGTCATCACGCGTGAGATCGCGGTAGCCGAAGGCGTCTTCGCCCCGGGACATCTGGGCGAGTTGACCCAGGTCGTGCCCTTCGAGATGGTCGATGCGGTCCTCGCCGAGTGCGGGGCGGTGCAGCAGCGGCTGCGGAAACTGCCGGCCCGGGTGGTGGTCTACCTGTTGCTCGCGGCCACGCTGTTCGAGGAATGCGGCTACCCGGCCGTGTGGCGCAAGCTGACCGGCGCCCTTGGGGCCCTGCCCCTGCCGGCGGTGACCGCGACCGCGCAGTGGCACGCCCGCACGAGGCTCGGCGTGCGCCCCATGCGGGCCCTGTTCGACCTGGTGCGCGGCCCGGCCTCGGCGGTCCGCACTGCCGGGGCCCGCTGGGCCGGGCTGCTGGTGGTCGCGATCGACGGCACGTACCTGGATGTCGCCGACGATGCGCACGTGCGGGCCCGGCTGGGCAAGGGGGCCAACCAGTACACCGCCGCCTCCGGTTATCCGCAGGTCCTGCTGGTCGCTCTGGTGGCCTGCGGCACCCGCGCGGTCATCGACGCGGTCTTCGGCCCGCGTAAACCGGGCGAGCCCATCCTCGGACGCCGCCTGCTGCGCTCGCTGCACCAGGGCATGGTCGTGCTGCTGGACCGGGGATTTGCCACCAACGCCTTCCTCCAAGCCGTGGCCGGCACCGGGGCCGACTTCTTGGCCCGGCTCTCCGAACTGCGCAAGCCGCCGGTCCTGCGCCGGTTCGACGACGGCTCCTTCCTGTCCAGGATCGGCACGGCCGAAGTCCGCGTCATCGAGTGCGAGATCACCATCTCCACTGCCACCGGACGGCACACCGGCGTCTACCGCCTGGCCACCACCCTGCTCGATCCCCACCGCTACCCGGCATTCGAGCTGGTCAGGCTGTATCACGAGCGATGGGAAGTGGAATCCGCCTACTTCGCGATCAAGAAGTCTCTGCTCGGCCGCCGCGTGCTGCGCTCCCGCACTCTGCCAGGCATCGCGCAGGAGATCTACGCCCTGCTGACCGTCTACCAAGTGATCAGGATCGCCATCGCCGACGCCACCAGCACCGTCCCCGGAGCCGACCCGGACCGGGCCAGCTTCAGCATCGCTCTCCACACCGCCCGTGATCAGATCGTCCAGGCAGCCGGCGTGATCGCCGGCACCACCATCGACCTCGTGGGAGCCATCGGCCGGGCAGTCCTCAACAACCTCATGCCCGCCCGCCGACTGCGCCTCAGTCCCCGCGCCGTGAAGCGACCGATGTCCCGCTACGCCTACAAGAGCCTGCGCGTCGACCGACGCACCTACAAGGCCACCGTCAGCATCGACATCCTGCTGACAGCACCCAACAGCCCATAACTTCATGGCCTTGGGGAGTGTAGATCTAACGGCGGATCCGACGATCATGGGAGTGACGCCAAGTGACTGAGTGCGTTGTGGCAAAGGGAGTCCCTGTTCGATGAGCAGGGGCTTCGTCGTGTGCGGGGCATGATCGCGGAGGGGTAGGGGCAGGCAGTGGACGG
>NZ_JBSFDB010000104.1:0-14558 GCF_053593695.1 Streptomyces sp. NPDC002144
GCCTCGATCAGGGGCATGAGCTGGGTGACGTCGTTGCGGTTTCCGCCGGTCAGGGACGCGGCCAGCGGGATGCCGTGCGCTTCGGTGATCAGATGGTGCTTGGAGCCTGTTCGGGCACGGTCGACCGGGCTCGGTCCGGTTTTGGGCCGCCCTTCATGGCCCGCACGTGGGAGCCGTCGATCACCGCCCTGGACCAGTCCAGAGCGCCGGCGGCGTGCAGCTCGGCCAGCAGTGACTCGTGCAGACGCTGCCACACACCCGCGTCGTTCCAGTCCCGCAGACGCCGCCAGCACGTCATTCCGGAACCGAAGCCCAGTTCCTGAGGCAGGAACTGCCACGGAATCCCGGTGTACAGCACGAACAGGACGCCCGACAGTACTTTCCGGTCGTCCAGACGCCTGCGGCCCGGGTGATCGGCCCTCCTCGGCACGACCGGAAGCAACGGCTCGATCCGCGCCCACAACTCATCGGACACGACCCACGGAAGCTGCTCACCCTTTCTCACATGAAGGCTAACGCTTCATCAGACATCCACATTCCAAGGCAAGAAGCGCCACTTTGTTAGGAGTTCTAAGGCGTCTCCAGGCATGAGCGTCTACGGTGCGACCGAGGCGGCGTCTCGCAGCCTCGCCCACTCGTGTGCGGCTGAGCCCAGCCCGCGCGGCATCGGGTAAACGCCATCCTGCCAGGTTCGACCAACACCCTGGGCATGACCAAAGGCAGAGACGAGGTCATCGGAGCGGGTGGCCGGTGGACGGCTCGGCCACCTTTGGTCGAGATCATCCCGGCCGCTGACATCGCTGTGGCGGCACTCTACCTGGCCTCCGACGCAAGTCGGCACGTCTCCGGCACCGATCTGGTCGTGGACGGGCGGCGGTGATCTCGCCGGCGGATGAGCCGGCAGTCGGCTCATCTGCCGGAGAGCCAAGCTTCACTCAGCGAACTTACAACGGAGAAGAGCGATGACTGACCAGGTTCGGCCTTTTCGCCGACCGGAGGCTCCCGGTGTTGCAATCGAGCGCGACGTGGAGATCCTCGCACGGGACGGCGTGCGTCTGAGGGTGGACATTTACCACCCTGAGGACTGGAGCGAGGTCGCCTATCCCGCGCTGCTTGCGGTGTCCGGCTACCAGAAGGAACTGGCCGGCCTGCCTGCGGTCCCGGCCTACCCCTTCCGTGAGACCGGGCCGATCGAGTGGTATGTGCAGCGTGGCTACGTCTACGTCCTGGCGGACGCGCGGGGCACCGGCCGTTCCGACGGCGAGTGGGACTTCCTCGGGCCGCAGGAGCGGACTGACCTGTACGACATGATCGAGTGGACCGCCGCTCAGACCTGGTCCTCAGGTCGTGTCGGCATGATCGGGCAGTCCTACTACGGAATGATCCAGTGGCTTGCAGCCCTGGAGAAGCCGCCTCACCTCACCTGCATTGCGCCCTACGACGCCCTGGTTGACAACTATCGTGACAACGTCTTTCACGGAGGGATTCCGTGCAACTTCGCTGCGGCCTGGGACATGGTGCTGCGTGCGAACCACGTGTGGGGTCCCGATTCCGACCGCGGACTGCGGTTCCGGACGTCGCCCGTCGATGCACTCCTAGAGCATCCGACCGACGATGATTTCTGGCGATCCCGAGCAGCCCACCCGCGTTTGCACGAGGTCGAGATTCCTGTCCTGTCGGTGGGTAACTGGGGTAAAAACTCCACCCACACCCGTGGTAATATCTTAGGCTACGAGCAGGTAAGCGGCGTTAAAAGGCTGTGTATGCAAGCCGGGGCTCAGCCCGCCTCGCTCAACGTCGCGAAAGCCCTGCTCGACTTCGACTCCATCGAGTTCCATGAAGCGATTCTTGCCCCCTGGTACGACTACTGGCTGCGCGGCGTGGAAAACGGCGTCCTCGACACGCCACCCGTATCCGTCCATGTATCCGGTGTAGAAGAAGAACGCCACTTCCAGGAGTGGCCGCCGGCGGCGGCTGAGGAAAACTCGCTGTTCCTCGCAGCTGGAACGGACACCCCTACGCGGTCTTTGAACGACGGGCTGCTGCTTACGGAAACCGACATCGGCGCTGCCGAATGCACCGAATACACTTATCCCGACCCCCTCTGGCACCTGGGCACCGCAACCGTCACCTCACTCGGTGTGCCCAATCCAGTCGCCCGCGTCCTCACCTTCGGGACTCCGCCGCTGAACGAGGAGATCACCAGTATCGGACTGAGCCACCTTGAGCTCTACCTGTCCTCCGACCAACCGGACACAGATGTCATCGTGCATCTGTGCGATGAGGCGCCCCGGCCGGCTGACTTGCATCCCGAACTGCCGACACCATTCACGATCGTGTCGAAGGGCTGGCTCCGGGCCTCCCATCGCGAACTCGATCCGACGGTGAGCACACCGACTCGGCCTTACCACCGGCATGACCGCCCGCAGCCGCTCCACCCGCACCAGGTCTACCGACTTGACATCGAACTGATGCCCATGGCCCACGTTTTCAAGAAGGGCCACCGCATCCGAGTGGACATTGCCAATGGCGACTCCTCCGTGACCGAAGGGGTCTTCTCGCACTTCTACAGTCCGAGATGCGGATCAGATACGATTCATCACAGCCAGCAGTATCCCTCTCGTCTTGCGCTTTCCATTTTAGACGGCGACGCGCGTAACTGACGATCGGAACGAAACATGCGAACACGACTAGTGTTTCGTGATCCAGTTCATGTCAGTTCGAGTTGTTATTGGCAATTTTCTTCACATTGAACTGGACGAGTCTCACCTTCGCGAGGACCTAATCGGAGGTCGCGGTACAGGTGAAGGGTTTCGCTTGCTGATTCCACGAGTTGATGTAGTCGTGGATCTCTTCATCAGGACATGGACACGGGAGAAGGTGCCGCAGCGGATAAACGGCCGGGGCAGGATCCGAACCAGATCTCGATCTGGTTCACCCACGAGGAACCGGCGGGAGTGAAGTGGAAGTGCACATGAGGGTTCTTCGTCGGCCATGCTTTCGCCTCCGGGGTCGTGTGCGTGGGGAGGTTGTCCAACGCCACTTGGATCTCCCTGCCCGCGTGCGGCTTTGCTGCCTTCCTGAGGAAGGCCAGGAAGTCCACTGGGTTCCGGTTCGGCTTGCACTATGACTTCGCTGGTGGCGACGTTCAGGGCCACGAACAGGTACGTGGTGGCCGTGCCGGACGTGGCCGTGGGTGCGCTTCTCGCTCGTCGCGAAAGTGACCGGCAGGACGGACTGTGTCCGGTCGAGTGCCTGGATCTGCGTCTTCTCATCGGCCGAGAGCACCACCGCACAGTCCGGAGGCTCCAGGTTCTCGATCCGCTTCAGGTATTCGCGAACCCGCGGGTGAACCAGTGCGACTGCTCGCTACCCTCCGGCAGTGTCATGCGCATCAGCGCGGTCACCCGGGCCCGTGCCCGCGCCGGCACTCGTTCCCGCGTCCCGGCTGTTCACCAACTCCCGCAGCTCAGCAGCCTGTTCGGAAGAAAGCTCCATACCGGAAGAGCGAGAAACCCAGGGATCAGGAAACACTGACAGGATCACGAGCCACTAGAAACTCGGAGGAAATCTCAATGCTGAAGCGAAATGAATCGGACGTGCCGGCTGAGACCGAGGACGGCACCGATACCCGGTGGCTACTGCACAACGAAGCCAACCCGCACACGAATGGAATCGTTGGCATCACTCGCTACCCAGCGGGATTCGACACCGGCTTTTACTTCTTTCTAAACGCCGAACACGCCGTTTACGTCCTCGAAGGAAGCGGAACTGCGACAACCCACGCCGGGAGGCAGCACATTGCTCGGGGCTCACTGGTCTTCGCACCTCCTGGCGGGACGGTACGTGTGCAGACTGGTGATGACGGCCTGGCGGTCCTGAGGGTATTCGGCGGAATCGGCCTCCTCGCAGACATTCGCCGAGAGACGGCCGATGCCCCTGCTTCGGACGAGACGGGAGTCGTCATCGTCGGTTCGGACAAGGTCGAGTTCGTGACTGTAAACGATCCCGAAAACGGGTTCTTCAACATGCGCGCCACTTTTCATGTGAACAATGAGAAAACCGGAAGCAGGCACATGGCCTTTGGTGAGAGCATCTTCTCCGACGCGCGAAGTGCGCGTCCTCTGCACATTCATCCCAATGCTTCCGAGTTTCTTTACGTCCTCGATGGCAAGGGCTATCATGTCACGGTGGACGGAGAAGTTCCCATTTCTGCCGGAGATGCCTGCATCACCCCAGCCCGGGAGATCCACGGCTACCGGCCCGACGGCGACAATCGGACGCATTTCATATTCGGCTTCCTGGGTGCCTCCAGCTTCGAAGAGGCAGGCACCATTCTTGTGAGTCGCTAACCCGAGAACCAGAGGTGAAAGACGCTCATGCAGATGTCGGCTCATCGGGGAACATTACACGCAGGGCCGCCGTCCACCCCTAGGACAAAGAGGAGTTCCGCGGGCGACCAGCCGGAATCACGGTATCGCTGATTCTCCATAGAATTTGAGAGGCAGTCACGACCGTCCCCAATTTCCCCGAACCTGACGAAGGTATCGAGGGTGGCTGGAACTTAGATGATGATGCCCTACACCTCGCTCCACAGCTGGAAGCTACGGGAGCTGCATTCCTGTTTGCTGCCAGAACCCTCGAGGTCCGCACATGACACAGTCCGAGCCTGTCCGCGTAATCCGCCGCTGCGCCTGCTTACTCAGTTGACCGGTTCAGTGTGCAGCCATTGGCCAGAAGGTACCCAGGCACGCGGCATTTGGGCTACAAGGCGAGAACCATCTAACCATCTGAGGATGGCGGTTTGTTGTCGCCGCCCGCTGAGACCCCAGGCCGCTGATTCGTCGCCAGTGGCCCTGGCCTCACGATGTCGCCTCGACAAACCTAACCCGAACGTAGATCCCGGCCCGAACCTCCACGACCCGCTCATTGAAAGGATTTGCATGATGCGTGTCAGCGGACTACTGCACTATGGACTTGAGGTGCCTGACCTGTCACAAGGCAAGGACTTCTACAGCAATTTCGGCCTGGCCGTCGAAGAAGACAACGACCGGCTGACCGTACGATGTGACGGTCGCGACCAAGACCAGACTCTGCTGGTCGAGGGGCGTGAGAAGCGCCTACACCACGTCGCTTTCGCATCCCCCCAAGGCTCACTGCCCGAATTGCAGCGGCACCTTGAGTCGCTGGACATCGTCCTGCAGGACTCACCCGCAGGCGGCCCAGTGGGAGGTCTGTGGTTCCGCGATCCTGACGGCAACGCGGTCAACGTGCGCGAGCAGGAACTGGCGCCAGCACGCCCTGTCCAGCCAGCGAAACAGAACCTGGCCGGTGACTACCACCGCGTGGACGAGGCTCGATGGCAGACCGCACGCACCGTCCCCCGCCCGCGTCGGCTTGGCCATGTGCTCATCTTCTCCTCAGATGTCAACCGCTCGCAGACCTTCTACGAACGCGCGCTCGGGCTGCGCTTGTCTGACAGGATCCCCGGTAAGGTCGTCTTCATGAACTCCGGCCCTGGTGACCACCATGTTTTCGGTTTTGTCCAGAGCAGCCACCCAGGCTTGCACCACTCCAGTTGGGAAGTCGACAACTTCGACCAACTGGCAATGGGAGCACAGATTATGGCCGACAAAGGGCACACCACAGGCTGGGGACTGGGAAGGCATACCCTGGGCTCAAACCTATTCCACTACCTGGGTGACCCCTGGGGCAGCTGGATCGAGTACTTCTCGGACATCGACCAGATCAGCGAAAACTGGAAAGGCCAGGACTGGGATGTTCAGCCCGCCCTCTGGTGTCCGAGGATGCCCGACTCCTTCCTTCACAACTTCGAGCCGAAGCCGTGAACCGTCTATGCGTTGACTCCAGCCGCCGGTTGGGGCCGGTGTTGAGCGTAGGTTGGTCTCGTGCTCGTGGGGCGGGATGTCTCCAATCTCGGTGTGGAGGTGCTGGTTGTTGAACCAGTCGACCCATTCCGCTGTGGCGAGTTCGACGTCGGCCAGTCCCTTCCAGGGCTTGCGGGGTTCGATCAACTCCGTTTTGTAGAGGCCGATCTGGGATTCCATGAGCGCGTTGGCAATCGCCGTCGAATGCGCTCGTTCCCCGCGATGACGATGGACGTGTGCGGCTGATCCATCCGTTCCATCCGCGGTCCGGTGAGGCGTTCGAGTTCCTGGAGCGGTTCAATTCGTGGCGTGGGGACGTGGTCCTGGCCCTGGATGAGCAGGGACAACGGTGTTCGTTCCCGGTGGAGTGGACGGACATGGCACTGGCTGACGTGTTCGTCGAGGAGGCCGGCGGGGTTTGTCCGTTCCGGACCGGGGACCTGATCCGTCTCGCGGATCTGGTGGCCGGGCTGCGCGACGGTGTCGGGGGAATGGAGCCGTGATTGTCGTGCGATCAGTGCCGGTGTCCGGCAGCAGCGGATCGTGCGCCGGGGGCGTGCGGGAGTCCGGATATGTTCGTGACCTGCTTCTTCCGCTTCTCTGGGCGGTGTTCACGCCGTTGGCCTGCGCGGTGGGCGGCCGGATCCTGGTGACAGAGGCGATCTCGGGGAGGCGTGATGAGCCGGCCGACGGGCAAGCAGAGCACATTGAAGGAGTTCCGGGCGCTCAATCCGCGGCCCGGTGCCGTGGTCGACGCGGGCTTCGCCGCGTGTGCGTTCCTCGATCCGGACGATGTCGTGCAGGTCAAGTACGAGATGGTGCGCCGGGTCAGGGTGGACAAGGTGCCCGTCGTGCAGGCCACGGCCGCGTTCGGGTTCTGCCGGCAGAGCTTCTATGCGATCGCCGCCGCGCTGGACGCGGGCGGGCCGGCGGCGCTGGTGCCGGGCAAGCCGGGGCCCAAGGGGCCGCGCAAGTTGACCGAGGAGGTCATGGCCTTCGTCGAGCAGCTCCGCTCGGGCGATGCCGCGTTGCGCTCGGACCAGCTCGCCCGTGCTGTCGAGCGGGAGTTCGGGGTCACCGTGCACCCGCGGTCGGTGGAGAAGGCGCTGGCCCGGCGGCGCGAGCCGCGCTCTGCGGAGGTTCCCGATCACCGCTGATCAGGCGGTGGACGGGGTGGAGGTCGCCCGGCGGTATGAGGACCTGCGGGCCGCGGTCCTGGGAGGGCCCGACCGGGGGTCACGGCATGGCTGGGCGGTGCTGGCCCGTTCCGGCATGGCCGCATGGATCCGTGCGGTCGTATCCATCCCCATGCTTTCGCCGCGCCTGGTGGGAGGTCGGCAACCGGCCTCGCCGGCGGCGAACACCGTGGCGGACGAGCTGGTGGAGGTGCTGGCGGTCATGGCATGGACGGCAGCCGGAGGCTGCCGCAGCGGCTGAGGTGCGCCCCCACGATCCGGCGAGGAGGACCAGGTGAGCATGGAACACAGCGGGAAGGTCACGGCCGACCATCTGCGGCGCGACGCGTACCTCTATGTGCGCCAGTCCTCCCTGAAGCAGGTCGTCAACAACAGGGAGTCCACCCAGCGCCAGTACGCCCTGCGCGGCCGGGCCGTCGCCCTGGGCTGGGAGGAGTCCCGGATTGTCGTGATCGATTCTGACCAGGGTCGCTCCGGGGCCTCGACGGCAGGCCGGGACGGCTTCCAGCACCTGGTCGCCGAGGTTTCCATGGGCCGTGCCGGGATCGTGCTCGGCCTGGAAGTGTCCCGCCTGGCCCGGAACAACACCGACTGGCACCGGCTGCTGGAAATCTGTGCCCTGTCCGGGACACTGATCCTGGACGAAGACGGACTCTACGATCCGCGGACCTTCAACGACCGGCTCGTCCTGGGCATGAAGGGCACCATGTCCGAGGCCGAACTCCACCTGCTCGGCGCCCGGTTGCGGGGCGGGCAGCTGGCCAAGGCCCGCCGCGGCGAGCTGAAACAGGGCCTGCCCGTCGGCTATGTCCACGACTTCGCCGACCGGATCGTCAAGGACCCCGATGCCGCGGTGCGGGGCGTCGTCGCCCGCGTCCTGGACGTCTTCGCAGCCACCGGCTCGGCCCGCCAGGTCGTCAAGACCTTCGCCGCCGAACGCCTCGCCTTCCCCTCAAGGATCCGCACCGGGCCACGCAAGGGCGAGTTGATCTGGGGTCCGCTCAAGCACTGGCAGGTCCTCAACCTGCTCCACAACCCGCTCTATGCAGGGGCGTTCTGTTACGGACGGCGCAAGGTCGAGCACAGCGGGGATGGGAAGATCCACATTCGGATGCTGCCTCGTGAGCAGTGGGACACGCTCATCGAAGATCACCACGAGGGTTACGTGTCCTTCGCCCGATGGGAGACCAACCAGCAGGCCCTCGCCGCCCAGGCCGCCTCCCGCGGCCTGGAGCGGACCGCGACTGCCCCCAGGGAAGGCCCGGCGCTGCTGCAGGGCCTGGTGATCTGCGGCCGCTGCGGGAGGCGCATGACCCTCGCCTACCACCACCGGCAAGGCATCGAGGTCTCCGAGTACCGGTGCATGACCCACGCCATCCAGAACGGCGGCCGCGTCTGCGAACGCATCCCCGGTCCTCCGGTCGAAGAGGCCGTCACCACCCTGTTGCTGGGCGAGTTGACCCCGCTGGCCATCGAGGCCGCGCTCACGGTCACCGACCGCCTCGCCGCCCGGGCCGCCGAGGCCGACCGGCTGCGTCACACCCACCTGGAACGCGCCCAGCACCGCGCCGACCTGGCAAAACGCCGCTATCTCGCGGTCGATCCGGACAACCGGCTGGTCGCCGACAGTCTGGAGGCGGACTGGAACGCCGCCCTGCGCGAGGTGGCCGCTGCCCGCAAGGACGTCGAACACGCCCGCACCGAGGCCGGACCCGTCACCCAGGCTCTGCGGGACAAGCTGGCCCACCTCGCCGGCGACGTGCACCGTCTCTGGCACGACCCCGCCACCCCGATGCGCGAACGCAAGCGCATCGCCCGCCTGTTGATCACGGATGTCACCCTCACCCGGGCCGACCGGATTACCGTCCGGGTCCGGCTCTCCGCCGGCCCCCACCACACCCTCGACCTGCCCCTTCCTCTCATCGGTGGGGAACGGTGGCGGACCCCGAAGCCCGTCGTGGCCGCCATCGACATCCTGCTGGAGGACCACACCGACGCCGAGATCGCCGACCTCCTCAACCAACGCGGCCTGACCAGCGGCAAGGGACTCGCCTTCCACCGGCTCCTGGTCCGTGAGATCCGTGAGGACTACCACCTCACCAGCCGCTACGACCGGCTGCGAGCCCGCGGCCTGCTCACCGCGTACGAACTCGCCGAACTCCTCGACGTCAGCGTTCCCACCGTCTGGAAATGGCACCGGGCCGGACTCCTGGAAGGCGAGAAGTACAACGACAAGAACGCCTGCCTCTACCCCCATCCCGGCCCGAACCCACCCCGCGTCCAGCAAGGCACCCGCCTCGACCGACGCCGCCCACCAGCGGCAACTACCCCTAAACGAACTCGATAGGAGAAGAGGTGCAGTGTGATGACAAGCGCTTGTCCAGAGCATCGCCGACGGTGTCGATCGAAGCGTCGATGGCGGCGTCGACGAGATGCGCGGTGAACGCGAACGATGTGTACTGGGCGAGTTCAACCGGTCGTTGCCCAGGAGCTTCGCGCTCTTCGGGCGCTTGGCCGCCTGCTGAGCCTTCCACTGGGCGACCGTCGCGGTCGCCGGGCGGCGGTACTCCTGCATGCCGCCGCGCGTGGCGGCGTTGCGGCGCAGTTCGCGCGAGATCGTCCCGGGGTCACGCCCCAGGGCGCGGGCGATCTCGCGCACGCCCTTGCTCATCGCCCTGAGGATCGCGATCTCCTCGCGCTCCTCGAACGTGAGGTACCGGCCCGAGGGCTCGGCCAACGAGACGCCAGCATGACGAAACCACCTCGCACCCACCGGCCACGACACGCCGACCGCCAGCGACGCCCCGGCCGTCGTGACCCCCGTGGCGATCAGTCGCCAGAACTGGCGCTGCACGACCCGAGACGGATCAGGCCGCCCCGGCGAGCGCATCGCCGGCCGCAACGCACGGCCAGCGCGCCACTGCCGACGCCGCCTCTCCGGAACATCGCTGATCTTCAAACTCCACTCCGCCGTGGCCACGTCGCACACCTCCGAGATCAGGGTGTGGCGACGACCAGTTGAATCCACCGACGCCGCTTTCAAAATCTCGTTGGCCCACCGCAGTTCGGCGTTCTCGGGCCGCAGCCGCTTGATCTCCGCGGCCTCTTCGGGCGTGACGCCGGGTCGCTGGCCGGCGTCGACTTCGGCCTTGCGGACCCAGGTCCGCACCGTCTCGGCCGCACCGATGCCAGCTTCGCCGCGACCGCCTTCATCGCGGCCCACTCGGTTGGATAGTTGGGACGGATCTCCGTGACCATGCGCACCGCACGCTCACGAAACTCGGGCGGGTAGGGGGACGGACGTGCCATGACTCGATCCTCTGAGGGAATCGAGCCCCCATCAGACCCGGAGCGGTTCAGCGCCATTGTCTGTTCAAGCGTTGTGACCTCACAACGTGACGCCGCGAAGTCACGCCTCAAGGGTGACAGCATCCAACGACGCAGGAAGTCACATGCCGCGCACACGCAAGGACGAGGCCCCGATTCTCGTCAACGCGCCAGTCATCCAGGGCCGGTACGCCGAGCTCGACAACTACACAGTCTCCTTCGAGACCTTCCCCGAGGACGCCGACGGCACGTCGGCGTTCCGCGGGCTGCCCGACGACCGGTGCCAGTGCCCGCACTGGGGCATGGTCCTTTCCGGTCGCCTCGTGCTGCGCTACCGCGACCATGCCGAGACCTACGAAGCCGGCGACGTCTACTACGCGCCGCCCGGACACGCGCCCGTCGTGACAGCGGGGACTGAGACGGTCGATTTCAGCCCGTCCAAGGAGCTCCAGCAGACCATGGCGGTCGTGGCCGCCAACATGAGCGCCGCCGGAGGTGGGAAATGAGCAGCAGCCAGACCACCGCCTCCACCACGGCCCGCGAGCTGGCCAACAAGTTCGTCACCTTCCTGGAGACCGGCGCCGCTCCGGCGGGCCTGTTCACGCCGGAGGTGTTCTGCGACTTCACGATGCCGCAGTGGCGTCTGCAGGCACAAGGCGTCGAGGAGGTCGTGGCGCTGCGCATGGCCGGTCACCCCGGACCCAGCCGGGTACCCCGATCCCGTTTCGATGCCACGACGACGGGATTCGTCCTGGAGGTCGAGGAGCGGTGGGAGCAGGACCGTGAGTCCTGGTACTGCCGCGAGCTGTTCCGCGCCGATGTTTCCGACGGGTCGATCTCGCAGCTCTCGGTGTACTGCACCGGCGACTGGGACCGCGCGCGTGTGGCCGAACACGGTCGGATGGTGCGGTTGCTCAGACCCTGACGGCGGACCGGAACGCAGTACGATCTGATCATGGAGCCAGCGGTCGAGCGGATCGCTGCCGTCCGGGCGGCGCTGCTGGAGGCCTACTACGAGGCCCGTGACACCGGTGACGCCGACCTCATGGCGGCGGCGGCACTCAAGCTGCCGTCGAGCCAGCGGTTTGGTACGCATCCTGGTCAGGTACCGGCGTTGATCCACGAGGCGTACGCGGCGGCGGTCGCACCGGCGAACCGCTGCCGCCTGGCCGCTGCGCTCGCCCGGGCCTGGGTCTACGGAGGCGACGCCCAGCGGGCCGTGACCTTTGCGCGGGAAGCGGTCGCCATCGCTGACGGCATCGGCGCTCCCGAGACCATCGCCGACGCCCTCGACGCCGCGCTGGTCGCGCACTGGGGGCCCGACGACTTCGCCGAACGGCTGGCCCTCTCGGCACGCCTGGCCGAGGTGGCGGCCCATCTCACAGACCCCACGCGGCGGTTGACCGCGCACCTGTGGCGATTGACCACCGCGTGGGAATGCCTCGACATGATCTCTGTGCAGCGCCAACTGCGCGCGCTCGACATGCTCGCCGAGGAGTCGGGCTCGCCACGCGACGCCTTCTTCGCCGCGTCGCGGCGGGCCATGTATGCCCTTGTCACCGGCGACGTCGAGGCAGCCGATCAGCTCATCGCCCTCACCGGAGATCTGGGTGACCAGGCCGCCGAGCCCGACCTGGAGGCGGTCGTGCACAGCCTGGCTGCAGCCCGGGCACACCAGGTCGGCGACATCGAGGCGCTGCGCAGCGAGGCGGCCGCGTTCGCCGCGTTCGGCGCCGCCGAGGGGTTGCCCTCGGTGTCGGCCGAGGCCGCCGCACTCTGGCTCGCCGCGGACGAACCCGACCGCGCACTGCGGCTGCTGCAGCAGCTCGCCGGCACCGGGCTCGACACCGTAGCGCGCGACGTCGACTTCCTGCTCACCGTGACCTCTCTCGTCGAGGTCGCAGCTGCGCTGCACGTCGACGACATCCTCGCCGACGGGGTCCGCCTGCTGGAGCCCTTCGCCGGCCGGGCAGTGCTCAACGCGGGCGCGGTGACATTCCACGGCGTGGTCGACGACTACCTCCACCGCGCCGAACAGACACTCAGCCGCCCCGTTGCGACACGCTGGCGTCACCGCGCGCAGTCCTGCTACGAGCAGATCGGCGCCAGCTGGTGGCAAAAGCGGCTCCTTGCACCCCCGGTGCCGATCCCATCGCCCCGTCCGCTCACCATGCACCTGCACCGGGACGGCAGCCTCGGCTGGGTCGTCGGCTCAGGCGGCGCCCCGGTCGTGCTGCCCGACCTCAAGGGGCTGTACTACCTGCGTGAACTGCTTCGCAGGCCGGGCGTCGAGATGAGTGCGCTCGACTTGTCCGCCGCGGCGCCGGGCCATGCGGGGACCGTCGTCGCCGATTCAGGCACCGGCGAGGTCATCGACAAGCAGGCACTGGCGGCCTACCACCACCGGTTGCGCGAGATCGACGCCGAGTTGGACGAAGCCGGGCCCTGGACTGCCCAGGCCGCAATCGACCGACTACGACTCGAACGCGACGCGGTACTCGCCGAGGTGCGCACGGCCACCGGTCTCGGCGGACGGCGGCGTCACTTCAGCTCGACCCATGAGCGGGCCCGAGTAGCGGTGCGCAAGGCGATCGCGTCCACTCTCGACCGCATCCAGCGGCACGACACCGCCCTCTCCCGGCTGCTGCGCGACACCGTCCACACGGGTGCGTCCTGCCGCTACGACCCGGACCCTGCACGGCCGGTGACCTGGCTCCTCGACCCTCCAGAAGCGGAGCCGGAAACCGGGGCAGAGACCGACAGCCTTTCGTAGCACGGCTCAGTCGTTCTCGCGATGGGCCGGGAATGATCACGTGAGTCCGGGGGTTGCCAGCGGCCGGTACATTGTCCGCGTAGCCACCGGCGAGTCCGGGAAGGTTGCGCACGTTCTCGATGCTCTTCCCGGGACGGTACTTGCCGGTGAGGAAGCCCGCACTTCAAGCCTGACGCGGGAACTCACTCAGACAGAGCCGCACCCAAAGGCCATGCTCCTCAAGCTGGAGCGGCAGGCCGCGCACCGCAAGACGTTCCGCAAACGCGGGGAGGATACCTCCCAGCGGTTGCGACACACCTACGACCAGATCAAGCGGCTCCGAGCAAAAGCCACGCGACGAGCCCTCAACTGGCAGCACCAGGCCACTACTTGTCTCGCCCGCACGTACGGCGTGCTGGTGGTCGAACAGCTCACCATCCTCGGCATGACCAAGAGCCCGGCCCCAAGCCCGACCCTGAGCAGCCAGGCGTGTTCTGGCGCAACGGGGCCAGGGCGAAGGCCGGGCTCAACCGTGCCATCGCCCAGGAGGCGTGGGGGGCGGACCGTGACGATGCTGACGTACGAGAGCGCCCGCTACGGCGGCCGGCTCGTCAAGGTTCCCGCCCCCCACACCTCCCGGCGGTGCTCGGCCTGCGGATTGACCACCCCTGGCAGCCGGGAGAGCCAGGAACTGTTCGCCTGCAAGAACGCCGACTGTGGCTGGACGGCGAACGCCGACTGGAACGCGGCGAGGAACATGCACCTGTAGCGGATCGGCCACGTGATCGTGGAGGTCCCGGCCGCCGGAAGGCGCGGTCGCAGGGCGGGTAAAACCGTCAAACCTGCCGCCGCAAGGTAGGCGGGAATCCCCTTGCTGAGCTTGTGAAGGGAGGGGAGAGCTTCAATCAGTCTGGTGACCGTCCAGGAAAGGGCGAAGAAGTTTGAGAAGGGCGTCGGGGCGGTGCAGGGGGATGATGTGGCCACAGTCTTCAAGGAGATGACCGGTGAAGTCGTCTGCGATCGGACGGAGCTGGCGTTCCAGTGCCGTGCCGACGGGGTGTGAGCCGATGGTCATCGTGGGCATCGTCAGCCGTGTGGCGGCGACGGCCTGCTCGATCTGCGTGGCGGTTTCGGGCAGGGCCCGGTAGTACGCGAACGCGCAGCGCAGGGCTTCGCGTCCGGTGTAGGCGGCGATGAATGCATCCCGCGCCTGCGCAGGCACGCCGGAGCCAAGCGTGCCGGCATTGAGGAACCAGTCGATGTAGGCGGCCTCATTGCCTTCCACGACGGTTTCCGCGAGTCCCGGAACGGCGTGAAAGCCGAACCACCACGGAGCGCCTCCGGTGAGGAAGTCCTCGGCGCCGGGCAGGCGGCCGACCAGCGCCTCCATGACGA
>NZ_JBSFDB010000105.1:0-13597 GCF_053593695.1 Streptomyces sp. NPDC002144
GAAACAAGACGCCGCATGCCTCCCTCATTCCGAGCTAGACCATGCCAGACCAGCAGAAATCAAGCGATGATGTTCGGTTGAGATACGGCTTCTCAAGAACCCACGCCATCCCACTCTTGTCGACAAGGCCCTGAGTGTGGGGGACGACGTTGAAGTCAACGCTGTGGCGTTCAGTCCTGACGGGCACATCGTGGCAGTAGCGGGCAGCAGCGGAGCCCAACTGTGGAACCTCACCGGCCTGGCTGACACCAGCGGCCTCTTTCCTCTCGGCAAGCCACTGGGTCATCACTCGGACGCCGGAGTCTCCCTGCTCTTCAGCTCCGACGGCCGGCACCTGATGACCACGGGCAGCACCCTTCGTATCTGGCGCCTCCCCCCGACCGTACTGACAGACTGCTTCGAGGTCTCCTCGGCGGCGTTCAGCCCCGACGCACAGACACTGGCCACATCCTGTACCGGGGGGACAGTGCAACTGTGGGACACCACCGACCCCACCAGCCCCACCCCCGTCGGCCGCCGCCTTCGCGGCACAGTCGCCGGGTTCGCGCCCCGCCACCACATCCTGGCCATCGCCGCGCACGACCCCGCCAACGCAGCCGACGGAACCCTCCGGCTATGGGACACCACCGACCCGGCTCACCCCACCCCCCTCGGACACGCCCTCACCACTCCGGACGACTACACCGTCGGATCAATGGCCTTCAGCCCCGACGGACGCACTCTGGCGACGGAGGAAGACGGCTCAGACACCCGCGTATGGCTGTGGGACATCTCCGACGCCTCCCACCCCAAACGCCTCCCCCACAACCTCGCCGCCTCAGACGACTACAGCGACTACCACCTGGTATTCAGCCCCACCGGACACATGCTCGCCGTCACGGCAAGTGGCGACACAGGCGAGCGCGCCTGGCTGTGGGACACCTCCACCCCCGCCACCCCGAAACGCCTCGGCCGCCCCCTCAAAGGCATGGTCGCCACTTTCACCCGCCGCGGCCATTTGCTGGCCACCGCCTCCACCTCAGGGACCATCCAACTGTGGAACACCAGCCATCCCGCCCACCCAACACCCCTGGCCACCTTCACCACCCACGGAATTCGCCTAACCACAGCAGCATTTGACGCAGACGGCCACACCCTGACCATCGGCAGCGAGGACGGCGCCGTCCGGCTCTGGGACACCACCACACCCACTCACCCAAAGCCGCTGGGAAACCCTCTGACCGGCCACACCGACAGCATCACCTCACTGGCGATCACGCAAGGCCAACCCAACCTCCTCGCCACGGCCGGCCTGGACGGCACCGTGCGACTCTGGGACTTCGACCCTCAACACGCCGCCCGACGCATCTGCTCCATCACCCGACACACCCTCACCCGCGCCTTGTGGCGACAGTACATAGGAGGCCTCCCCTACCGACCGCCATGCTGAGTCCCTCGAAGGGAGTGTCATGAATCAGGCTCTGGCCCGTAGCCAGTGGTTACGTTGCGTAGCCATCCGTGATCATGATCCTGTGTGATGGATATCAACTCCCTTATGGCTGGTATGCGGCGGGCTCAGTCCACGTCGAGGACGGCCTTGCCGCGCAGGCTCCGGTCCGCGAGCGCCTGCACCGCGTCGCCGATCTTGTCCCACGGTCCGCGCCAGCCCACCGGGACCCTCAGTTTCCCGGCGGCGACCAGGGCGAGCAGTCGCCCCAACTGGGCCTGCCGGTCGGTGAGTCCACCGCCGTTGTAGACGGACACGATCGCCTTGGGCTGCTTGCTGCCCAAGGTGGACCCGACCGGCAGCGCGGCCTCACGCCCGGCCGCCCAGCCGACGCTCTGCAGACTGCCGCCGGGCGCCAGCAAACCGTAGGCGGCAACGAACTGCTCCCCGCCCACGGTGTCGATCACCACGTCGACGGGTTCCGTCACCCGGTCCACCGCGCCCACCGCCTCGTCGGCGCCGAGCTGTGCGACCCACCGCCGTCCGTCCTCGGACCCGGCCACCCCGATCACGTACGCCCCGCCGAGCGCCGCGAGCTGCACCGCGAACCCGCCCACACCACCGGTCGCGCCGGTTACCAGCACTCGGCGCCCGAGCAGCGGCCCGGCCTGTTCCAGGGCGCGCAGCGCGGTGCCCGCCGCGACCGGCAGGGTGGCCGACTCACCGAAGTCGACGCCGTCCGGCACGACGGCGACGTCGACGGCGTCCATAGCCCGCAGCGCACCGAAACCACCGCCCTCGGCGAAGCCCACGACGCGCGTGCCCACGGCGGGCCCGCTGCCGTCGGCCGCAGCGCGCACCACGACGCCTGCCGCGTCGAACCCGATCACCTCGCCGGGCGCCGCCTGCTGCGCGAACCACAGTTCGGCCGCGTTCAGCGAGGTGTGCCGGACCTCCACCAGGACCTGGCCGGGGCCGGTCCGGGGATCCGGGGCCTCGCCCAGCCGCAGCCGTCCGCTCGCTTCGGGATCCACGATCAACGCACGCATGGGACTGTCCTCCCTGGTCGTATGGTCGTCCTGGTTTGGCCCACCGCCCCCGCAACCGTGATCCATCCGGAGTTCTTCCTTCCTCCGTGGAACAAGGGCGACGGGTTCGCAGGACAAGTGCTGCTGGAATAAGGAACTCCTCCTCTCCCAGCAGGAGTTGACGGCCGTCCGCGGCCAGCGCCGGGTCCTGCAGAACCACGACGGCCAGACCGGCACGGAGACGCTCCTGGACCGCCTGCGCCAGACCCCGGACAACGCCACGTTCCTCCACCGCATCCAGCCGACGCTGCCGAGTGGGCAGGAGCGGTGACCGGAGCTCGGGCCTCCGCAGACAATCGGATCCAGCCCTCCGTAAATTCACCTCAAAGGGGTAAGCGGGACTGCTGTCATCACAAGTCGCCTCAACCCTGCACCCCCGTACCAATGGATCACGTGTGCGCCCCCATATGCTTCCGGTGCCCCCGGCAGGCCACCGTTTCGGAAATTTTCATTATGGAGATAATGCCTACGGGGACGGCGTGACCTCCTCGCAAGCGCTGAGGCGCCTTCCTGCCGCGGAGTAATGATTCACTTCGTTGTTCGGTG
Organism: Streptomyces sp. NPDC002144; assembly: GCF_053593695.1. Taxonomy (NCBI): domain Bacteria; kingdom Bacillati; phylum Actinomycetota; class Actinomycetes; order Kitasatosporales; family Streptomycetaceae; genus Streptomyces; species Streptomyces sp. NPDC002144. The sequence continues at coordinate 3,061 of NZ_JBSFDB010000105.1, forward strand.
GGGAGGCACGATGGTCAATGGACCACGCCTGCGACATGCCTTCATCGCCATAGCGGTGGCCCTGGCTTCCTGCTTGGGCGCGGTGGCGCTGACCATGCTCCTGGTTCGCATACCGGCATTGCAGACCAGCGGCAGCGGAAACGCCGGCCAGGCGTTCGGCGCGGCGGCCGCTTTCGCCTCGTTCTTCGTTCTCTTCTATGCGGTACGCACGTTCCGCCAGCAGATCGAGGAATTTCACATGCGGCGGACAGAAATGTCCGACCAGCAGGAATTCATGCGCAACCAGCGCGCCGACGCCAGAGAGGCGCACAACCGGAGGCACCACAGCTCAGCGGAGGCCACGCTCCGCGGACAGCTCATCGCTCTCATGACCATGGCCATCGAGAACCCCGCGCTGGCGGAGGTCTGGCCCAGTTACGGACCCGGGATCTCCGACGAGCGCAGGGCCCAGTACCTGTACGCGAACCTGATCATCAGCTGGCAGTATCTGGCGCACACGCTCAATTCCATCACGGACGATGAGGTGCTCGAAGTGATGCGTTATCTCTTCAGCAGCCCCATCATCCATGAATTCTGGTGCCAAACGAGGGCCGCGCGAAGTCAGATCACTCCCTACGGCGGGACCCTCCCCAAGTTCTACGAACTCGCGGACCTTGCCTTTGATCGGCGCATCAGGCTGGACTCAGACTTGCCAGCCGGCTGAGTTGAGCACGGCCCGCGGGACAATGACGAGACGCTCTCCCGGCCCGACACCCGCGCCGGCCGGAAGTTCCTGGCGAAGGTCATCGGTCACGTCCTGGCCGATGAAGGCAACGTCTCCCGTGGAAAGCGAGAAAACTCCAGGGCAATTGGCGTTCGCGTTGCACTGGTATCCCGAACCCGCTTCCGAGTCCATGCGTCGCGTGATGTGCACGTCGTTCAAGGTGGGCCCTTCTCACACCATGAGCCCCGCCGTTGCGGCGGGGCTCATCCAGCATTGACTTCTCCCCCGGCTGAAGCCGGGAGATTCTTCCCTCGCGGGTTGAGCTTTCTGCTTCTCCGACAGCAGCTGCCCCGAACTAACGGCAAGGGACGTTGGTACGCCCAGCAGTCTTACGCCAGCTCCACAGACCTGACATCCCGCCAGCCCGGCGGTAGGCCCGGCCAGCTTGGTTATCGCCAGCCGGACGGCATACAAACTACCACTCTCCTGCGGGTGGTTGGCCATGAACGCCGATCCGCCCTGGCGGCGCATCGGCTTTCCCTGCCCTGCTCCGCAGGAGTCCGTTTCCTCCCCCGCCTGAAGGCGGGGGTATCCACGGAGGAATCCAGATGAGCGGAGCATAGCCCTCTCCGGACGCGCGCGCGCCGATTCGCTTCAAGTCCTCAAGTCCCTTACTGCATACGGGTGTACGAAGGCGCGCGCCCGGCCCTGATACACCCCGGCGCAAACTTGCCTGGTCGGGTCTCATGGTCGGGCGGGCCGTGCGAGAACCCACCGTCGTGGGATCTTCGCCTGCCGTGGTGAGGGGATCGCGACCCTCGCGGGAGTGCAGTCGGCAGATGGGCGGGCGGTAGCCGGTGAGACGGCTCCATAGGAGGCGTGGATGATCGCGGCGGGTGCGAGCATCGCCATGCACAGCAGGAGGACTCCCGCCGTGGTGGCCCTGGGCCGTGCGGGAAGCAGCGGACAGCGCTCTGCGGTGTTCCCGCGACGGTTCCATGCCACGTCCGCCCGTTCCCGCCGGAGCCGTACGGCATCGTCGTTGGGTGTAGTTCCTCTTGGGGGGGTGCGTCCATCGGTGCCGGTGCCGGCACCGCGGAACCTGACTGCCGCCATCAAGACCACGCGTCGGCACTCAACGACCGCCTGGCCGTTGCATCACTCACGCCGTGGGCGCCTACGCCTACGCCGCGCTTGCCCTGGTCTCCCTGCCCGCCCCGGCGCTGGGGGGCTGATTTCGCTGCTGTGAGCCCGGTTCACCCTGGAGGGCCTTCCAGCGGGTCGGGGCGCGCGATCTATGGTCTCGTTCAACTATGCCCAAGATCTCCAAACTCACCGCATCCCGGGTCCAGGAGTTCGGTCCGGTGACCGACCGGCGCGAGGACATGGACGGTTACACGGTCGAGTTCGTATCTTTCTCCGCGGACGCCGACCTCGATGGCCCGCTCAAAGCCCTGCCTGGGAGTCAGTGCCCCTGCCCGCACTGGGGCTACGTCTTTGCCGGACACGTGCGCTTCGTCTTCGACGACCACGAGGAGGTGTACGAAACCGGTGATGCGTTCTACACCCCGCCTGGTCACCGGCCCTACGTCGATGCCGGCACCGAACTCTTGCAATTCAGCCCGACCGAACAGCTCGCCGAACTTGAGCAAGCCATCGCGGAGTGGATGAGCCAACAGCAAGGCGGCTGAGAAATCGGTGCGGGCGACCACCACGGTTGAACGCCGAATCCTGGACCATCAAGCGGGAGGAGTTGTCGGGGTACGGACACTCGTGGTCCCTGCCCTAGGCCCACCTAGCCCCGTACTTCGCGGGTTGCCGTTTCAGGTCTGTGGCCAGCGGGTTCTTGTGACTTCGATGCCGAGGAGTTCGAGGATGTGGAGTTGAACGCCACGGGTGATCTGGGCGGTGGGCGGGTCGGTCACGTTACCGATCCGCAGCGTCAGTTCGCCGAGGTGCTAGAGGAGCATCCGGCCGGTGGGCCGGACCCGGCGATTGTCCGGGTAGAGGCCGATCATCGCCTGCTCGCGGCCCAGTGCACGCCTCACCTGGCGCTCGATCAGGCAGCACATGGCATGAGCGCAGGCCCGGCCCGAGGCGCGCCGTCACGCTTGCTCTCGTGACACCTCTGCCAATCCCATAGATTGAGCTGGTTCGCCCGTGCGGGGCCAGCCCGTTCCGCCGGGCGTTGCAGCCGGCCCATCGGCAGGACGGCCCGGGCGCGGCCTGGGCGGGCAATCGGTCAGGGCCTCTGGTTCGGCGGCCGTGTGCCCCCACACGGCGAACACCTCGTCGCCGAAAGGATCGAGCGGAAGGTTGGCGAGGACGACCACGGCCACGGCGGCGTCGCGCTCCATGCATACTGCACGCATGGCTGAAAGGCGCCTCTTTCTGATCCGGGCTGGAGTATCTCCGGGAGCTGTCGAGAAGGTGCGGGGGTTTATAGGCGGATGATGACGAGAGCGATGTCGTCGGAGACGCCCCCGGTGACGTCGAGCCGGGTCAGCAGTGCGTCGGCCAGCTGGTCAGGGTCGAGGGTTCGGTCTTGGGCCAGGGATGTGGTCAGGCGTTCGAGGCCGGTGTCGATGTCCTCGTCGCGGCGTTCGATAAGGCCGTCGGTGTACAGCACGAGGGTGTCTCCCGGCCGGTAAGGGAGGCCGGCCTGGGGGCGGGGGACGTGGTGCTCGCGCGTGCCGAGTGGTGGGTCGGTGGCCTGGTCCAGAAGGTCGCAGGTTCCGTCGGTGTGGAGCAGGATCGGCGGTGGGTGTCCGGCGTTGCTGTAGATGATCAGTCTGCTGCGGGTGTCAATGAGCACCTTGACCGCGGTGGCGGCCATGGCGCCGTCCACGGACCGGGCGTAGAGGCCGAGGACTTCCAGGGCCTGGGCGGGGCTGGGGATGGCGCGGATGACGGCGCTCAGGGCGCTGCGGAGCATGCCCATGGTCGCTGCGGCGTGCACACCGTGGCCGACGACGTCTCCGACCGCCACGGCGTAGCGGTCGGGTGGCAGGTCGACGACGTCGTACCAGTCGCCGCACACGTTGAGTGACGCGGTCGCGGGCAGGTAGCGCACGGCGATGTTGGTGTGCCGGTCCAGGTCGGGGACGGAGAGCATGGCTTCCTGCAGGGTGATGGCGAGGTGCTGTTCGCGGGCGTGGGCCTGGCGCAGTTCCTGGTTCAGCCGGTGCAGCTCGCGGGCACGCGCGTACAGGTCGGCTGCCATGCCCTCCGTTCGTTCGGGCGACTCCTTCCTGTCCTGACGTGCCCGGGGTGAGTGGACGAAGGCCGTGACGTCCGTTATCTGTTGGATGATCCACTTCACCGTGCCGTCAGGTCCGCAAAGGGGAGTGTGGATCACGGACCACCATCGTTCCTCGAACCCGTCCTGCTGATCGGGGGCGGGAAGGTCGTACCGCTGGAGCACCGCGGTTTCCGGCTTCCCGGTGTCCAGAAGCCGGTGCAGAGAGGCTTTCAGGTTTTGTTCCGCGTCGTCGTGGAAGCCTGGATTTTCCGGCAGGGCGTCGAAGAAGTACTTCCCGATCAGCTCGTCCTCGGCCAGGCGTGCAGTCCGCAGGCAGGCCGGGTTGACGTAGCGGATCACCAGGTCCGCATCGAGCACCAGGTACGGGCTTGGTGTGGCGTCGAAGAACGCCGTGAAATCGATGTCCGCTGTCATCACGCGCTCCCCGCGGCCGAGCGCGACTCCTGGACTTCCAATCTACGGGCGATTCAGGCCTTTGGCTCGTTCGTTCGCCTTCAGCGCGTCCAGGCCGATGATCACGCGCATCGTGGTGGACTTGCCGGCTCCGTTGAGACCGAGGAAACCGCTGACCTGGCCTGGCTTCACACTGAAGCTCAGCCGGTTCACCGCGGTCTTGTCCCCATATCGTTTGGTCAACTCTCGTACTCAATCATGGGTTGATCCCGATCCGCTCCCGCCGCTCCGGCCGGTCCGGAGCGCGTGCCTCAAAGCTAGGTACGGAACAGGCCGCATCCCTGGGACCAGGGGGGACACTTCGGCATCCCAGTGGTACCTCGGTACCACTGGAGCGACATCCTCCCTGGCCTGACCAGCCCGCTGAACAGGCCCGCTTCCGTCGCCGAGCGGTAGACAAAATGCGCCGCTGCGTCCACTGGATACGGGGCGCAGGAAACGCCGCCCCGTGGGCGCACGGTCGTGAGACAGGGCATTGACCCCGGCGTCCGGAGATTGAGGTCGGTGCGTCAGCGTGTGGAACGGTGGCAGGCTCGGACTCGGGTCGTCAGAAGGCGTACGGGCCGAAGCGGCCCCAGGCAATCAGGGCCAGCAGGGCTATGTAGACGACGTTCACGGCGGCGAGTTGGGTCTCGGACCGGCGCAGGTGGACCACCGAACCGCCGCCTGCGAGCGCTATCCCGCCAAGCGCCGCCCAGGGGACCAGCGTCGGGGCGATGTCCGTGGCGCCCGGGAGCACCAGGCCGAAGCCCACCAGGGCATCCAGGGCGCCGATCGCCTTCACGCTCAGGTCGGAGAACTGCTCGACCCATCCGAAGGTGGCCGCGAGTGCGGTCCTGTTCCGGAAGATCTTCATGGCGCCCACGGTGAGGAAGGCGGCGGCGAGAAGGGACTGGACAACCCACAACAGGATGTTCACTGAGCACTCCGGAGGCATGCGAGGGAAAGAGATATCCAAATTTGGACGTCCGGAGGCTAGCATGATGTTACAGATTTAAACCATAGGGCCGCTCTCGACGGTCTGGCCGGCCTGAGCGGCCATGCGGCGCAGCCACATGTGGGCCGGTTCCCGCTCATGGAGGGGATGCCACCACAGGGACTCCACCAAGTGCCCGATCTCGAAAGCGGGTTGAACGACGGTGATCGGTTGCCCGGAGAGGGTCGGGATCGCGACCCGTTCGGGCATCAGGCCGATCCGGTCGGTCCCCGCGACCAGGTGGGGAATGGCCAGGAAGTTCTCCGTGACGATCTCCGCGTGCGGTTCGATGCCCTCGGCGTGCAGGCGGTTCAGGGGGGAGAAGACCGGAGACGGGTGACGGTAGGGCAACACCCAAGGGCGCTGCGCCAGTTCCTCCCGCCCGAGGACGGCCGGGGCGCGGTCTGCGGACACCACGCACACCCAACGGTCCTTGTACAGGTCGAAGGTGGGGATGTTCGACAGGATGCCCTGGGGCAGGACAAGGACGTCCACCGTGCGCAGGTTGTCCAGCGCCTGCTGCACGACCCGTTCGGTGCTGTGCTGGAACCGCAACCGCACGTTCGGCGCGGCGGTGCGGACCAGGTCAGCCAAAGCCCGCCCGAACGTGGGCAGTTGGCAGTCGGCCATGATCACGGTGAACTCGTGCCGGGCCTGCGCGGGCGCGAAGTCGGGGCGCGTCTGCAGGACCCGGTCCGCCCAGCTCAGGGCCTGCTCGGTGTGTTCCACCAGTCTTTCCGCCAGGGGGGTCAGCTCGTAGCTGTTGCCCACCCTGACGAGGAGTTCGTCGCCGTAGTGCCGACGCAGCCGGGCCAGGGCCGCGCTCAGCGAGGGCTGGCTCAGACCGAGCCGTTGTGCGGCCCGCGTCACACTGCGCTCCTGGAGGAGCGCGTCCAGCGGCGGCAGCAGGTTGAGGTCCAGAGTCACGGCACCCACCTCGAATGATCATCAGCTCTGTCTATGTCGAGCATAGGTGATTTCGGCTTCCCTGATCCCGGGGTGGACGCAACAGTGGTGACACGGCTCGGCGGGACCTCGTGTCAGACGAACCGCCACCACCCCACACGTTCGGCTTCTCGGGCCTGCACCGATCGATGCAGGTGCTCCGAGCCCATCAAGGAGGCGACAATGCCGTCGTTCCATGTCCTGATCGCCGGCGGAGGCATCGGAGGACTCTGTCTGGCGCAGGGTCTTCGCCGCGCGGGCATCAGCTGCACCGTCCACGAGAGCACGCCGGGCATCGGGCGGGCCGGCTACCGCCTCCACATGAACGGCGCGGGTGGCCGCGCACTCCAGCAGTGCCTGCCCGACAACCTCTTCGAGCTGTACATGCAGACCTCGCGCGAGACGCCGCGCCGTGAGGTCATGGTCATGCTCGACCACCACGCCAGCGAACTCGGCGCCCGCCCCCACATCGGCCCGCCCAACGACCCGCGGCGGCCCCACACAGCAGTCAACCGGCGCACGCTGCGCCAGATCATGAGCCTGGGCCTGGAGACCATCGTCCGCTACAACAGCACCGTCACCGGCTTCGACACGGACGGCGAGAAGGTGCGGGTGCTGCTCGACGACGGCACGAGCGAGACCGGGGACGTACTCGTGGGCGCCGACGGCATCAACTCCGTCGTACGCAGGCAGTTGCTGCCCGACGTTGCGGTCGTGGACACCGGCATGCGCGGCCTGTACTCCACCGCACCGCTGACCGACGATCTGGCAGCGAGCCTGCCCGAGGCACTGTTCGACGGTTTCGCCGTCGCCGCGGGACCGAACGGCGCGATGTTCGCCTACGGCGTCTACCGGCCTCGCAGGCCGGTCGCCGAGGCGGTGGCCGAACTGGCGCCCGCCGCCCCCATAGATCCCGTCGACCCCTACATCATGGTCAACCTCGGCCTTCCGCCCGGCAGCCCGGTCGCCGCCGGGGCTCCCGACCTGTGGCACAGCTCCCCCGAAACCCTGCACGCGCTGATGCGCACCGCGGTTCGGGGCTGGAATCCCGCCCTGGCCGATCTCGTCGAGCACGTCGACGCGTCGACGATCTTCCCGGTGTCCACGCGGCACCTACAACCGGCAGACCCCTGGCCGGCCGGCCGTGTCACCCTGCTCGGTGACGCGATCCACGCCATGCCGCCCTCGTTCGGCTCCGGCGCCAACACGGCACTGCGCGACGCCGCGGCTCTCGCCCGGGCCCTGGAGCGCGCCGCCCACTGCGACACACCCGTGGCGGAGGCCGTGGCCGAGTACGAGACCGAAATGCGCGCCGAGGTCTTCCCCATCCTGCGCGCCTCGGCCGACCCGCGGGCCGCCGACATCGACTTCCTGCCCGACGACCTCCCCGTCAGCCACACCTGATCGCCGCCTCCCCCACACGAGCCGCACCACGAGGAGCACCATGACCATCACCGAAGACATCGAGTTCCGCGTGTCGGAACTGACCCTGCGAGGCAAACTGTTCCGCCCGGCCGACGGCCCCGAACGCCCGCCCGTCGCCATCCTCCAAGGCGGCCTGGGCGGTCCCGCGGAATCCATGTTCGCCATGGCCCGGGGCTTCACCGACGCCGGCCTGGCCTGCCTGATCTACGACCACCGCAACACCGGCTACAGCGACGGCGAACCCCGTCAGCAGTTCGATCCCTGGCAGCAGTGCCGGGACCTGCGCGACGTCATCACCCATCTGACCCTGCGCGACGACATCGACCCCGACCGCATCGCCCTGTGGGGCATCAGCATCGGTGGCGCCAACTCCCTCTTCACGGCCGCCACCGACCGCCGGGTCAAAGCCGTCGTCAGCATCATCCCCCCGGTCAGCGGCTGGAGCGCACGCACACTCCAACCAGCCGACACACTCACGGAACTGGAAGCGCTCATCCCCGCCGACCGCCAGGCCCAGCTGCGCGGCAAACCGGCCGCGAGCATCCGCCTGCACGGCGTCCCGGAACCCGGGGACCCGGTCATGTTCAGCGACCAGGAGGGTCTGGAATTCGTCGAGAACATGATCCACCAGCTGCCCAGCTTCCGGAACGAGATCACCATCTCCACCCTCGACCGCATCTTCGAGATGGAGGTGCGCGCCTACGCCGAACGCGTCACCGCCCCGGTCCTGATGATCCTCGCCTCCAAGGACACCGTCGCCCCCGTCGAAGACGCCCGCGAGATGTACGAGCGGATCCCCGATCCGAAGGAGGTCATCGAATACCCCGGCCAGCACTACGAGATCCTCTCGCACCACTTCCCCGAGATCATCACCCGCAGCGCCCACTGGCTGGCCGCCACCCTGAGCGGCTGACCGCCCCTACCATCCGCTCCCGTCCGGTCCGCCGGAGCCCGCGTGGCCCGGCGGACCGCCCCCCATCCCGAACACAAAGAGGTGTCGTTGATACGCCTGCTCGGACATGCCTGCGGGCAGGAGGACGGCAGTGCCGAGGTACTGCTGAAGGCCACGCTCACCGCGGCCGCGCGCGAGGGGACAGCCGTCGAGATGGTACGGCTGACCGACCTGCCCCTGGCCGCCACCGCGGACGCCGGGGACGACGCGGCCTGGTTCTGCGACCGGCTGCTCGACGCGGACGGCGTGATCCTCAGCTCCCCCACTTATACCCGCAGCGCACCGGGCGCGTTGAAGCTCCTCATCGACCGCGCCCTCGGTCCCCGCACGGACGTGGTCCTCGTCCGTGCGGCCCTCGCCCACCGCGAACACGGCCGGGCCGAGCAGAAGGAGACGCACAGCCTCCTGGGCCTCGACACGACCCCCGACCCGCGGGTCCTCAAGCCGCGCGTGGCCGGCTTCATCGCCGCAGGCGGCTGCCCGTCACCCCACTGGCGCACGCTGACCCTGCCCACTCTGCACGCCCTGGCCTTCCCACCGTGGCGGCTGCCGTCGCCGCGATCACGGCGTTGTTCCGCGCCATCGCGTCCAGCACCGGACTCCACAGCATGCGGTTGATGCCTGCGCGAATCCCGTCACCACTGCGGCCCGGGAGGGGGCGAGAGCTGCGTACTCGCGCACCGGCGACACTGCGCTCTTCGGTAGACCCCGGACGTTAGGAACAGTTGGTCTGTCTCAGAGCTTGTGCCGTCTCGGTTGAGACAGCGGTGTCGGGGTGTTGCACCGGCTGGACGACTGAGTGATCTGTCTCAGAGAGAGTTGAGCAGCTTCGTGCCGCTCCCGGGTGTCGTCAATCCACTGCCTCAGTCGTGGCCAGGCGGCGATCAGGGCTTCGTGGGCGATGTCGACCCTGTCCTCGTCCAGCGTGACCAGGCGGGCCCGGGCCAGACGGTCCAATACGGTCGTGGTGTCGGCCGGGTCGCCGAAATCGAACTCTTCGCGCCGGGCGGGCCGACGGGTGTCAGGAGCACCTTCCCCGGGGGTGATCAGTCGCAGCAGAATGCGCCGGGCGAGGAAGGCCTGGGCCGGGGTGGACGTCTTCGGCGGTACGCGCGATCGCGCCGTGGATGCCGCCGGCCGCGTCGTAGGCGGCTTCGGTGAGGGCGCGCCCTTTGCGCCTGTGCCAGGTCTCCAGCAGGGCGTGGGAGAGCAGCGGCAGTGCGCCGGGCTCGCCATCGTTCTCGTCCAGGATGCGCGCGGTCAGCGCGCGCTCCGCGATGGCGCCCGCCGTCTGCGCGGGTTTGATGACGGCCTCACGCACCTCGTCGCGGCTCATCGGGCCCACCAGCACGGTGGCATCCTGCAACGCGGCCCGCAGCGAGGCGTGTTCGGCGCAGCGGCCGAGGAAGTCGGCGCGTACGGCGATCACCACGCGCAACCGGCTCCCCGGTTCCGTCGCGGCCAGCAGGCGGTCGATGAACTGCTCACGTTCCGGCCGGTCGGTGCAGAGTGTGAAGAGCTCTTCGAACTGGTCGACGATCAACCATGTGTCGCCGTCGGCGTCCGCCGGGGTCAGATACTCTGCGTGCGTACGCAGAGGCTGATCGCCGGGAGCGAGGATCCGTAGCGCGGCCGGCAGGGGACCGTCGTGGTCCGAGTCGCGGAGGCGAGCGATGAGTCCGGCGCGCAGGAGTGAGGACTTACCGGGTTTCTTGCAGAAGGCCCCGGCGTTCACGCCGGGGATGAATGGATCTCAAGGCTGCTCTGACGTGCACGTTAGAGCGGACGTTTTTGCTGCTCGATGTACTGGCGGACGATCGC
>NZ_JBSFDB010000106.1:0-13153 GCF_053593695.1 Streptomyces sp. NPDC002144
ACCCGGTGCCCGTTGCGGCGGGCGTCGGAGAGTTTCTCCAGGACGAGTATGCCTACGCCTTCGGACCAGCCGGTGCCGTCGGCGGACGCGGCGAATGACTTGCAGCGGCCGTCTGGAGCCAGTCCGCGCTGACGGCTGAACTCGACAAAGGTGTCGGGTGAGGACATGACGGTGACGCCGCCGGCGAGGGCGAGCGAGCACTCGCCGGTGCGCAGGGCCTGGGCGGCCATGTGCAGGGCCACCAGCGACGAGGAGCAGGCGGTGTCGACGGTGACCGCCGGTCCCTCGAAGCCGAACGTGTACGACACCCGGCCGGTGTGGACGCTGCCCGTGTTGCCGGTGCCCACATAGCCCTCGAGGTCGCCGGGCACGACGGCCAGACGGCTCGCGTAGTCGTGGTACATCACGCCCGCGTAGACACCGGTGTCACTGCCGCGCAGGCTCGTAGGGTCGATGCCGGCCCGCTCCAGGGCCTCCCAGGAGGTCTCCAGCAGCAGCCGCTGCTGCGGGTCCATGGCGAGCGCCTCGCGAGGGGAGATCCCGAAGAACTCCGCGTCGAACTCGGCCGCCTCGTGCAGGAACCCGCCCTCGCGGGCGTAGGACGTGCCCGGGGTCTCCGGGTCCGGGTCGAACAGGGACTCCAAATCCCAGCCGCGGTCGACGGGGAAGCCGGAGATCGCCTCGCCTCCGGAGGCCACCAGCTCCCACAACTCGTCGGGAGAGCCGATGCCGCCGGGCAGCCGGTTGGCCATGCCGACGATGACGACCGGATCATCCGGGTCGACGACCGGGCCGGTGGCCGTGGGGGCCGACGAGGCGGAGTCGCCGAGCAATTCTGCGCTGAGGTACCGGACGACGGCGTCACCGGTGGGGTGGTCGAAGATCAGGGTGGGCGGCATCCGCAGTCCCGAGGCCGCGCTCAGCCGGTTGCGGAGCTCGACGCCGGTGAGCGAGTCGAAGCCCAGTTCCCGGAAGGTGATGTCCAGGTCGACGGACTCGGTGGACGTGTACTGCAGGACGGCGGCCACCTCCCGCCGCACCAGGTCGGCGACGGCACGCTCACGCTCGGGCCGCGACAGCCCGGCAAGGAGCTCGGCCGGCGAACCGCCTGCGACCTGCTGCGCGGCGGAGTCCTCGGCAGGCCGCGCCTGCGCGTCGCCCTCGCCCTCGACAAAGGCGGCCGGAGCGGAGCCCGTCGCCGACAGCCAGTACGAAGCTCGCTGGAAGGCGTATGTCGGCAGCTCGACGCGTCGGCCGGGAACAGCCCGCTGCCAGTCGACGGGGACGCCGTGGGCGTGCAGTTCGCCCAGGGCCGACAGCAGCGTGGGAACGTCGGCGCGAGAGCGGCGTGCGGCGGTGACGAATATCGCGTCCTCGGTCAGGCAGTCCCGGCCCATCGCCGCGAGCACTGCGTCCGGCCCCACCTCCAGGTAGGTGCGCACACCGGACTCCTCCACGGCGCGCATGCCGTCGAGGAAGCGCACGCTCTCTCGGACGTGGCGTACCCAGTACTCGGCCGTGGCGATCTCCTCGGCGGAGACCGTGCGGCCGGTCAGGTTCGACACCACCTTGATGCGGGGCGTGTGGTAGTTCAGCTCTCGGGCGACCTCCCGGAACGCGTCGAGCATCGCGTCCATGCGGGGCGAGTGGAACGCGTGGCTGACCCGGAGCCGCTTGGTCCTCCGGCCCTGCTCCTCCCAGTGACGGGCGACCTCGAGCACAGCGTCCTCATCGCCCGAAATCACCGTCGACAACGGGCCGTTGGCCGCAGCCACCGTCACCTGGTTCTCGCGTCCGGCGAGGGCGGCGAGCAGCTCCTGCTCGGACGCCTGCACGGACACCATGGCGCCGCCCTCGGGCAGTTCCTGCATCAGCCGGCCGCGGGCGGCCACGAGCCTCGCCGCGTCCGGCAACGACAGCACGCCCGCGACGTGGGCGGCTGCCAACTCGCCGACCGAATGGCCGAGTACCACGGTCGGCGTGAGACCCCAGTGCTCCAGAAGCCGGTGAAGGGCGACCTCGTAGGCGAAGAGCGCGGGTTGGGTGTAGCGGGTCTGGTGGAGCAGAGCGCCGTCGGCGGAGTCCGGCTCGGCGAACATCACCTCGCGCAGCGGCCGTTCGAGCTCTGTGTCGAGCAGAGCGCACACCTTGTCCAGGGCCCGGGCGAACACCGGGAACGCCCGGTACAGGTCGTGCCCCATGCCCGCGCGCTGGCTGCCCTGACCGGTGAACAGGAACGCGACGCAGGAGTCTGCGGCCACTGCGCGCAGGAGACCGGGCGAGGGCTCGCCGGCCGCCAGGTGGTTCAGTTCGGCCAGCAAGGTGGACCGGTCCTCGGCGAGAACGACCGCACGGTGCTTGAAGTGCGTACGGGTGGTGGCGAGGGAGTGTGCCACGTCCTGCAGGGCCAGTTCCGGACGGTCCGCGAGATGCCGGGCGAGCTGCTCGGCCTGCGCGGCGAGCGCCGCTCCGGTTCGGGCGGACAGGGGCGTGAGAACCGAAGTGTTCCCGGCGGGCTTCGGAGCCGGGTGCGTCGCCTGGGCGGGGTGCCAGTCGGAGAGCACCAGATGGCAGTTGGTGCCGCCCATCCCGAACGAGCTGACCCCCGCGAGGACCGGCTCGTCGCCGTCGCCGCGTAGCTCGGTGGTCCCGGCGCAGACGTCGATGCGCAGGTCGTCGAGGGGGATCGCGGGGTTGTGCCGTTCGAAGTTGAGGCTCGGCACGAGTACGCCGGCCCGCAGGCACAGCGCCGCCTTGATGAGCCCGGCGACACCCGCCGCACCCTCCAGATGCCCGATGTTGGTCTTCACGGAGCCGACGAGCAAAGGGGCGTGCGCGGCCCGTCCGGTGCCCAGCACCGCGCCGAGGGCCGCTGCCTCGATCGGGTCGCCGACCGGGGTCCCGGTGCCGTGCAGCTCCACGAACCGCACCATGGAGGGCTCGACGCCTGCCGCTGCACAGGCCCGGCGCAGCACCTCCTCCTGAGCGACGCCCCGAGGGGTGGTGAGCGCGCCGCCGCCGCCGTCGTTGTTGACGGCCCCGCCGCGGATGACGCAGTACACCTGGTCACCGTCGGCGACCGCCTGCCGCAGTGTCTTCAGTACGACGATCCCGCCGCCCTCGCCGCGTACGTAGCCGTCGGCCCGGTCGTCGAAGGTGTACGTCCGCCCCTCGGGCGACAACGCTCCGAATCGCGCTGCGACGGTGAAGCCCTCTGCGGCCAGGTTGAGGCTGACCCCACCGGCCAGCGCCAGCGTCGACTCGCCCGTGCGCAGGCTCTCGCAGGCGAGCTGGACGGCCACCAGCGACGAGGACTGGCCGGTGTCCACCACCAGGCTGGGCCCCTGCAGCCCCAGGGCGTAGGACAGCCGGTTGGCGATGATGCCGCGGCTAATGCCGGTGATGGTGTGGTGGGTGACGCCGTCGGCGCCGTACTGGTGGACGAGCTTGGCGTAGTCGTCCCAGATCGCGCCGACGAAGACGCCGACGGGGGTGTCGCGCAGAACGGACGGGACGATGCCGGCGTTCTCCAGGGACTCCCAGCCGAGCTCGAGTACCAGGCGCTGCTGCGGGTCCATGGCGGTCGCCTCGCGTGGCGAGATGCCGAAGAACTCCGGCTCGAACGTGTCGATGCGGTCAAGGAACCCAGCCGGCCTTGCGGCCGCGCCGGCTGCGAGACCGGGACGGTCCTCGGGGACCGGGCCGACGGCACTCTCGCCACGGGACAGCAACTGCCAGAAGGCGTCGGGGTCCTGGGCGCCGGGGAAGCGGCAGGCGAGACCCACCACAGCAATTGCGTCGTCCAGTACCGCATACCCCTGGGGACGACCGGATCCGGGACGGATGGCCATGTTCTTCGCTCTCCCTGTCGGCGAAACAGCACGCGGTGGGCCGGGCCTGTGGCGTGCGGACGTGCGTGACGTGGCGCGGGCCCGGACCCGGCAGCGCAGCCGAGAGGCTGCCGGGTCGGCTGCCCGCGTGGGTGAATGGCGGCGAGGGCGCTAGGCGTAGAAGTAGAAGCCGCGGCCGGACTTCTTGCCCAGCAGTCCGGCCTCGACCATGCGCAGCAGCAGCGCGGGAGGCGCGTACAAAGGCTCCTTGAACTCCTCGTACATCGCCTCGGCGATAGAGATCGTGGTGTCGAGGCCGATCAGGTCGGCGAGCTGGAGCGGTCCGAGCGGATGGGAACAGCCCAGGGTCATGCCGCGGTCGACCACTTCGGCGGTTGCCAGCCCGGAATCGACCATGCGGATGGCGGACAACAGGTAGGGGAACAGCAGGGCGTTGACAACGAACCCGGCGCGGTCGGGGGACTTGATGGCGGTCTTGCCGAGTCGCCCCACGACGAACTCCTCGGCGCGGTCGCTCACGAGAGGGTCCGTCACGATCGAGTCGACGATCTCGACGAGGGGAAGCACGGGTGCCGGGTTGAAGAAGTGGATTCCGATCACGCGTTCGGGCCGGCTCGTGGCCTGAGCGAGCCGCGCTACGGACAGCGAGGACGTGTTCGAGGCGAATATCGCATCGGGCGACTGGACGATCTTGTCGAGGGAGGCGAACAGGTCGAGCTTGAGGGCCTCGTCCTCTTTCACCGCCTCGATCACGAGTTGCCGGTCCCCCAGTTCGCCCAGGTCGCGGGTGAAGGCGATCCTGCACAGCGCCTCGTCGCGCTGCTCCGAAGTGAGTTTCCCCTTGTCCACGGCCCGGTCCAGCGAGCGGGCCAGCCGCGCCGGACCGGTTTGCAGGGAATTGTCGGAGGAGACCGCGACCCGCACGTCGCAGTCCGCCTTCGCGCACAGTTCCGCGATCCCGGCGCCCATGATGCCGCTGCCGACGATGCCGACCCGTTCGATGTTCTCCACGGTCTCGGTGACGCTCATGCCGTGACCCCCCAGCGCAGCAGCGAGGCACCGATGGACATGCCGCCGCCGAATCCGGCGAGCAGTACCAGGTCGCCCGGGCCGAGGGCGCCCGAGCGATTCGCCTCGTCAAGGGCGACCGGCACCGAGGCGCTGCCGACGTTGCCGTACGTCTGCAAGGTGCGATGGGTGACCGCGCGGGTCAGGCCGGCCAGTTCGACGACCTCGCCGAGCATCACGCCGTTCGCCTGGTGCGGCACGAAGTGGTCCACCTCGGCAACGGCGATGCCGAGCCGGTCGGCCAGGGCGATGAGGGCCGGCGGCACGTGCTCACCGACGAAGTCGCGTACCCCGCGGCCGTTCATCCGGAAGTAGTGACCGCCCTCTGCCAGGGTGGTCTCGGAGGTGGGGTTACGGCTGCCGCCGGCCTCCACGCGGATCAGGTCGTGAGCGTCGCCGCGGCTCACCAGGTCGGTGCCCAGGATGCCGTACGGCTCGTCGACCGGTCCGAGTACGGCGGCTCCGGCGCCGTCGGCGAACAGCACTGCTGTGCGTCGGTCGTCGAAGTCCAGGATCCGCGAATAGAGGTCGGCGCCGATCACGAGCACATGGCAGCCGGGGCGACCCTGGGCCAGGCTGCGGGCCACCTCCATCGCGTACACG
Organism: Streptomyces sp. NPDC002144; assembly: GCF_053593695.1. Taxonomy (NCBI): domain Bacteria; kingdom Bacillati; phylum Actinomycetota; class Actinomycetes; order Kitasatosporales; family Streptomycetaceae; genus Streptomyces; species Streptomyces sp. NPDC002144. The sequence goes on from NZ_JBSFDB010000106.1 coordinate 5,523, forward strand.
AACCCGCTGCACACCACGTTGACGTCGAAGCACGCCGCCCGGTAGGCGCCGAGTGCGTCCTGCACGAGGTACGACGTGGGCGGCTGGGGAAAGTCCCCGGTGGAGGTCGACACGATCAGGTACTCGATCCGGTCCGCGCTGAGGCCGGCCTGCTCCAGCGCCCGCTCCGCCGCCCGGACCGCGAGGTCGGAGGTGGCCTCGTCCGGGCCCGCGAAGCGCCGCGACACGATCTGGGTCTTGCGTTCGATCCAGTCGGCGGTGACGCCCACGCGAGCGGCGATCTCCGCGTTGCCGACTTCTTCCTTGGGCAGGTAGGAACCGGTCGCTAATATCCCGATCCGTTTTCCAGTCACGTCACGCAGTCCTTTCCTGGGACTTCGCAGGTTCGGAAGGCACGTTCCGACCCGCCGGGCGCAGCGGGTTGAGCCTCTCGACCCCGATGGCGGCGCGCTTCTCGGGGTCGGTGACACCGAGGCCCTCCTCCGGAGCCAGGCACAGGACGCCGACCTTTCCGGTGTGCCGGTTGTGCTGGACGAGCCTGGCGGCCTCGGCGACCTCGGCCAGCGGGTACACCTCCGAGAGGACGGGGGACAGATGGCCGAGCCGGACCAGGCGGTTGAGTTCCCACTGTTCCTGGAGGTTCGCCGCGTGGCTTCCCACGATGCGCTTGAGGTTCATCCAGAGATAACGGTTGTCGAACTGGTGTTGATAGCCCGTGCTCGAACCGCAGGTGACAACGGTTCCGCCCCGTCGCACCACGAACACCGAAATACCGAACGTGGCCTGCCCGATGAAGTCGAACACCACGTGCGGGTCCTCGCCCACAGCGGCCCTGACGGCCCGCCCGAGCCGCTTGCCCATTTCAATGGTGCGCTCCGGCGTGAGCCGATCGTCGCTGCTCAGGCCGATCTCGTTTCTGTTGATCACGACATCGCAACCGAGGGAGCGCAGAATGCCGGCCTTTTTCTCCGAGCTGACCACTCCGACGGGAATTCCCCCGGCGTTCTTGACCAACTGCACCGCGAATGCCCCAAGCCCGCCGGTCGCGCCCCAGATGAGGACGATGTCGCCCTGCTTGATACGAGCCCCGTTGTCGCTGACGAGCATTCGGTAGGACGTGGCGGCGGTGAGCATGACGCCCGCCGATTCCTCCCAGGTCAGATGGGCGGGCTTCGCGAGCAACTGGCTCGCCCGCACGACGGTGTAATGGGCGAGGCCGCCGAAATTGGTCTCATATCCCCAGATGCGCTGACCGGCGCCGAGCATACCGTCGGCGTGCGTGGCCGGCTCCTGGTCGTCCACCTGCACACAGCTGACCACGACATGGTCACCCGGGCGCCACTTCCGCACCCCGGCGCCGACGCGCACGATGATGCCGGAGGCGTCGGAGCCCACCACGTGGTGGGGCAGGTCGTGCCGGGCCGCGTAACCGCCCTCCCGGCCCAGTCGGCGCAGGAAGCCGAAGGTGGAAACGGGCTGGAAGGTCGCCGACCACACCGTGTTGTAATTGATCGAACTCGCCATCACGGCAACCACGACTTCATCCGGCGCGAGGGTGGGCATGGGTACACGGTCCACATGGAGGGACTTCCGCACATCCCTGTCCCGCAGGCCGTCGAACATGTTCAGGTCGTCGATTCGCAGATGTGCGGCGAGATAGGTTTCGGGGAGATTGATCTCCTCGATTTTCTCCGCGTCGACCCCTGCTAGTAGAGCTTCGGTCAATGCATCCATGCCGGCCCCTTCCGTCGGGAAATCAGCTGCTTCAGGATGGAAGCCGCCGAATCTGTTCAGACCTGTCGGGGGACATGACCCCGCGTGTGACGAGTTCCCGCGACGCCGGATACGTTACGCATTCGTACGGAGCGGCTCGTACCCTTAACCGCCCCCTAAGCGGCACCCCATAAGGGTGGGGATCGGCACGGATAGGGGCTTTTGTAAATTGGGAGTAACGCCGTGAGATGCTTTGAGAACGAGTCCGCTGGTCCCGGAGGTACGGCGAGTCATGTGATGGCGCTCACACCCCTAAATCCAGGGCGCGGCGATCATGTGGAGGGTCCTGCGGCGTCAGGATGAGGGGCCATGGACCTGCTGAACACGCCTGGGAGAACCAGTCCTGCCCCAGTCCCGTGCCGGTGAGCTGTCCCGGGTTTCGTAGAGTCCGCGGGCTGTCCCGAGGTGAGTGGGGTCCAGTTGCTTGGCTTCACGCTACTGCCCGACCGGACCGCCGAGGCCGTTCCATCGAAAAGCGTCGCGCCGCCCGGCCGCACTCGCTCGGAGAACGGCCGGACGGCGCACGAGGGACGGACGGCTGACGTCAGCGCACGGTCATGCGCACCGGAACCACCGGGTAGGTGTACGGGGTGTCCGTGCCGACCGCCAGGGCGGCCGTGTACGTGCCGGTCCGGTCCACTGCCGTGACGGACGCGTCCAGCCGTACGGTGACGGTCACGCGCGCGCCCGGACGCAGCCGCAGGGTGACGGAGTCAGCCGAGAGCCAGGGCACGTCGGTGGTCGGGACGCAGTCGTCGAGGCCCGGCAGCCGTTCGACGGCCGGGACGGCGTCGTAGACGCTGCGGGCCCCGCCGACGTGGAAGAAGCCGCACGCGCTACCGCCCCGGTAGAGGGCGTTGGCGGACGGAGGCAGGGCCGTCCAGGTGCGGGCGGCCGGGTCGTAGGCGTAGCCGCCGTCGGTGCGGCCGCCCATCAGGTCGCTGGCACCGCCGGAGACGAGGAACCGGCCGTCGACGGCGGTGTAGGCGGAGCCCCACAGGTCGGTCGGCAGGTCCGGAATCCGGGTCCAGGCTGCGGTGCCTGGGTCGTACGTGTAGGCGTGCCGGGTGCCGCCGTCCGCGGTGTAGCCGCCCGCGCAGTACAGCTTGCCGGCGATGGCGCCGCAGCCGAGCCACGAGATGGGCTCGGGATACGGCGTCGCAGTGCCCCACGTGTCGTCGACCGGATCGTAGACCTGGACGGTGGTGGTGCCGCACCGGGTCGCGCAGCCGCCGACCAGGTACCACTTGCCGTCCAGCGTCGCCGAGCCGGCCGCGGCGTAGGGCGTGGCCGCCCGGGCGGCGATGGACCAGGTGTGGCGTTGCGGGTCGTAGACCTCGGTGGCGGCGACGGGGCTGCCGGTCACGTCCCAGCCGCCGGTGACGTAGAGCTTCCCGCCGAGGAAGGCGGCCTCGGATGCCTCGCGCGAGGTGGCCGGGCCGCCGGGGATCGCCGTCCAGGTGGAGGTGGCCGGGTCGTACACGTTCCCGCCGTTGAGCAGGGATGTGCCGTCGATGCCGCCGATCGAGTAGACACGGCCGTCCGGGCCGGTGGCCACCGCGTTGTCCATCACGGCGGTCGGGTAGTCGGTGACCTTGGTCCAGCCGGAGGCGGCGGGAGCCGCCGCCTTGGTGCCCGAGGCGGTCGAGGACCTGGCCGCCGTCAGCGGCAGCGGGCTGTAGTCGCCGGGCACGTACTGCGCGGCGGCGTCGGCGGCCGTGGCGGCCGGAATGTCGCCGGACCGCTCGGTGAGCGTCACGGCCACGGGCGCCGAGCCCGTGTTGCGCAGGGTGACCTTTGCCGTCGTGGTCCGTCCCCGGCGCACGGTCTGCGTGACCGACGCCGGACTGAGCGACAACTGCCCGGCGCGCAGCACCGGTTCGAGGCGGGTCGCGTGGTCGGCCTTGACCCGGACCGTCCTGGTCACCGTGGCGTAGTGGTCGGCGCTGGCCCTGATCGGCTGCCGGCCCGTCTTCGGGGAGAAGAGCGCGTACGTGCCGTCCCCGGCCGTCGTCGCCGAGGCGTCGGCGGGAGCGCGGACCGATGCCCCGGCCACCGGTGCGCCGGTGTTGCGGTCCTTCACCGTCCCGTACAGCAGCCCGCCCCGGACCGGGGCACACCGCACGCCGCCGAAGGTGACGTTGTCGACCTGCCAGTAGTACGCGTTGTCCGCGAGGTAGCGGAACCGTATCCGCACGGCGGATTTCCCGGCCGCGTCCGGGAGGCCCACCGTCTGCGCGCCGGGCCCGGCGTTGACCAGGTCACGGCGCCAGACCGTGGACCAGGTCCGGCCGCCGTCCGTGCTGAGATCCACGTTCGCCTTCGAGGAGTCGCTGAACTTCTTGTAGAACGTGTCGAAGCGGGCCGCGGCCGTGTCGTAGCCGGTCAGGTCGAGCACGGGTGAGACGAGCGAGGTGTCCTCGCCGTCGGCGTAGTGGTCGCTGTCGGCGATGGCGAAGCCGCCCGAGCCGCCGGTGAGGTTGTCGCGCCCGGCCGGGTCGTCGAAGCGCCAGGTGTGCCCGTCGCCGTTGCCGGTGACGCTCCAGCCGGCGGGCGCCGACGTGCCGTCGAAGGTCTCGGTGGGGGCGCTGAACGTCTGCCGGTAGCCGGGCGCCACGCAAGACGCGGCGTCGACCTTGACGGCGAAGTCCTGGTGGGCCGCTTCGGTGCCCGTCGTCACGTCGGCCGTCGTCACCTGGTAGCCGGCGTAGACGGGGTCGATCTGGAGGGAGAACGTGCTGTTGGCCGGGAGCCGCAGCCTGTAGCGGCCGGTCGAGGGGTCGGAGTACGTCCGGGTCGACGGCTGGCCCGCGACCTGGATGCCCGCGGAGAGCGGCCAGCCGTGCCCGGAGCCGTCCCGGACCCGCCCGGTGAAGGTGACGAGCGGCTGCTGGGTGAGCGCGAAGTCGCGGCCGGCGCTCTGACCGTCGCCGATCTCGACGCCGGCCGAGAGGGCGCTGCCGTAGCCGAACCTCTCGGCCTTCACGTCGTACGTACCCGCGGGGAGCGTCATGTCGTACGAGCCGTCGGCGGCGGTCGTGGTGGCGTTCGCGCCAGCCGTGACGCGGACGTCGGCGAGCCCGGTGCCGGTGCCCGGGTCGGTGACCCTGCCGGTGAGTTCGCCGTACGGGCCGGTGGTGAAGGCGGCGCTGCCGTCCGGGGTGCCGAGGCCGGTCGGGCCGTCCCAGCCGGTGCCGGCGGAGCACAGGTCCGCCGTGTCACAGGTGCCGTTGGTGCCGGTGGCCACGTCGTGCAGGGCGGCGGCGTGGGCGTACGGGTAGGCATTGGGGTAGGTCTTGGCGCCCGGCTTCCCTGCGAGGGCATAGGTGGCGGCGATGATCGGGGAAGAGGCGCTGGTACCGCCGTAGACGCCCCAGCCGCCGTCCTCGTACGTGTTGTAGACGCTGACCCCGGTCGCCGGGTCGGCCACCGCCGACACGTCGGCGACGGCGCGGTGGGCGCAGCCCCGGTCGGTCTGGAAGGAAGGCTTGGACTGGTAGGCCGAGCAGCCGCTGCCCGCGCCGCTCCAGGCGGACTCGCTCCAGCCCCGGCTCGTCGCGGGATCGCGGCTCAGCGAGGTGCCGCCGACCGCCGTGACGTAGGGGAGGGTGGCCGGATAGCTGGTGCCGTAGCCGTTGTCGCCGGTGCTGAACGTGATGGCCACACCCGGGTGCTTGTAGTAGGCGTCGCCGGGTTCGTCGCCGATCGCGCTCTCACTCGCGCCCCAGCTGTTGGAGATGTACGTGGCGCCGAGCGCGACCGCCTTGTTCTCCGCCTCGCCCAGGCTTTCGATGCTCGGCGCGTCGGCCTCGACCAGCAGGATCGAGCACTGCGGGCAGGCTGCGCTGACCATGTCGAGGTCGAGAGCGATCTCCCCGGCCCAGCCCGCGTCGGGTTGCGGATAGTCGGTGCCGCCGCGCTGGTCGGTCTTGCGGAAGCAGCCGTTGCCGGTGGTGCAGGGCGGCAGGCCGAACTGGCTGCGGTAGACGGCCAGGTCGGCCTCGGCGTTCGGGTTGTCGTAGGCGTCGACGATGGCCACCGTGGCGCCGGACCCGGCCGCGGCGGAGGGCAGGTCGTAGGCGCTCTGGATGTCGGCAGGGCCCAGCCCTGCCGGGGCCGCGAGGGGCTGCAGGCCCTTGGCCTGCCGTACGTCGTCACGGGCGAGTGCGAAACAGGACACCTCGCCGGGCTTGCTCGGCCGCGCGCACAGGGGGCGAGTGGCGGGTTCCGCGGTCGCCGCGCCGACCGTATCCCGTGCCGCGATGTCCGGTGCCGGTGAAGGTGCCGGTGCCGGGTCGCCGGAGCCGGCCGCGGCGGACGGTGCCGCCAGAGTCAGCGCCAGCAGGCTGCTCAGAAGGGCGGGCAGTACCGCCAGTCTCGTTCTGGTCTTTCGTCTCTGGTTCGTTCTGGTCATCCGGGTTATCCCAGACCTTCCGTGGGGGAGAAGGAGCAAGGTCAACCGGGAGCGTAGGGCATGTACATGTCATAACTGTTTCTCGTGTCACTCCTGTCCGACCCCCACCGGGGAAAGGCTCGGACGAATGAAGTCGTCGCCCAACGGCATGGCCGAGCGCGACTTCACCGTGGGCGAGGTCCCTGGCGTTCTCCGGTCGCCGGCCTCCGGCGCCGATCGTGCACCCCTCAGGTTCGACGTGATCATTGCCGGGTGCGGGCCGACTCGCGCGATGCCGGCCGCCGAACTGCGGCTGCACGATGTGCGGTACTCGCTCTGGAGAAGGCTCCCCTCCGAGCAAGCCGGACAGATCTCTGCGGAACGGCAGGCCAACTCTCCGCCGACGCGAGCAGGCGGCCCCCGCCGCCACCCTCACCTTCGCCGGCAACAGCCGGCGGGAGAAGACCCGCCGCCTGGCAGAGCCGTCCGCACACGACGACGACCTGCGCCTGCTCGCGACCCAGCCGATGGAAGCCGCCGGCCTGCAACGCGGCCGACTCACCGCGCTCGCCCTCCGAGACGAGGACCTCATCAGCGCCGACCAGGTGGCCCGAGAGATCAGCCCGGATGGCACCCCGAAGCCCGGCTGGTCCCCGAAACAGCCATCGACCGCGTCCGGGACAAGTTCGGGACCGGTGTCATCAATCCCGCCGCCGTCTTCCGCCGCGCCTCGCGACCCTGCTCGCCGGACGCGGAGGCAAGCCGTGATCCTCAACCCGCCCGCACCTGGCCCCGTTACTCCCCAGCGGCTGCCGCTCTGGCCCTACCCTGAGGCCGACGAGGGTCTATCAGGAATTAGGTGTGATTCGTCTGTTTGGCCTACGAGTTGTTCGGTGGGCTGTTCGGCCTACACCCGTCCGGCGGTAAGTCGGCCGTCGAAGAGGACGTCGAACTCGTTGAGGGCGGACTTCCAGCGGTTGTTCCAGCGCTGGCGGCCGCGTCCGGTGGGGTCGAGGGCGAGGGTGGCCAGGTAGAGGCGTTTGAGGGCGGCCTGCTCGTTGGGGAAGTGCCCGCACGCCTGGGCTGCCCGCCGGTAGCGGGCGTTGAGGGACTCGATCGCGTTGGTGGTGTAGACGACCTGGCGGATGGCGTCGGGCAAGCCGAGGAAGGGCACGAACTCGCTCCAGGCCCGCTGCCAGGTGCCGGCGATCGAGGGGTAGCGTTTGCCCCAGGTGGCGTCGAAGTCGGCGAGCCGTTGCCGGGCTTCTTCCTCGTTGACGGCGGTGTAGACGGGCTTGAGGTCGCGGGCGACCTCGGCCCAGTCGCGGCGAGAGGCGTAGCGCAGGCTGGCGCGGATGAGGTGGACCACGCAGACTCCCCCTGTCAACCTCCGTGGTTTTGGACGTTGTTGGTGGCTGATCGAACTGGACCAAAGCTGAGGGCATGCCAAGGGGCCGAGGAGCCA
>NZ_JBSFDB010000107.1:0-12834 GCF_053593695.1 Streptomyces sp. NPDC002144
CCAGGGCAAGAAGAAGTAGGTTTCATGATCATGCCTCCCACCTGCGCGTACGGCGCGGGAGGGAGGCATTTTCATGCGCCGGAACCTCCCTGGAACCTCAGCCTTCAGGGTCCTGAGGCCGAAGCGCCCTAACGAGGCCGGCCTGGCTACCCCACCGACAGTGTCCGTCAAAGCGGAACCAGCTCAGTCTGGCTACCTGCTGGCCAAGGCTTCGGCCTCCGACCGGGCCAGCAGCGCTTCCAGTGCAGCGGATTCCGCTTCCAGGATCGCTGAGGCGGCATAGTCGATTGCGAAGGCTGCATAGTCCTCGGCATCGTCCGCGTTGCGCTCGGCGCGCTTCACGTCATGCTCGGCCTTGCGTTCCTGGAAACGCACCTTTGCCGTCGCCACATGCTCCTGCCATTTGTCCCGCGCTTCTTCCAGTGACGCAGCGGCAGCGGCCTTCTGTTCGGCAGCCTCGCGGCGGAGTTCCTCTGCCCGCTGTTCCGCCTCTTGCTGAGCCTGTTCGACCGCAGCCGTCAACTGTTCCCGGTTCTTGTTGATGGCGCTCTGCACCTGCTCCTGCGCGTGCTTCGCCCGATCCGTCAATTGGGTGATGTGGTCCGTCGTCTCTGTCATGGTCCTACCTCTCTCGCAAATCGGTTTTTCTGGTGCTGCGTGCTCCCCACCGGAATCAGGGAGCCTTTCGGGCCGAGCCCGAAGGCGGCCTCCTTGCGGACGACGGGCATGCCGGCCAAGTCGAAGGCAACCTCCAGGCCGCGTCCGCCGGTGACCGCGCTTCACCTAGCTGACCGTCAAACGAGCCCTGATCTTTAGGCAGGGAATGAGTAGGCGCCGGTGGCTCCTCCGACGCCCACGGCGTGCGGTGAAAACCGGGCGGCAGAGCCCTGTGCCGGGCCGAAGACGCCCATCCGGCCGTGGCGCTCAGTGCTGGGGGTGGGGATGAGAGCGGAACAGAGGCCGTCGTTCGCCAGCGGCGCGGGGCGCCAGGCTGCCGATTTCGACGCGCATCCGGACGGCGTAGAACACCTCGACGGCTCCCAGGACGATGGCCATGATGCCCGCCGTCAGGGTGAGCGCGGCGATCGAGGTGAACGGCGAGACGATCAGCACGATTCCGGCGAGCATGCCGATGATTCCGGAGAACACCATCCAGCCGCGCGCCGGCATGGCTTCGGCGGAGGCCGCCGTAGCCGTAACCATGATGCCGCGCAGCAGCCAGGTGAAGCCGATCCACAGGGCGAGCATCAGCAGCGACTCCAAGGTGCCGCGGAAGCAGATCAACCCGAGCAGAACGCTGAGCGCACCCGTGACAAAGTGCAGGACCCGAAGGTGGCCGGGGATGTGTGTGCCGAATGCGGCGGCCAGCTCGAAGACACCGACGGCGAGCAGGTAGACACCGAAGAGCACGCCGACGACTCGCAGCGTCTCCCCTGGCCAGGCAAGGACCACGACGCCCAGGGCAATGGCAGCCAGGCCCACGGTGAGCCGGATCTGCCAGCCCAGGTTCGCCACGCCGCCTAGGCGTTCGACGACGGTGTCCGGCTGCTCGGTGCGGAGCGGAGAGCCGGTGCCTGACGGATTAGAGGAAGTTGTCACGGCGTTTTCTCCTTCCGGGAACCGCATGGTTGGGCCATCACCCACCGTTGCGCCGCCCGGCCGGCTTCACTAGGGCCATCTGGCCCTGTTTCGCCCGGGATGCGATGCGATGCGCTGACCAGGGCCGTGAACCGGGCTCCCCACACTGGGCAAGAAGAAGTAGGTTCGGTGATCATGCCCCTGACCTGCGCGCAAGCACGGATCAGGGGCATTTTCATGCTCTGGAACCTCCCTGAAACCTCAGCCCTTGGGATCTTGGGGCCGGAGAGCCTTGCCGAGAGCCTTTCGGGCCCGGTCTCGGCTGCTCGGCATGAGGTGCGCGTACACCTTCAGGGTCAGGCCCGGGTCGGAGTGCCCGAGGTACTCAGCGAGCGCCTTGATGCTCTCCCCGGCGTCCAGGAGGATGGACGCGTAGAAGTGCCTCAGCGCGTGCATGCCGTGCTCGCGGGCGGCGGCGTGCTCCCGGCTCTTGGCCTTGGGGATGACTCCGGCCTTGGCGAGAGCGGGCTTCCAGTGGTCTTCGTTCAGGGACGTACGCCAGACGTGCCCGCCGTTGGGGCCCGTGAAGATGAGCCGTCGCGTCACTGGCTGACCGTTGCCCCGCATCCACGGGAGCTTGATCTCCACAGGCGGGAACCGCTTGATGTGCTCCTGGAGTGCCTCCGCTACGGGATCGGGTAGCGGAACGTCTCGGAGCTTGCCACCCTTCGGCGGTGCGAACACCGCCTTGCTCAGGCTCAGCTTGAGTTGCTGCACCACGTGCACGGTGCCGCTGTCGAAGTCGATGTCATCGACGGAAAGCCCGAGGATCTCCCCTTGCCGCAGGCCGCACCCTGCGCCCACGTCGACCATGGGGCGGAACCGCTCGACCATGGCGGCGCGTACGGCGAAAACGCGCTCAGGCTCCCAGGGGACGACGCGGCGCGAGCCCATGGCCGGCGGGGTCACCGTGCGCGAGTTGCAGGGGTTCCGGCGTAGGCATCCGTCCTCCACGGCGGCGGAGAGTACGGCGCGGACGTTGGAGAAGATGACGCGGGCGTACGAGCCGGACATGCCGGTCTCTTCGAGCTGGGTCACGAACTCGCGGATGTGGCTCGGCTGGAACGACCCGAGCTGACGCGACCCGATGCGGGGGAAGGCGTGCAGCTTGAGCTGAGACTCCATCGACGCACGCGTGTTGGGATCACCACTCTGGCTCGCGAGCCACTGCTCAGCGAACTCCTGGAACGTCGTACGGGACGCGTTCGGATCGATGAAGTCGCCGCGGGCGACGTCCGCCGTGATGGCGCTCAGCCACTGTTCGGCGAGGCGCTTCTGTCCGTCGGGGAAGGACTTGTTCTTGCGCTTGCCGTCGGGGCCGACGTAGCGGGCCTGGTAGCGCAAGCCCATGCCGTAGCGGTCGGTCTTCACGCGAACCGTCTTGCCGTTCGCGTCGGTGCTGGTCTTGAACCAGCGATCGAAGATGTGGCCTGCCATGGTCAGGCGGCTCCCTTCAGGAGGTGGGCGACTTCGGTCTTCACCAGCCAGCGCTCAGCAGCGCGGCGATCGTGGAAGCACTTGGCGGTGCGCCGGCCGGTGCCGTCGCTGAAGTGAGCGCGGTAGCGCGGGCCATGGCCGTAGCGCGCAGTGCGGACACGGGAGCCGTCGCGGCGGCGTCGGTACCAGCGGTCTTCCAGGTGGATGGACACGGGCTGTGGGCTCCTTGTCGGGTGATGGCCGCAGAGCGCGGCCGGTAGCAAGGCGCAGGAGGGCCAGGGAGCGGCCATCCGGCCGGTTTCGGGGTGTGCTGGGGGAAGCCCGCTACTCGCTACGGACCTGATCACTGGGGGTTTGGGGTGCTAGCGGGGTTGCTACCGGTAGTAGGGCGAGGTGCTACCGGTAGCACCGTCCGGAGGGCTCTCAGAGAGGCGGAGAGAGGGGCCCGGAGAGGCTTCCTGGGGACCGTTTCCGGGGGGCTTCAGTGCCTGCCTCCCTGCCTCCCTAGGAGGCTGTCCGCCCTGGTCAGGGAGAGGGAGGCGGGTCAGGGAGGCCCGGAGGGAGTTCTCCCTGCCTCCCTGGCCCGGTGGCGGTGTCCTCCCTGCCCCGCCGTACGTCAGGCGGCGTCGGGCAGGGCGGTCTGTTCGGCGACCCAGCGGGCCACGGCGGCGGGGTCGAAGCGGACGTGCTTGCCGACGCGGAAGCCGGGCGGGCCAATGCGCTTGCGGCGCCACTGGTAGACCGTCTCGACGCTCGGCAGGCTGAACATGGTCACCAGGTCCTCGGGAGTGAGGTACCGGTCCGGCAGTCCGCCGCGAAGAGCGGCGGGCGGGTCGGTGCTCGGCTGGTTGGCGGTGCTCATGACGCCTCCCTCGCGGCGGCAGGGGTGCAGGTGGGGTGACTGGTCTGGCCCGGTTCGAGCGGCTCGAAGGGGTGCCCGCATCCGGCGCACAGGGGCAGTTCGCGAGATGGCGCCTGTAATAGCGTGAGTCCCGTCTCAACCCGACTCAGCGCCTGCCCGTGGCCCGTGAGAGGGGCTGAGTCGGGACTCATGGAACGGCGGCCGTCGGCCGTGAGTGCGATCCCGCTGTAGGTGGGCACCTGTCGGCCGTCCGCACCACGCGGCCGGGTACGGCGCACCTGCGGAACGACGGATTGCAGGTTGCGGCCCATCATCGCCTTGGTACCGGGGCGGACGCCGTTGTCGTCAGCCCAGTGCCGCCACGCCATCCACAGTTCTTCGGCGGTCACCTCGCAGGCCGGGCCCGTCTCGCAGCACTCGCGGACGAATGCCGAGGTGGGAGAGGCAGTGTCCTGCATGGTGGTGACGGCTTCCTGGGACGATGGCGGCACCGTGAGGCGGCCGGTCGTCTCCAGGCGGGCAAGCCCGTCCAGAGCCCAATTGAGGATGCCGGGCATCTCCGCGTTGAGCTTGTCCGTGAGCGCGGTGTCCTCCTTGCCGAGCCACGACACGGTCATGTTCAGCACGACGAACCGGCGGGCGATGACCCCGGAGGAGTCGCCGAAGTTCGGGAGTTCGTTGGACAGGATCATCAGCCGGGTCGGGAGCTTGCCCGTCCACGGGTCCTTGAACTTCCGGTCCACGTCGATGGTGTCCTCACCGCTGATGGTCAGCAGCCGTTCTACGACCTGGTGACCGTCCCGGCCTGTCAGCCGCGCGTCGGCAACGACCGCGAGCGATTTGCCCAGCAACGGGGAGAGTCCGAAGTTGCTGCCGAGACTGGCCAGCGTGGGCCCGGCCATGTTGCCTTCCCCGACCAGTCCGGCCAGCACGCGGGCGATGGTGCCTTTGCCGGAACGGGTCGGACCGACGATGAGCAGGATCTTCTGTTGGTCGGTGCGACCCGAGAGCACGTAGCCGAACCACTCTTGCAGTGCTGCGATGGACGCCGGATCGTCCGGCCACACCTGCCGGAGAAACGCCTCCCACGTGGGTGCGGTCGCGTTCGGGTCGTAGTCGAACGGCACCGACACCAGGTTGAAGAACCCCGGGGTCAGCTCCGTCAGGGTCCGATCGGCGACCCGAAGCAGCCCGTTCGTGCACGCCACGATGGGACTCCCCACGCCATTGGCCGGCGGGGCGGACGTGCGGCGTAGCCCGTCGGAGGGCGCATCGATCCACGCCGGAGCGTCGACGGTCGGCGCCAGGTGGGTCACGGCGGCGATGGCCTGCATCAGGTCGGCGACCTTGCGGATAGTTGGGGCCCACGGACGCTGTTCCAGTTCGCCCTTGGGAGTGAGGTGGTCGTACACCTCGTGTTCGAGCTGCTTGTAGAGGCTGGCGCGGATCTCCTGAGAGTCCAACTCGCGCCAGTGCGAGTAGTCCCAGCACATCCACGTGCCGCGCCAGTGCCGCAGCGTGAGAATGCCTTGGTGCTCCCACTGGGGGGCCAGGTGGCGGGCAACGGCCATCGGGTTGGTGGGCGCAGGAATCGGGATGTCGTGGTTCATGCAGCCTCTCCGATCGGCCGCGCGCACACCCGTACCGGTCGGGGCGCTCGCAAGCAGTCGGGCCGCGCGATCGGGCGCGATACCGGGGTGTGACGCGGCGCGTGACGCACGTCGTCACGCTGGTCAGGGGTCGACTGTTCGCCGATCGGGTCGGCCGACTCGGTAGCCGACCACACGGCGGTGAACGCCGACCGGTTGGCGTAGGCGAGTCGGGCCAGCGTCGGCCAGAGGTCGGGGCCGACGGTCGGCCGACTCGGGTCGGCCGACCACAGCAACACCAGGGCGAGCGAGAGGGGGAAGCGGTCGGCCTTGGCGTTGTTGCAGTCGAGGCACGCCAGAGCAAGGGCGGTGACGGTCCACGTGCGCCACAGCGAGTGCGGCACGATGTGGTCCAACGTGGCCTCCCGCAGGTTGGAGAACGGGCGGCGGCAGTAGGCACAACGCTGCCCCTGGCGGCGGGCGAGCTGCTCCTTGCGCACGCGGCGCCGTGCCGAGTTGAGCACCTGCTTGTGGGACATGGTCACCACTCCGCCCGCATCGGCCGCTGCCACTTGCCGTCAGGTCCGGGCGGCGGCGTGAGGCCGACCAGGTAGCCGCCGGAGTCGGGCCGCACGATGAGCGGGGCGGGCTGTTCCCGGTTCCACTGGACCAGGTCGAACACGAAGCGGCGGCGGTGGTAGTCGGGCAGCGCCTGCTTGTACAGCCACTCCCGATCCCGGTCGCGGTCGACCCCGCCCAACTCGCCGGACATCACCGCGCCCAGTCGGATCAGGGTCTCGGTCGGGACGGCCGTGACGCCCTCATGGATGGCGCGGGCCAGCATCAGCTTGCGGCGCGGGAGCTCCCGGAAGTCGGCCATCCGGAAGCGGTCCATGCTGGACAGGTAGATGGCCACGCCGACTTCCCCGGCGCTCATCGCACGGGCGCGGGCGCCCTCGTACCAGAACGACAGGGCGAGCCGGTAGGCGAAGTGGCGGCACTCCTTGACCTCGAAGAACTCCGCAGAGGGCAAGCCCTCGAACGTCTCGGTCACCTCCGCGATCCCGGCCGGGCCCAATTGCCGCACGGCGGCCGTCAGCGCGGCGTACAGGGCGTCCGTGCTCGGCACGGGGACAGCGAGGTCATCGGCGGCCGTCTCGAACAGCGCTGCGGCAGCCTCGCTGACGGTCAACTCAAGGCCATCCACGGGGATGGTGGGGAAGTCGTCGCCTTCCCGGCGCCGGTCCATCTCCGTCAGGGAGATGACCGGGGCCGGGGCAGGCTTCACCTGCGCGTACAGGGCGTCCAGGGCGGTGCTCACGCGACCACCCCGAAGACGCGCGCGATGGTGCGGCGCAGCTTGGGCAGGTACCCGGCCGGAAGCTCCGGGCCCGTGGCCGGGTCGGCGAACACTCGGCGGGTTTGCTCTGCCCACGTCGCCAACTCGCCAGCACCGTCGTGGGCCAGCGCGAAGCGGATCGTCTCGGCCACCACGTCGTCGTCATCCAGCTCATCGAGCGTGATCAGGAACCCGCCGAAGATGACCAGGCCCATCAGCTCATCGGCGGTCGGGTGGACCGCGATGCGGATCTCTACCCGGGTCTGCCAGTCCTGCGGCTCGGGGCCGCCGAACAGGTCGACCTGCGTGCGCAGGCGCAGCGGGTTGATCGGCTCCGCCGGGACGCCGGTCACCTCGGGGAACAGACCGAGCACGGAGGCGCCGAACATGTTCGCGATAAGCGGCTTGTAGAAGGCGCCCGGCATGGTCTTGCCGGACTCCCAGCGCTTCCACTGCCGGATCATGGTGTCGTCGTCCGGCAGCGGCTCAGCCGACACATTCCGCAGCTCGCGGACCGCGTCCGCCTGAGACCAGTCACGGACCTGACGCGCGGCGAGGATCTGCTGAGCCCACACGGGCCGTTCCGCCGCTGTCTGTGCTGCCGGGGGGTAGGGCGAGGTCAGAGTGACGGTCATGCCGCACCGTCCTTCGAGGTCACGCCGAAGGTGCGGGTTACGGCTGTGCCGAGACGGTGCAGGAACTCGGGCGAGGGGCCGTCGGTCGAGCCGTTGCCGTAGTACGCACGCCAGGCCGACAGCGCCTGAATCTTGATCGCGCTCGCGCCGTAGCGCATGAGACCAAACTGCACCGACTGCCGGAGGTAGTCGTCATCGTCCATCTCGTCGTACGCCACGCACACGCCCGAGGTGTACGAGAGCAGACCGAGGATGTCCCAGAAAGACAGGTGCATGCTCACGGGGACCTCGACGCGAACCGGCTGGTCCGGGTCGTAGTCGCCGTACATGGTCACCTGCGAACGAAGCCGGTTGATCGACGCGGGAGGCACGATCGTCTCGCTTCCAGGCATCATGGAGTTGCCCCTTCGAGGGTCGGGGAGCGGCTGACTGCTTGGCGGTAGGTGGCCGCTCCTTGCTGTGTCGGGCCATGACGGCATACGTGCGTCATGGCCCGCTTTCGCGTTCCAATCTGGTGCGCACCAGAAGTCTGCATCTGGTGCGCACCAGATGCAAGGGGGTGCGCACTCGATCCGAGAGGTTCGCGGTTGCTGCATGCTTCGAGGGAACGCCCGCGAAGGGGTGTGCCGGTAGCCAACAGGCCCTAATAACCGGGGTGTTAAGAGCGGTGTTAACCCCTTCCGACCTGCGGGATTTGGTGCATCCTGGTGTGAGGTCCGAACATCCTGGCGACTGGGGGCGGTATGCGTGAGTGAACGGCTGAGGGACGCTCGAAATGCTCGCGGCTGGTCTCAGGAACGTCTCGTGCGAGAGATCGAGCGATACGCCCGGCAGCACGCGCTTGGCGTCCCGACGACTGCGAGCCTCCGCGTCTACGTCTCCGAATGGGAGAACGGCAGACGCAAGATCTCAGCGAGGTTCGCCGCGATCCTCCGGCCCCTCCTTGGCTTGACCGATGGGGAGTTGCTCGGGGAGGTGCATGCGGCCGGGCCGCCACTGGTGGGCGGCTACGACGAACTGATCAGCCGAATCGATTCCGCTCGGAGCGTCGGCCTGAGCATGGTGAAGACCTTCACTGACCAGACCGAGCTGTTCCGCACGATGGACAGGCAGATGGGGGCCGCCGCTCTCGTCGACCAGATGACGGGCCACCTGGCCCGCCTCGAAGATGCGCTCACGTTCGCGGTCCTCCCCGACACCCGCCGGCCGGTTGCTCAGGCGCTTGCTGCCGCCGCGACGCTCGCGGCCTGGCAGGCTCTGGACGCCGGGGCTGTCGAACGGGCTTGGCGGAACTACGAGTTAGGCAAGCGGGCAGCGCAGGAAGCCGAAGAGCCCATGTACCTCGCGCACGCCATGGCGGAACAGGCATACGTGCTCAGCGAGGCCGGGCGGCCCGAACTGGCCGTGGCCCTCGTGCGCGACGCTCGCAGGACAGCGGACGGCCGCATGTCGCCCCGCCTTGAGGCATGGCTGTATGCGGCCGAGGCGGAGCTGTGCGCCAAGGCTGGGCCCGAACTGGCCGACGACTGCCGCCGGGCCCTGGACATGGCCGCGTCCGTGCTCCCGCCCGGTGACGAGGCCCGGGACCCAGACATGTTGAGCATCTTCCTGAACGGCTCGCACCTGGCCCGCTGGCGCGGCAACGCCCTTGCGATGCTCGGGGACGATGACGCGGTGGACAGCCTCTACCAGGCACTCGATTCGCTCGACTCCACGTTCGTGCGAGCCGAATCCGGGCTGCGGTGCGACCTTGCCCAAGCGCACTTGGCGCGCGGCGAGTACGACCAGGCGCAAGAGCACCTGCGGACCGCACGCCTGTTGGCGAGCCGCACCGGATCGGCGCGGCATCGCCGCCGCATAGATCAGCTCACGCAGAGGCTGTAGACGTGCTCTTGTGCCTATTCGCGAGCACGTGCAGGAGGGCAACGAGGGTGCCGGAGCCCATGAGCTGACCGCGGGCCATCAGGTCGGGGATGTCCGCGAGCGGTACCCACTCGACCCGGCCCGCTTCCTCCGCATCGCTCGGCTCGCCTACCTGCTCGGCGCCGCGCGCTACGAAGATCTCGTGCGGTGAGTCCACCATGCCGACCATAGGCTGATACGTGACGACGTGCTCAACGTCGCCGAGGCGCCAGCCTGTCTCTTCCTCGACTTCCCGCGCGGCGCACGTACGGGCATCCTCGCCCGCGTCCACGATCCCGCCTGGGAGCTCCCAGCCCCACTGATCTGGCACGAAGCGATAACGCCAGAGCATGAGCACGCGGTCTTGGTCGTCCAGCACGGCCGTGATCGCGACGTGCTGTAGCCGCACCACATGGTGCTCAAAGCGCTTCACGCCCGGGGGCTCGACGTCGACCAGGTCGAGCCGGACCCAAGGGTTGTTGTACACGGGCCGCTCGCCGTAGATCTGCCACGGTTCCAACTCTCCGGAGGACGCGCCCGTCCGCCGCTGAGCCGGAGAGGGCGCCGGCACTCGGTACGAACTCCGACCGTGGACCTCCAAGACCCCTTCGGCTACGAGCCGCGCGAGAGCCTGCCGCAGGGCGGTGCGGCCGATGTCGAGTTCCGTCGTCAGCGTGCGTTCGGACGGCAGCTTGTCACCAGGCGAGAGCTCTCCCCCTCCGACCCACTCACGGATCGTGCGCTCTACCCGAGCCGTCTTGGTCTCTGCCATTCCCGCAGCACGCTCCCCATTCGTTGGCTGGTGCACACCAGCGTAGCCAGTCGGCATCTTCCCCGGCAGGTGACGCCTGAGGAGTCCCCAGAGGCATAGAAGGAGCGGCCTACGGCCGCCCGTCCTTTGGCTCGCTCCGCTTGCGGTCGGCGGCCGTCGGAGTTCGACGCCGCGCCTCGAACCGGCAGGGTCTGTGCCTTGTGGGGCTGGAACACCATGGTGTTCCAGCCCCACAAAATACCGATTGTGAGGTCCTGGGAGGTCTGAACGTTACGTACGTCTTGGGCCACTTTAGTGGCATCCGGTTCGACCGCCTGACGGCTGTACAACCTTGGTTTGTGGCCCTCTCCGATAGGGAATAATCTAGCTTTTCTTGATTACCTCATCTGTCGATTTCGCCCTCTTGTTCTATACGTAGTGGTCGACTAGAGTATCTGGCTGTCGTCTAAAGTATATTTAAGTAATCTTGTAGCGAAAGGGATTTCAATAACGTGAAGAGTTATTTGGGTAGAGTGCTCGTACCGCTAGCTGCCGCAGCTGCTTCCTTGGTATTGGCGACTACTCCCGCTTTCGCCTATGACAATAGCATGCACACGGACGACTCGGACCCGGGCGGAGTCGTCTATTGGACTAGAGACGGCGACAAGCTTGAAGTTTGCGATATTGAAGCAGATGGTTACGGTGTGCATTCGACAATTCAATGGTCTTACTACTATGACCACGATTATCACAATGGGTATTACCTGAACGAGACCCGAGGGAACGGTAAATGTAGCTACCGCGATGCCGCTGATGGCGGAGTTTACGACATTCCAGAACACACGTACGTTGAGGTTTGGGTGTGCTTGGAAAAGGACGGCGTCAACCGCACGGATACCTGCGATCATAGCGTGTGGAATAACTGAGCGGAGTCGCCCCAAGAGTTGCGGTGCAAGCTAAGATAGCTTCCTTACGGTCGCAACCGCGATGTAAAGGGCCCTGGCGCTGGGTTCCTGCAGTCGGTTCAGGGCTCACCATCCGCGACACAGTCAGGGAGCCTGCTCGTTCGCAATTCGGCCAGGCTCACTGATGCCAACTCTACGACCCGCTCGCGCTCTCCAATCAGGAGAAGTGCCGCACCACGATGTTGGCGACGCACCGCCAGTATCGGCGACCAATTGATGAGAAGCAGGCGCCGAGCACGGCACCGCTCGACCGCATCCGGTTCGTCGTCGTCTTCAGCGGCCGTCTGTCCTTCCATGCGGGCCTCCGCAGCGTCCGAAGTGGCTCAGCCTCGGCCGGTCTTCTGCAGCGTGAGGCGAATGCCACTAAGGAGTTCCCCGAGCGTAGGACCGGGTGCGCTGCTCGACCACTCACGGTGCACCAGAAGGTGAGCCGGGATGAGTCGGGACTCAGCTCATTGCGAACACCATCGGTGCGTTACCCATGGGACGGCTTTTCAGAGGGGGAGCCGCGCGCGGTACGCACGGCCGTCCTGTCAGCTGAAGAGCCTCGGGAAGCTTTTCAAAGCGGCAGAGGCCGGGCGGCGCGCGCTCACGTCAGTCGCTTGCCCCTTGGAAGATGCCGGACGGCAGAACAGACCACCCCGCCTCGCCCGGGGTGGGTGGCCTCTTTTCGTGAGAGGTGCCGCAGTCCGAGCACGGTGCCCAGCCTCGCCGGTGGCCGACGCGCGAGCGAAGCGAGCGCCAAGGGGTGCGCGGCCGTAGGCCGCCCCTCACTGGGTTTGTTTCGACGCGGCAGCGGAAGGATGCCGACATGCCCAAGCCGAAGAGCTTCACAGCGTGGTTGAAGACCAGCACAACGCCATCGGGGATCTCGCTCGGGACGTCTCCGCTGATCCAGACTGGCCCTGACGCAAGGGACGGCAGGGCCAAGCTTGACTACCTTGATAGGTGCGGCGCCATTGATCGGGTCATCGAGACGCTCGAACGCGCCTGGACTCAGTACGAGGCATACCGGGCAGCCCAGAGCGATGCCTGAGCAGTCGGAGGCTAGCAGCGCGGGCCGCCCTCTCGGGAGCGTGTATCGGGCCGTTTCTGGGGTCTGCGCCGGTCGGCCGCTATCTGCTAATGACCTGGTCACCTGCGGTTTTGGTCGCTATCAGGGTCGCTATCGTTAGCAACCCCTGCCGCTATCGAAAGCGGCTCAAATGTAAGGGGTGCCCGCTATCAGAGTCGCTAACGTTAGCGGGCCTAACGACTCGCGGGGGCTTGGACGATCCGCCCCGCACAAGCAAGAGGAGCACGCCGGGGCGGGGGCTCCTCTTGCTTGTAGGCGAGGCCAGCCGATAGGGGGCCGCGGCCGGTCACCGCGAGCCGCACCGGGCGCAGAATTCGGGGATTCCGCAGATGGCCCCCTATCGTCTAGCGTCCTGGTCAGAGGCGGTGTAGGCCGCTAGCGAGACCTCTAGCGGTAGAGGGTTTGGCCTCTAACGCTAGAGGCCATGCGGGGCCCCGAGCCGGAACCTGTCTGGAACCTCCGAGGTCAACCAGCAACGACAGACAACGACCACCAACGACCGCCCGACCGCAGGTCAGTTGGGGTAAGCACCCCACTGATCAGCCCCAAAAACCGGGCGGTCGAAACCCAGGGCAAGAAGAAGTAGGTTTCATGATCATGCCTCCCACCTGCGCGTACGGCGCGGGAGGGAGGCATTTTCA
>NZ_JBSFDB010000108.1:0-12748 GCF_053593695.1 Streptomyces sp. NPDC002144
CTTGCCGTTAGTTCGGGGCAGCTGCTGTCTGAGAAGCAGAAAGCTCAACCCGCGAGGGAAGAATCTCCCTGCTTCAGCTGGGGGAGAAGTCAAGGAGGAGTCTCCCGCAACGTGTATCCCAGGCCCCGCAGCGTGTAGATCAATCGCGGCTCACCCTCGGCCTCCATCTTGCGGCGCAGGTAGCTCACGTATACCTGAAGGTTGTTGGCGGTGGAACTCATGCCGAAGCCCCAGATCGCCTCGAACAGCGCGTCGCGGGTCAAGACCCGGGTCGCGTTGCTCATGAGGACCTGCAGGAGGGAGAACTCGGTCCGGGTCAGGTGCAGCGGCCGCCCGCCCCGCCACGCCTCGAACCTGTCCGGATCGAGCCGGACGTCGGCGAACGACAGGATCTGGGACTCCTCGTCGGTCGGCGTGCGCCGGCGCAGCAGGGCCCGCACCCGGGCCAGCAACTCCTCGGTGGCGAACGGCTTGGGCAGGTAGTCGTCGGCGCCCGCGTCCAGCCCCGCGACCCGGTCGGAGACCTGGTCACGGGCGGTCAGCATCAGCACCGGCAGATCCCGGCCCGCGGCCCGCAACCGCCGGCAGGTCTCCAGCCCGCCGAGGCGGGGCATCATCACGTCGAGGAGCAGCAGATCCGGCGCGTCGCCCCCGATCCCGTCGAGCACGGCGAAACCGTTGGCGACGGTGCTGGTGTCGTAACCCTCGACCTGGAGCACCCGCTCCAGCGATTCACGGATGGCCGCCTCGTCATCCGCGATCATGATCCGCACGCCGGCCCGCCCCCTCCAGTCGATGCTTTTGCCGCTCATTGTCGCCGATCAACCTGAGGCCAGTATTAGAGCGTCGCCGCTGTGGTGCCCGGGCCGTGCTGTACCGGCGGTTGATGAACCGGCAGCTCACCGTTGAGGAGTCCCGTCACCGCCCCGCCCGCGCGATCTGTCACGGCGGCCGGGGCCAGATTCGCCAGGCGTGCCGCGACGGCCAGGAGGACCAGCTCGTCGCGCTCGGCCTGGACCTCAACGCCGTCGTGCTGTGGAACTCCCGCTGGCATCGACGCTGCTGTCGCCCGGTTACGCGCCGAGGGCCACGAGAGCCGGGACGAGGACGTCGCGCGGCTCTCCCCGCTCAAGGACCGGCCCATCAACTTCCTGGGGCGCTATCTGTTCACCATCAAGGTGTTGGCCTTGTTCGGGACTTGCCGACTGTCTCGAACGCTGTCCCGATGGCAGCGTTCGCGCCGATCGCATGGGGCTCGTCAGGCGTCGACCACGAGATTCTCCCGCGGCTTGGCGCAGCAGAGCAGGATCTTGTTCTGGGCGATCTCACGAGGCCGGATGCCCCCGTTGTGCCGCATGTCGACGGACCCGGACAGCAGGGTCGTCTTGCAGGTTCCGCACATTCCCTGGGCGCAGGACGCCGGGAGGCTCAGGCCCGCCCGGGAGGCCGCTGCGAGGAGGGAGGTGTCCGCGTCGCAGGTGAGGGTGCGCCGGCTGCGGGTGAACTCGACGGTGTACGAGGGGTGTTCGGCGGTGTCCGTCGGGTCGGCCGGGGGTTCGTCGGCCTGGGGTGGTTCGAAGGTGAAACTCTCCTCGTGGTGGCGGTCCATGGGGAACCCGGCCGCCGAGAGCAGGTCGCGCACCGCCGCCATGTAGCCGGCCGGGCCGCAGGTGAAGATCTCCCGTCGGCGGAAGTCGGGGGCGATCTGCCGGAGCATGTCGAGGGTCAGCCGGCCACGGTGGCCGCCCCAGGGTTCGGTGGGGCCGTCCTCCTCGCAGACGTGCGCCACCCGGATGGTGGGCGCGGTGGCGGCGATCAGGTCGAGTTCGCGGCGGAAGAGGATGTCGTCGGGGGTGCGGGCGCTGTGCACGAACACCACGTCGGCCGGGTGTGCGAGGTCGTACAGGGTCCTGGTCATGGCCATCATCGGGGTCGCGCCGCTGCCGCCGGACAGGAAGAGGTACTTCGGCGCGGGGTGCCGGGTGAAGGAGAAGTCCCCGAGCGGGCCCCGCGCCCGTACCGTGCCCCCAGGACGCAGGTGGTCGTGGAGCCAGTTGGAGACCAGCCCGCCCGGCACCCGCTTCACGGTGACGGTGAGGGAGTGGGGGCGGGTGGGCGGCGAGGAGATGGTGTAGCAGCGCTCGACGGAGCGGCCGTCGATGTCGACGCCGAGGGTGAGGAACTGCCCGGGGTCGTGGTGGAAGAGCCGGGGCTGCGGGGGCTGGAGGACGAAGGTCCTGACGTCCGGGGTGAGGACGTGGACCTGCTTGCAGACCAGGAGCCCGTCGGTGGCCTCGTCGTTCCAGGGGAGGGCGTCGGTCCAGTCCAGGAGGGTGTCGGTCATCGTTCGAGGTGCGCCTTCAGCCGGGTCACGTACCAGTTGACGAACGCCTCGACCTGGTACTCGGTGGGGTTGTACGGCCCCGGGAGATAGGCGGGGCTGGAGATGCCCTGCTGGGCGCGGGCGACCAGGAGCGCGTCCTGGTCGTTGGTGGCCGTCCACACCCGGGTCAGGGAGTCGAGGTGGTAGTCGACGCCCTCGACCGCGTCGGCGTGCACCAGCCAGGTGGTGCGGACCAGGGTGCGGTCCGGGGCGAGCGGGATCACCGAGAAGGTGATGGCATGGTCGGAGAGGAAGTGGAACCAGGCATTGGGCTGCATGTGCAGGGACAGGCGGCCCAGACGGGGTGTGGTGAAGTCGGCCAGGAGTTTTCTGCAGGCCGCCGTGCCGTCTTCGGTGAAGGACTCGCCCGCTCCGTCCAGCGGTTCGCGCTGGATGCGGAAACCCGTGGCGCGGGTGTCCAGTTCCTCGATCGCGGCATACGGCAGGCCCAACGCCTCGTACGTCGTCCGGGACTCGGCGTCGGCCCGGAGGTAGCGGTCGTACGCCGGGCGCAGTACCGGCGGCACGTCCTCCTTTGCGTAGCCGTAGACGGGGAAGAGGGAGCACTGGAGTTCCGGGTGGCCGCCGCAGTGGTAGCACTCCCGGTTGTTCTCCATGGTGAGCTTCCAGTTCCCGTTCTCCACCAGGTCGATCTGCGTGGCCACCTTGGCCAGGCCCAGGCCGTGCGGCGCGATGTACGACTCGATGCGGGCGGCCACCTCGTCGAAGTCGGCGGGCGGTTGATCGGCGAGGCAGATGAACACCAGGCCGGCGAGGGTACGGGCGTGCACGGCGCGCAGCCCGAAGCAGGACCGGTCGAAGTCGGGCGGCAGCGACTCCGCGTGCAGCAGCCGGCCGTCGACGCCGTAGGTCCAACGGTGGTAACCGCAGACGATGTTTCCCACCGAGCCGTGCTGCTCGTTGAGGATGCGGGCGCCGCGGTGACGGCAGACGTTGTGGAAGGCCCGTACCTCTTCGTCGTCGTCGCGGAGCAGGATCACCGAGTACGGGCCGAGGGCCACGGTCACGTAGTCGCCGGGCTCGGGGAGTTCGGCCTCGGCGGCGACGAACAGCCAACTACGGGCGAAGACCGCCTCGATGTCGAGGTCGAAGAACTCCTGGCCGGTGTAGAAGGGGGCTTCGAGGCCCAGGCCGGGGGCGCGGCGGGCCACCAGGGCGGCCGGGTCCGACACAGAGGTCACGGGGGCGAATGTCGTCAACGTCGTTTCTCCAGACGGTTGGTGAGGGTCAGACCGGCAGGCACAGGCGCAGCGCGTCGTAGACGGCGGCGTGGATGTTGCGGCTGGCGACCGCGTCGCCGATGCGGAACAGCTGGTAGCGGCCGGTGTCGTCGCGGACCACCGTCTGCGGTCGGTGGGCGAGCAGGGCGCGGTGGTCCACCTCGCCCAGGTTGCTCGATCCGGACAGGAGTTCGCGGTACAGCTCGTCCGCCGGGAGGGTTCCGTGTTCCACGATCACGTGGTCGACGGTGAGTTCGGTGTCGGCGTCGGTGTAGTCGCTGCTCAGGGTCGCGGTCAGGCGGCCGTCCGGGGCGCGGCGCACGGCGCGCAGGCGGCGGGCGAGGGTGGTCGTGACGTCGTGTTCTGCGAAGACCCGGAGGTAGGCGGGGGAGTTCATGCTGCCGACGTCG
This sequence comes from Streptomyces sp. NPDC002144, assembly GCF_053593695.1. Lineage (NCBI taxonomy): Bacteria > Bacillati > Actinomycetota > Actinomycetes > Kitasatosporales > Streptomycetaceae > Streptomyces > Streptomyces sp. NPDC002144. The sequence continues at coordinate 4,035 of NZ_JBSFDB010000108.1, forward strand.
GGGGCGAGGGTGCGTTCCGGTGTCACGTAGTGCAGGCGGGCGCCGGAGGCGGCGAGCACCTCGACGGCGTCGAGGGCGGGATAGCCGCCGTGGTCGTCGTACACCAGCACCTCGCCCTTCGGGTGCAGTGAGCCGGTCAGTACGTCCCAGGTGTCGGCGACCAGGTCCTCGCCCACGTCCAGGAAGGTGCTGTTGGGCATGCCGCCGGTGGCGACGACGACCAGGTCGGGGTGTTCGGCGAGTACGTCGGCCGCCTCGGCGTACGTGCCCAGACGCAGGTCGACGCCGTGGTGCTTGCACTCGGCGACCCGCCAGTCGACGATGCCGAGCAGGTCGCGGCGGCGGGGGTTGGAGGCCGCGAGCCGGATCTGGCCGCCCGGCAGATCCCCCGCCTCGAACAGCACCACGTCATGGCCGCGTTCGCCCAGGACGCGGGCGGCCTCCAGCCCTGCCGGACCGGCGCCGACGACAACTGCCTTCCTGCGACGTCCCGTTGTGGCCGGGATGGTGTGGGGCAGGTGGAGCTCCCGTCCGGTCGACGGGTTGTGGACGCATTTCGTGTCGCCCGAGTCGTAGATCGCGTCGAGGCAGTAACTCGCGCCCACGCAAGGGCGGATGCGGTCTTCCTGGCCTGCGGCGACCTTGGCGACCAGATGCGGGTCGGCGATCTGGGCGCGGGTCATGCCGACCAGGTCGAGCAGTCCCTCGCGCAGGGCGTACCGCGCGGTGGCGGGATCCGCGATGCGGGCCGCGTGCATCACCGGCACCCGCAGCCGGCGCCGGACCTCGCCGGTGAACTCCAGGAACGGTCCCAGCGGAGTGCCGATCGGCGGGATGGCCCGTACCAGCGATGCGTCGCTCTCGATGGAGCCGCGGATGGTGCTGACGAAGTCGATGCCGTCCTTTGTGAAACGCTCCGCGGCCACCAGGGCGTCGTCGAAGGTCAGCCCACCGGGCCGGACCTCGTCCAGCATCAGCCGGATCCCGACCACGAAGTCCGGGCCGACCGCCTCCCGCACCGCCCGGACCACCCGGCGCGGGAACGCCATGCGGTGCTCCAAGCTGCCGCCGAACTCGTCGTCGCGGTGATTGGTGGTGGGGGAGAGGAAGCTGTCGAGGAAGTGGCCGTACGCCTCCAACTCGATGCCGTCCAGGCCGCCTTCGCGGCAGCGCAGCGCGGCTGAGACGTAGTCGGCGGTGATCCGGTCGAGGTCCCACGGCTCGGCGGCCTTGGGGAACGCCCGGTGCGCGGGCTCCCGCAGCGGTGACGCGGAGAGCACCGGCAGCCAGTCGCCGGTGTAGTTGCTGGTACGGCGGCCGAGATGGGTGACCTGGCACATCACCGCGGCGCCGGCCTCGTGCACCTCGTCGGTGAGCCGGCGCAGCCACGGCACGATGTCGTCCCGGTACAGCAGCAGGTTGCCGAAGGCGGGCGGGCTGTCCGGCGAGACCACGGCGGAGCCGCCGATCATGGTCAGGCCGACACCGCCGCGCGCCTTCTCGACGTGGTAGGCGCGGTAGCGGTCCTTGGGCAGGCCGTCCTCGCCGAAGGCGGGTTCGTGGGAGGTGGAGACGACCCTGTTGCGCAGGGTGAGGTGTTTGAGGCGAAAGGGCTGGAGCAGGGGATCGAGGCTCTGGGAAGGCACAACCACTCCTCGGGAAGTGGGAGACCGGCCGCTGCGTGAGGGTGCCGACAGTGGCACGCAACGAGCGCGTTTGTCTCGTATCGCGATACAGACTCGCGATGCGAGACAAATGGTGGAGGCGGCCAGCCGTAGCCGTCAAGAGGCGGCAGGGGTGGGGAAGAGCCTCGTCAGACCTGCGGGCGATGCCCCTGGCGTACGGAAATCCGCTCGCCCGCCTGCCTGACCTGCTCCGCGAGAGCCGGCACGGTCTCGTCGTCGGCGCCGAGGTCGAGGCGGAAGGTCGGCCCGGAAACGGTGACGGCGGCGACGATCCGGCCGTCCAGGTCGTGGATCGGCGCGGCGATGGCGGCCAGCCCGATCTCGTGCTCCTGCGAGGTGGTGGCGTACCCGCGTTCCCGGACCGTGCGCAGCTCGGCCTTCAGCAGCGCCGGTTCGGTGATCGTGTGCGGGGTGTACCGCACGAGCCCGCGCCCCAGCACCTCGTCGGCCTGCTCCTCGGGCATGTGTGCGAGGAAGAGCTTGCCGGCAGCGGTGGCGTGCAGGGGGCTGCGCTTGCCGACCCAGTCGATGCTGGAGATGGTCGCACCTCCCATCTCCTGGTCGATGGTGATCACTTCGAGCCCGTCATGGATCGCGAGGTTCACCGTCTCGCCCACGGCGGCGGCCAACTCCCGGCAGACCGGGCGGCTCAGCAGGGACAGATCGCTCTGCCGCCCGGCGCCGGCGGCCAGCTCGACCATGCCGAAGCCCAGGCGGTATCGCCCGCGCTCGGTGTCCTGCTCGACCAGACCGCGCGACTCCAGGGTGGCGAGCAGCCGGAAGACCGTCGCCTTGTGCAGACCCAGCGCCGCGGCGAGTTCGGTCACTCCGGACGGCCCGCGCCGGGACAGCGACTGAAGGATCGAGACGGCGCGGTCCACGGACTGCACCGAGGTGTCACGGGGCCTTCCGGCGCTGGTCATGGCGGAAAGGATAGCCAGCCGGGCGGCCGGCCCGCGCTCCCCATGGCCCCGCCCCGCCGGTTACGGGTGCGTTTCCGCGGTTAATTCTCCGCGCCCGAGGGTTGGCGGGAAACCGTCCACTGGCTATCGTTCACGCACTCCACTCAATCGTTCCGCTGAACGAATAACGAGAAGGACGGTCGGCCCATGCCCGACACCCACCACCCAGGACGGCGGTCGTTCCTCACCGCCGGCGCGGCGGGCGCCGCCAGCCTCGGCGCGTCCTGGCTGCTGTCCGGATGCTCGGGCGCGGACGCCGGCACGGTGCTGCCGGCCGCGGCGCCGGGGGGCACCCCGGACCGCGGCGGCAGCCTCCGCATCGCCCGGCCGCCCGCCTCCGACGCCGAGACCCTCGACCCGGCCAGCTCCCTGTCGGCGTACGAATACCTGGGCGCCCTCTACAACCGCCTCGTCCGGGTCGGCAGCGACGGCGCCCTCGCGCCCGACCTCGCCGAGTCCTGGGAGACCGACGCCAAGGCCACCACCTGGACCTTCCGGCTCCGCAAGGGCGTCACCTTCCACGACGGCCGGGCCTTCACCTCCGCCGACGCCGCCTACACCCTGCGCCACATCATCGACAAGGCGACCGCCTCCCCGCAGGCCGCCGTCCTCGCCCCGCTCGTCGACCCGACGACCCTGCGCACCCCCGACGCGCACACCCTCGTCGTCCCGCTGAAGTCCCCGAACGCCGAGTTCCCGAGCCTGCTCACGCACTACAACTGCTACGTCATCCCGGACGGCAGCGCGAAGTCCATCGGCCGCACCGGCATCGGCACCGGCCCCTTCAAGCTGGAGTCCTTCGCGCCCGCGGGCCCCGGCCGCATCACCGCCCACGCCGACCACTGGGCCGGACGCCCCGTCCTCGACGCGATCTCCTTCTACTCCGTCGCCGACATGTCCGCCCGGGCCAACGCCCTCCTCGCGGGTCAGGTCGACCTGCTCTCCCAGACCAACCTCGACTTCGCCACGGCCCGCGTGGTCGCCGCCTCCGACCGCGCGACCGTCGCCCGCGTGAAGAACGCCCAGTGGTACGTCCTCCCGATGCTCACCACCGACAAGCCCTTCACCGACGTACGCGTACGCCAGGCGATGAAGCTCGCCTACGACCCCGAGCACGTGGTGAAGGTCGCCCTGCAGGGCGCCGGCACCGCGGGCTGGGACAACCCGGTCCCGCCGGACGACCCGCTGCACATCGCCGCGCACCCGAAGCACGACCCGGAGCAGGCCAAGTACCTGCTCAAGCAGGCAGGCCAGTCGGGTCTGGCGATCGACCTCTACACCTCCGCCTACGACCCCCTGCTCACCCCCATGGCGCTCGCCTACCAGGAGTCCGCCAAACGGGCCGGCATCCGCATCCGCGTCAAGACCGCCGCCGCGGACTCGTACTACACGCAGATCTGGATGAAGAAGCCGCTGATGGCGACCTACTGGTACACGGGCCGGCCCGTCGACCAGCTCTTCACACAGATCTTCCGCAGCGGCTCCTCCTACAACGAGACCGCCTGGTCCGACAAGGCCTTCGACACGCTCCTGGACCGCGCCCGCGCCGAGACCGACGACGCGTTGCGCCGCGAACTCTACGGCCAGGCGCAGACGATGGTGATCGAGAAGGGCGGGGCGATGACCCCGATGTTCGCCGACCGGCTCGTGGGGATCTCCCGCGAGGTGCGCGGATACGCCGAGCACGGCTTCGAGTTCGACTACCTCGGCATCGGCCTGAAGGGAGCCTGAGCATGCTCGTGTTCGCCGCCCGCCGACTGGCAGCCGCCCTCGGCACGCTGCTCCTCTCCTCCGTCCTGGTCTTCCTCGCCCTCCAGGCCCTGCCCGGCGACGTCGCCACCCAGATCCTCGGCAAGGACGCCACCCCCGACGCGGTCGCCGCCCTGCGGGGGCAACTGGGACTCGACCAGCCCGCCTGGGAGCGCTACTTCGACTGGATCAAGGGCGCCGTGCACGGCGACTTCGGTACGTCGCTGGTCTCCGGCAAGCCGGTGGGCAGCGAGGTCGCCCAGTACCTGGGCAACTCCGCGCTCATCGCCGTCGTCACCATCGTCTTCGCGGTGACCGGGTCCCTGGTGCTGGGCATCCTCGCCGGCCTGTACCGCGACCGCTGGGCCGACCACGTGATCTCGACCGCCGGCCTGGTCGGCATGAGCGTCCCGGAGTTCGTGGTCGCCACCGTCCTGGTGCTGTGCTTCTCGGTCGCACTGCCGTGGTTCCCGGCGGTCGTCCTGTACGGCCCCGACGCGAGCGTCGGCCAACTCCTGCCCGCCGTATGGCTTCCCGCGCTCGCACTCGCCATCGTGATGGCCGCCTACATCATCCGCATGGCCCGCACGTCGGTCATCGACGTCATGGCCAGCGAGTACGTCACCACGGCCCGGCTCAAGGGCCTGTCCACCTGGCACGTGGTCACCCGGCACGCCCTGCCGAGCGCGCTGCTGCCCACCCTGCACGTCATCGCCCTGAACGTGGCCTGGCTGGTGGGCGGTGTCGCCGTCGTCGAGAACGTCTTCAACTACCCGGGCATCGGCAAGCTGATGCTCACCTCCGTGCAGAACCGGGACCTGCCCGTCGTGCAGGCCGTCGCCCTGATCAGCGCGGTCGTGTACGTCGTCTGCAACCTCGCCGCCGACCTCGGCGCCATGGCCCTCAACCCCAAGCTCCGTACGCGCGGGAGGACCCGATGACCACCCTCGACACCCTGCCGGTGACCGCGGCGGCGACGCCGGGACGCGCGGCCCGCACCTGGCGCACCCTGCGCTCCTCCCGAACGGCCCTCGTCGGCCTCGCGATCGTGGCCGTCCACACCCTGACCGCCCTCCTCGCCCCCCTGCTCACCTCCTACGACCCCACCGCCAACGACCCCTCCCAGGCCCTCCTCGGATCGAGCTGGTCGCACTGGGCCGGCACCGACCAGTACGGCCGGGACGTCCTCACCCGCGTGCTGTACGGCGGCCGTTACGCGCTCGGCGTCTCCGTCGTCGCCACCGTCATCGCCCTCGCCCTCGGCACGGTCATCGGCTGTGCGGCGGCACTGCGCGGCGGCTGGTTCGACGACGTGCTGGGCCGCGTCCTCGACGCGGTGCTGTCGGTGCCGGCCGTCCTCGCGCTGCTCGTCGTCGTGACCGCGCTGGGCACCGGCCCGGTGGTCATCGTGATCGCCGTGGCCGTCGTCTTCGTACCCCAGGTCGTACGGGTGGTGCGCGGCGCGGCGCTGGCCGTCGTACCCGCCGACTACGTGACCGCGGCCCGCGCCCGCGGCGAGCGCACCTGGTCGATCCTGTGGCGGGAGGTCCTGCCCAACATCACCGACGTGGTGTGCGTGGAGTTCGCCATGCGGGCCTCCTGGGTCGTGCTGCTGATCTCCTCGCTGTCCTTCCTCGGCTTCGGCGCCGACCCGCCGACCCCCGACTGGGGGCTCATGGTCGCCGAGAACCGCACCGCCATCACCGTCGTCCCGATGGCGAGCCTCGCGCCGATCATCGCCCTGGCCACGCTCGTGGTCGGGCTCAACCTCGCGGCCGACGGCCTGTCCAAGGCGTGGGGCGTGGACCGGATCAGGGAGGGCTCCTGATGACCTCTACCGCTGTGGTTTCCGTCGACTCCCTTCATGTGTCCTACCGTTCGGGCGGGCGTGACGTGCCCGTCGTGCACGACGTGTCCTTCGAGGTCGCCGAGGGCCGCACCCTCGCCCTCGTCGGCGAGTCCGGCAGCGGCAAGTCGACCGTCGCGGCGACCCTGCTCGGCCATCTGCGACACGGCTCGCGCCTGGACGGCGGGAGCGTGCGGGTGGACGGCAAGGACGTGTTCGCCCTGCCCGAGAAGGAGTTGCGGCGGCTGCGCGGCGGGACGGTGGCGCTGGTCGCCCAGAACGCCGGGCACGCGCTCACCCCGTCCATGCGCGTCGGACGGCAGATCGCCGAGGCCGGCGGCGAGGTCCCGGTCCTCGACCTCCTCGAACAGGTACGGTTGCCCCGCCCCGCCGACCTCGCGCGCCGCTACCCGCACGAACTCTCCGGCGGCCAGCAGCAGCGCGTCGCCATCGCCATGGCGCTCGCCGCCCGCCCCAAGGTCCTCGTCCTCGACGAGCCCACGACCGGCCTCGACGTCGTCACCCAGCGCGGCATCCTCGACCTCGTCACCGCCCTGCGCGACGAACTGGGCCTGGCCGCCGTGCTGGTGAGCCACGACCTCGGGGTGGTCGCGCGGATGGCCGACGAGGTGAGCGTGCTGCGGTCGGGCCGGGTCGTGGAGTCGGCACCCACCCGCACCCTCTTCGCCGGAGCCCAACACACATACACCAAACGCCTGTTGGCGAGCGTGCCGCGCCTGACCGACGACGGGCTCGCCCTCGTCGGGGACAACGGCGAGCGGGAGGTGCGGGCGAAGGCGGTGGTGGACGCGGACGCCCCGGTCGCGGTGTCGGCGACGGACGTCACCATCGACTACGGCTCGTCGCGTGCCGTGCACGGCGTCTCCTTCGACGTCCGGTGCGGCGAGATCGTCGCCCTGGTCGGGGAGTCGGGCAGCGGGAAGTCCACGCTCGCCTGGTCCCTGGCCGGTCTGCGCGCCTCCTCGGGCGGCACGATGACGCACGGCTCCGGCGACCTGGCCAAGCCCGCCCGCCGTCGCCCCACCGCCCTGCGGCGCCTGGTCCAGCTCGTGTTCCAGAACGCCGACACCTCCCTCAACCCGCGCCGCACGGTCGGCGACGCGATCCGCCGCCCGCTCCGCTTCTTCGGCACCGCCCCCGACCGGCAGCAGGCCGCCGCCAAGGCCCTCGACCTCATCCGGGACGTACGCCTGGACCCGGCGTTCGCCGACCGGCTGCCCGCCCAGCTCTCCGGCGGCCAGCGCCAGCGCATCGGCATCGCGCGGGCGCTCGCGGGCGAGCCGGATGTGCTGATCGCCGACGAGATCACGACCGCGCTGGACGTCTCGGTCCAGGCCGAGGTGCTGCGCCTGCTCGACGACCTGCGCCGGGAACGGCAGTTGGCCTGCCTGTTCATCAGTCACGACCTGGCCGTCGTACGGGGCATCGCCGATCGCGTGCTGGTCCTGCGCCAGGGCGTGGTGGTCGAGGAGGGCCCGACCGAGGCCGTCTTCGCCGACCCCGCCCACCCCTACACCCGGGAGCTGATGGCGGCGTTAATTCGAAGGTATGGGGGGAAACCTAACATAATTCCATTAAAACCAGCTTCTTCTGCTGCAATGGCCAATGCTATTGCATCTTTAGTTTGTACTGCTGCAACTCCTCCATAAAGTAGAAAATTATCTTGCGCCGCTTCTTTTACTTTATTATATAAAGTAATACGTTCTTCTATAGTCATAGAATGCTGCTCTCCTGTAGATCCACTGATCAGTAAGGAGGGAACATTATTCTTTTTATAATAATTAATTAATGGCGGTATACTGGCTAGATTAAGCTGTCCTTCATAAGTAAACGGTGTTACCATAGCAACACTAAATTCAAGAAAAGGATTTTTCATTTCAAAGTCTCCTTATATATTATTTTTCTTCACTGCTTCCGCCACTTAGTATAATATTTCTAAAAGTAACCTCAGTAAGATTTCTTTTTGCTTATATCCTTCAAACTATAAATGGCTTCAAAAAGATTTTATACTGTAATGTGACATTAAAAAAGGTACAATTATGAACAAATAAACATGTCAAGGGTGGTATTAATGAAAAATACTATTTTTGCTCTTAATGATAACACACCGAAATATAAACAAATTTACGAGCAGTTTAAATTTTATATGGAGAATGGAAATATTTCCGTTAATGAACAGCTGCCATCTATTCGTCAGCTTGCTGACTCGCTTTCAGTAAGTAGAAATACTACGCTTAATGCTTATGAACAACTTTTGGCAGAAGGTTACATTCGTAGTGATGGACGTAAAGGATATTTTGTAAATGACTTAGATCCGCTTTTATATCAAAGTGCTAAAATGCCAATTAAGAGTGAGAAAAAAGAATTAAGAGATGCTCGCATTGATTTTCGAGCAGGAACCGTAGATCAAGAGCATTTCCCACTAAAAAATTGGAGAAGACTGACGAATCA